>JAPLEP010000041.1:0-157236 GCA_026391155.1 Bacteroidota bacterium
TTCTAGTTTTAGCATGTAAATATTCTGCAAAGGCTTCTGCTAGTCTATCGGCTAAGGCTTGTAAAATAATTTTATTATAGTCGTCTAAGTTTTCTTCAAATTTTTTGATGTGTTTTTCAATACCATGAATGGTAACTGCAAAGGCGCCAATAAAATCTTTTTTATTTTCTGAGCTTGGGCAAATAAAATCGGCTAAAGAATAATTTGGTTGACCTACTGTTTTTTTAGCTTGTTGTCTTAAAAAATGTAAGGCTATTTTTTCTTTTCCATTTTCTACAAGAACATCATCGTTATTTGCACTGGCTGGCCAGAAACCCACAGCCCCTTTGGCGCTTAGCCATTGCTCTTCAATAATTTGAGTTAAAAGTTTTTGTGCGTCAGCATATAATTTTGTAGCTACTTCACCTACTACCTTATCTGTTAATATAGCAGGAAAATTTCCATGCAATTCCCATGCAATGAAAAAGGGTTTCCAATCGATATAGTCTACAAGTACCGATAATTCGGTGAGCTCAATGGCTTTATTGCCTGTAAAACTAGGCGCTACCACTTTAAAATTTTCCCAATCAATCACTGCTTTGTTTTGCAAAGCATCTGCATAGCTAAGTGTTTGCTTGGTTGTTTTTTTATTATCAAAATCGTTCTTTAAACCTGCATAGGCTTTTTCTAATTCTACTAAGAAAGGGGCTTTCTGTTCTTTACTCAATAAGGAGCCAGCCACCGTTACACTTCTTGAAGCGTCTAATACATGTATTACACCATCTCCATATTCAGGTGCAATCTTTACAGCCGTATGCATACGAGAAGTAGTAGCACCACCAATCATAAGTGGAATAGTCATGCCTCTGCGTTTCATTTCTTTAGCGATATAGACCATCTCATCTAATGAAGGTGTAATTAAACCACTTAGTCCAATAATATCTACCTCATGCTTTTGTGCTTCTGTTAAAATTTTATCGGCAGGCACCATTACGCCTAAATCAATAATTTCATATCCATTACAGCCAAGTACCACGCCCACAATATTTTTTCCAATATCATGCACATCCCCTTTCACGGTGGCCAGTAATATTTTAGCAGGTCCCTTGCTTGCGCCATTGGGATTAATGGAAGCTAATTTTTTTCTTTCTTTTTCGGCTTCAATAAATGGAGTTAATACCGCCACACTTTTTTTCATCACCCTAGCACTTTTTACCACCTGCGGTAAAAACATTTTACCTGCGCCAAATAAATCACCTACTTGGTTCATGCCCGCCATCAGTGGTCCTTCAATGACTTCTAATGGTTCGCTGTATTGTAATCTTGCTTCTTCTGTATCTGCATCAATAAAATCGGTAATACCATTGATTAAAGAATGCGCTAATCTTTCTTCCACCGTACCTTCTCTCCATGCTGCACTTTTTACTTCTACTTTTCCTTTGGCTTTTACGGTATCGGCATATTGAATTAAAGCTTCTGTAGCTTCGTTGTTGTCGTTGTTTCTATTTAAAATTACATCCTCACATAAATTTCTTAAGGTAGGTTCAATTTCATCGTATACTTCTAATTGACCTGCGTTCACAATACCCATATCCATACCCGCTTTCACAGCATGAAATAAGAATACGGCATGAATGGCTTCACGCACGGCATCGTTTCCTCTAAAAGAAAAAGAAACGTTGGATACCCCACCACTTATTTTAGCAAGTGGCATATGTTGTTTAATAACGCGGGTTGCTTCAATAAAATCGACGGCATAATTATTATGCTCTTCAATACCTGTGGCTACTGCAAAAATATTGGGATCGAAAATAATATCTTGAGGATCGAATCCTACTTGTCCTACTAATATTTTATACGCACGCGCACAAATTTCTATTTTACGGTCCTTGGTATCGGCCTGACCTACTTCGTCAAAAGCCATTACAATCACAGCCGCACCAAATGCCTTACAGATATGTGCTTGTTCAATAAACTTAGCTTCTCCTTCCTTCATGGAAATAGAGTTCACAATACATTTTCCTTGCACACATTTTAAACCCGCTTCAATAATTTCAAACTTAGAACTATCAATCATGATAGGTATCTTGGCAATATCGGGTTCGCTTTGTACTAAGTTTAAAAAAGTAGTCATGGCTTTCACACCTTCTAGTAAAGCGTCGTCCATGTTCACGTCAATAATTTGTGCACCACTTTCTACTTGTTGTCTTGCAACAGACAAAGCTTCTTCATATTGGTTCTCGCGAATAAGTCTTGCAAATTTTTTAGATCCCGTTACATTGGTTCTTTCCCCTACGTTCACGAAATTAGTTTCAGGACGAATAATTAAAGGTTCTAATCCTGCTAATCTTAAATAAGGTTTAATATGTATTATTTCTTCACTCATAATTTAAATAGTTGGGTCTAGAATAGGAAGTGAACGGGGTGTGATATTTTTTACATTGTCTGCCATATGTTTGATATGGTCTGGGGTAGTACCGCAACAGCCACCAACAATATTTACAAATTTATTTTTCGCCCACTCTTCAATAAAATGTGCTGTTTGATGCGGCTCTTCATCATATTCTCCCATGGCATTTGGCAGTCCTGCATTGGGATAAGCCGATGTATAACAAGATGCGATTTGAGAAAGCTCTTCAATATGACTTCTCATTTCTTGTGCGCCTAAAGCACAGTTTAAACCTACACTTAAAGGCTTAGCATGTGCAATTGAAGTATAGAAGGCTGATAAGGTTTGACCGCTTAAGGTTCTACCCGATGCATCGGTAATGGTGCCACTAATCATCATAGGTAATTCAGGCTTACCTTCTTTTCTAAAATATTCTTTCACTGCAAATATGGCGGCCTTCGCATTTAAAGTATCAAAAATGGTTTCAATTAAAATCACATCCACACCTCCATCCACCAATCCTTTAATTTGTTCTGTATAAGCAGTTACTACTTCATCAAATGTAACGGCGCGAAAACCAGGATTGTTTACATCGGGCGATAAGCTTAAAGTTTTATTCAAGGGCCCAATAGAACCTGCTATATATTTCTCTGTAGCGTTGGGATGTTTTGATTTGTATTGCTTAATGGCTTCTTGCACACATTTGGCAGCAGCCACATTTAATTCATAAGCCAATGATTGCATGTCATAGTCGGCCATGGCAATAGAAGTACTACTGAAAGTATTGGTTTCAATAATATCGGCACCTGCTTCTAAATATTGTAAATGAATACCCGTAATAATGGCGGGTTGGGTAATGCATAGTAAGTCGTTATTGCCTTTAAGATCAGAAGGCCAATCGGCAAATCTTGTACCGCGGTAATCGGCTTCCGTTAATTTATGGCGCTGAATCATGGTACCCATGGCACCATCAATGACCAATATTCTTTTTTTGAGCGTCTCTTGAATTGACATAAATAAATTTTTATGCATGTATCCAAAAGAAAAATAGAGCAACTAATAATACTATTAAAAAAGTGGGGGGTGTCAATAGTATCGTTTATTAGTTCTTTTTTTTCCTTACGGAAGGCAGGTTGAACAATAAACAAATCCGCCTGCAATGCGGTGCAAAGTTAATACACTATTGTATTGTAGCCAAATTAAGCAAAAAGACCATTTGGGCTTAGCTTAAGGGTAGGAAGCAGTCACATCAATGTTTATTTTATCTGCCACCATTTTGATTAGAATTCCACCAATGCCAAAGTCTTTTAAGGTAACTGTAAATTGAGTACTTGCCTTTACTTGTCCATTTTTGATTTCTATAAAACCATTGGTTTGTATGGGTTTGCTTACGCCATGTACTTGCAAATTACCAGCTGCGATGATGGGGTATTTACCATCTTTTGTAAAATTGACGCTATTGATATTGCTTATTTTACCAGAAAAAAAGGCACGCGGAAATTTATCGCTTTCTAAGTATTCACTATTAAAATGTTCTTGCATGGTTTCCATTTCAAACTTGAAATTTTTTACTAGTAGGATAAAACTGATGTCACCATTGGTTTCTAAGCGACTAACAACTTCTTTATTCACTGCGTCAATGTCATTGTCGTCGGCAGCAATAAAATGCACAATAGCATTATTGGTACTATATTTTTTTTGTGCCAATAGGGGATGGGCAAATCCAACGAATAAAAACAATGCGCATAGCTGTATTCTCATAATTCAATGTTTGAACATCAAAATTAAGTATTTTTTCTTATTTTTCCTATTTGATGTATTGGTGGATGGGTTGTCGATTGGAGATGCTCTTACCCAAGGTCATTTCATCGGCATATTCCAATTCGCCTCCAAAAGCGATACCTCTAGCAATGGTAGTAATGAGGCAATTGGAACGGGTGAGCTTTTTTTGAATGTAATAAATGGTGGTATCTCCTTGTATATTGGGATTCAAGGCAAAGATCAATTCACTCACTTTGTCTTTGGCTACTCTTTCAATTAAGGGTTCAATGGTCAATTGCTCTGGCCCAATACCATCCAAGGGAGAGATGATGCCCCCTAAAACATGATAAGTGCCATTAAACTGTTGCGTGTTTTCTATGGCAATCACATCACGTATGTTTTCAACCACACAGATGGTGTCTTTTTTTCTTCCTGAATTGGCGCAGATGGAACAAATGCTACCATCACTGATATTGTAACATCTTTGACAAAATTGAATTTCCTTTCTCATTTTAATCAGCACTTCGCTAAAATGATTGGTGACGCCTTCCTCTTGTTTTAATAAATGCAAAACCAATCTTAAGGCTGTTTTTTTTCCAATGCCTGGTAACTTGGCAAATTCTGCCACTGCATTTTCCAATAAGGTAGAGGGTAATTGCATAAGTTAAAATAATATGTAAAACTACTTATTAATTATTAATATTAATTCATTCTCCCAATTCGCTTTGATACTTAATGGGGTGGTAAGCAAATGAACAGTTTCGGGTTGTTTCTTCGCCTTACCAAAATAACTACCCGTATCCCATATTCCATTTTGGTTTTTGTCATTCAATAATTTTAAAACATAATCACCTGGAGGTAATTTTTGAATGTTGAGGGTATTTTTAGTGATGGGGTAACTGTATTTAACTTTATCTTCCTGTGTCAATAACAGTACTTGATTTAATTTTTCATTAAAGCCATTAATTCTAATGATGCAGGCACCATAAGCAAATTCAGATTTACTAATGAATGCAAGGGTATCTGTTTTGATTAAAGTATTGTTTAAAGAATCCTTGATGCTGGCCTTAGGAATGATCAAATGAAATTTGGTTTGAGCCGCCCAAGGATAATCAATGACCACTGTTTCTGGACGTGAACTGTCTATGTATATTTGGTAGCCCTCTAGTTGATTGTTTAATGTGTCACAAAGTAAAATAGGGAAGCTATCATTGAGATGTACAGGTGTTTCAAAACTCAAGTTTAAAGTTTTCAATAAATCTTGCTCACTGCCATCTAAATTTCTTGCATACTTTAAGATGGCGCCCATTTTAGTGGCAGTTTTGTTGCCCGTGGTAGTTTTTTTCTTTTCCGATTTTTTAGCCCCCTGAAATACATACAAATGAATTGAATCAGTATGGGGCTGGATGGCAATAGGTTCGTTGGCAAAGGCAAATAGTTTGGTGCTGTCGTCGTATTTTTTGGTGTAATCATTGGGCAACACAAATACTTGGTAGGTCTTGGGTGGTAAAAAATGAAATACAAATTTTCCTTTACTATTAATTCTAGTGTAATAAACTGGCTTCTCTTTAAAAATGGCAGAATCTTTTTCGGCGGGTTGCAATACAACGATTAAGGTAGTGTCTATTTTGCCAGTTTCGGCAAGGCTTACAGCGCCTTTCAGTGTGCCTGTATCTAAATGATCGCCAGTACTAAAAACATAAGTAAAATTGTTAGCAATATTGCCTTCATTCACATCTTTAATGGCATTGCCAAATTCTAAACTATAAGTAGTATTGGGTAATAAGGTGTCAATGATGCGCACTTTTAGGATATTCAATTTTGCATCCACCAAAGGAACCATTTTTAAAGAAGGAGAGATGACTAAGTTTTCTTGTATCGAGCTACTGACAATGAATTCATTGAAGGCAATTAGAATTTCTTTAGGTTGAATGTTTAAAGAAGAATCATGCGGTTTAGCAGCCACTAAATAAGGGGGCAAACTGTCTTTGGGTCCACCACCAGGGGGCACAATATTTGCACAACCTGTGATTTGCAAGGCAGTACTAAATGCAAAAAAGCCTAGGGCCAAAACTTTCAAAAATGTCCATTTATTCATACCCTGCAAACTTACTTTATTTATTCCTCCTCTGATTCTGATTCATGCTTTATTTCATGTAAGGCCACGGCCAATTCATTGGTTTTAACAAAATTACACCAATGACAATCTTCTTTGCCACAACCAGTATAAAAATCTTTGTTTTGAATTTTCTCCCAAACCATTTGTATTTGTTGGCCTACGGTGGTCAAGTCGGCATCTGTAATGGAGATGGCTATTTTTTCAAATTGTTTTTTCTTATTGGGTTCTACAAAGTCAAATTCGGCACTCACCACTTCCCAGTTTTTGGGATGATGATTTAATAAAATTTTATAAAATACCGCCTGTCTCCAATAATCCCCACCCAATGGATTTTTATCATTAGGTGCTTGTAATTTTTCTCTTGCATTTTCAATATTGCCCGTTTTATAATCTATCACCACCACTTGTTTGCCATTGAATTCGATTTTGTCAATGGCGCCTTTCAATGGAATGTCTTTGACCACCACATTATTTATGCGGTATTCTGTAGTGACCACTTTGTTCCACTCGTTGACATACTTATCATAATATTTGATCAATACAGTTTCGCCCAATTCTTTTCGGTCTTTAAATTCTTGTTGCGTAAATGCTTCCCGATGCCTGTTCATGTAATAATTAAAATCCTGCACCAAGGTTTGTGTATCGGGAAAAACATTGCCTGCCTCTTGCATTTTTTTAAATAATTTGTTCAAGGCATCATGTACCGCCGATCCAAAAGTAGTGGCTTCAGATTTGCCCGAAGGCACGCGTATCAAGCTATTGTAATAGAAATGCAAAGGACATTTTAAATAATTGTTGAGTGCAGTTACATTCATCGAAAACTTTTCCAGCTTAGGGGTAATAAAATCATTTTCTAGTTGCTGAATTTCTGGCCTTGGGGCTGCATGCAATCGCAGTAAAGTATAGGTAGTTTTTAGGGCATCGGACACTTCCATTTTTTGTATGCTGGCTTCTTTGCCCTCAATAAGTTCAATTATAAATTGACTTGGCTCTGCTTCTTTGCCATCGCTTTTGTATTGGCTGTAAGAAATACTTAAATTCTGTTTGGCCCTAGTAATGGCAACATAAAATAATCTTCTCAATTCCTCTTTGTCATTGGCATGTTCTAAACTACTTAATACCGTGTCTGGTAAATTATACCCCGCATTGGCGGTACTTCTTTTTTTCTCCCAATAATGTGCATTGGTACCTGCTAAAAAAACATAGTTGAATTCTAAGCCCTTACTTCCATGTGCGGTCAATAGATTTACACCTGCGTCATTGCCCGTGGTAATAGGCAAGGGTAAGCGTATGTCTTCTCTGCGCATCAATTTTAACATGGCTACCAAACTGCTCAAATGTAAATTAGGGTGTCGATGGGTTTCCTCTTTGATAAAATCAAAGAAATGACTCACTAAGGTCAACTCGTAATTTTTATCCTGGCCGGTAAGTACTTCTTGAATGATACCTGTTTTTTGAAGTATTTGTTCTAATAAATTTAATAAGGTAACGTTCGGAATCTGGCTGATCAAATCTTCCATAACTTTCATGGCCTTAGCTACTGAAGCTATTCCACCTTGATCAAATAAATTAATTTGTGCATCCTGTGTTTTTTCTATCAAGACTTGACGAAATGATTTTTCATCATTGCCATATTTTAATTGATTGGCTTCGGTGGTCAATACTGCAATGGTAATGGGGGAAATATGCCACCATTTAAAATGCAATATTTCAAACAATAAATTAGCGCCTTCATTGGGCTGATCCCATTCGCAGGCCAAATAATCTAGAATTTTTATAATTTGTTGAATCAATACTTGATCAAATAAATTTGCCGTTCTTTTGCTGTAAATAGGAATATTTTTTTGTTGCAAAAAATGCGCAATTTCCTCTCCATATTTATTCTCCTTATACAATACCGTAATTTCTTTGGGCGCAATGCCTTGTTCAATAAGCTGATTGATTTG
Source organism: Bacteroidota bacterium (assembly GCA_026391155.1). Taxonomy (GTDB): domain Bacteria; phylum Bacteroidota; class Bacteroidia; order Chitinophagales; family Chitinophagaceae; genus Sediminibacterium. The sequence goes on from JAPLEP010000041.1 coordinate 8,195, forward strand.
TTCCGCAATGGCCATCATCTCTTCTTGTGGATCGTTGTACACGGCAATGATGGGCGGATTCTTGATGGAAATATTTTCGGGTAAAGCAGCAATCAAGTTTTTTGATAAACCCTTTACTTTATTGATTAACCTTTCTTGATTATTGTTGATGAGCAAAGTGGAAGCGTCTAAGATGGGTTGGGTAGACCTGTAATTGTTTTCTAAAACAATGGTCACCAAATCCTGTTCGTATTGCTTTTGATAATGCAACATGTTCTCCACATTGGCTCCTTGGAACCTGAAAATACTTTGATCGTCATCGCCCACCACAAATAAATTGGGTTGCTCCCAATAATTCACCAGTAATTGTACCAGTTCATTTTGTGTTCCACTGGTATCTTGGTATTCATCTACTAATATGTATAAATATCTTTCTTGGTATTGAGCTAATAAATTTTTATTTTCTTTAAAGGCGGCAATCACCCAATTGATCATATCGTCAAAGTCATATCTGCTGTGGCTTTTCATCAAGTCTTGGTAAGTATCAAAAGAAACAACTGCGGCTTTTAATTTTTCCATTTTCTCCAAAGCAGCATCTACCAATCCCTGTTTCAAACTTCCTGCTTCAAATTGTTTGTATTTTTTCTTGTACACAAACTCATCTCTGGTAGGGATCTCTGTAATGTACCTATTGATTTGTTCAATTAAGTAGGCAGTGGTCCAGCCTTCTTTTTTCATGGCGCTGAACAATCTACTTAAATTACTCATTTCATAATACACATCGCCACGGTATCTTTTTAAGGGATTATTTTTATCAAATTGATCAATCAATATTTTTAGCAGCTCAATTTTTTCTAATTCTGAAATGGGGTCCAAATTTGGTTTTTCAAATAAGGACAAATTGTCTTGAATAATGTCATTGCAAAAAGAATGGAAAGTGGAAATGGTTACTTTGTAGGCACTGGCCCCTATAAAATCAACCAATCTTTTGCGCATGGCAATGGCGCCAGCATCGGTATAAGTTAAACAAAGGATATTTTCAGGAGCAGTGTCGGTTTCTAAAAGTATTTTACCAATTCTTGCGCCCAATATCTGCGTTTTGCCTGTGCCCGGTCCGGCGATGACCATCACGGGCCCATCAATGGTGTCCACAGCTTTTTTTTGCGCTGTATTCAGTGCTGAATAAATGGCATTAAAAGCTTTGAGCTGGTCGGCTTTACTAATCATAGGATAAAATTAATGGCTTTATGGCGATTTATGACAACAAAAACGACAATGGCTTGTTGTATAGGTATGTCAAAAGTATATTCCATCCATACCGAGCAATTCATCCCCATTTCTTTGCAAGAAGCCTGGGATTTTTTTAGTAGCCCAGCCAATCTGGCTAAAATTACCCCTGAAAAAATGGGTTTCAATATTATTAGCAAGCACCATGGCGCTAAAATGTACCCCGGCCAAATTATAGAATACACGGTAAAACCGCTTTTAGGGATTCCTTTGTATTGGATGACCGAGATTACCCATGTGAAGGAAGGCGCCTATTTTATAGACGAACAGCGCTTTGGTCCTTATACCATGTGGCACCATCAGCACCATTTTACCGAGGTAAAGGGGGGTGTAAAAATGGAAGATATTGTGCATTATAAAATTCCTTTGGGCTTTTTAGGCGATATTGCCCAGCTAGTTATGGTCAAAAAGCAGCTGCAAGGAATTTTTGATTTTCGCTTCAAAGCAGTGGAAGCAAAATGGGGTAATTACAAGCCTTAATAAAAATAGTTGGGGGTATTTGTAAAATACTTAGCCTAATAAGCTGTTTCTAATTATTATTTTTATAAACTTTGTTCTCAATTTACTCTGATCCATGGCACAAACATCTGGCGGGCAACATGCACACAAACTTTCTGTTGCAGGTTTAATCGTAACTCTTGGCATTATTTATGGTGATATCGGAACCTCCCCTTTGTATGTGTTTAGTACCATTATCAATCATAAAGTAATTACAGAACAATTAATCTACGGTGCTATTTCTTGTGTTTTTTGGACTTTAACTTTACAGACTACTTTTAAATATGTGTTCTTAACACTTCGCGCAGACAATCGCGGGGAGGGTGGAATTTTTTCATTGTTTGCTTTAATTCGTCGTTATGTAAAATGGATTTATATCCCTGCCATTATTGGGGCTGCGATGTTATTAGCCGATGGTATGATTACACCACCCGTTTCTGTGTCTTCGGCTATTGAAGGATTGGCGGGCATTAAAGGCCTAGAAAAAATTATTGTACCAGGTAATAATTTAACGGTAGGTATTGTACTTACTATTATCTCTTTACTTTTTTTCTTTCAACGTTTTGGTACTAAGATTATTGGGTTTGCATTTGGCCCAATTATGTTGCTTTGGTTCTCCATGATTTTAATTTTAGGATTGATTCAGGTAGTTGGTAATATCTCTATTCTTAAATCTTTGAATCCTTATTATGGACTTGATTTATTAATTAACTACCCTAAAGGTTTTTGGTTACTGGGTGCCGTTTTCCTTTGTACCACTGGAGCGGAGGCTTTGTATAGCGATTTAGGTCATTGCGGCCGTAAAAATATTCAGGTAAGCTGGATGTTTGTAAAATTTGCTTTAGTTATGAGCTATATGGGACAAGGTGCTTGGTTGTTAAATCATGTGGGCACTACTTCAAATGGTATTAATCCGTTTTTTGAAATAATGCCTCATTGGTTTTTACTGATTGGTATTGGAATTGCCACCATTGCCACCATTATTGCCAGTCAGGCTTTAATTAGTGGTTCATTTACTTTAATAAACGAAGCCATTAGTTTAAACTTCTGGCCACGTGTCACCGTAAAATTTCCAACTGACCAAAAAGGTCAAATTTATATTCCTAGTTTAAATTTAATTCTATGGGTAGGCTGTGTGACCATGCTACTTTATTTTAGAAAGAGTGAACACATGCTTGCTGCCTATGGTTTCTCCATTATTGTCACCATGATCATGACCACCATTTTAATTAATTTTTACATGTTAAATGTTAAAAGATGGAGTCAGTGGTTGGTCGCTATAATTATTTTAATTTTTACTATTGTTGAAGTTTCCTTTTTTGTTGCCAACGTAGTGAAAATTCATGAAGCAATGATTACGTTTGTCTTTTCATTCAGTATGATTTTTGTGATGATGATTTGGCATAGAGCTCGAAAAATTACCAATCGTTATTTGGACTTTGTAAAATTGAAAGATTATTTAGAACCACTTTCTGAATTAAGTGCTGATAAGGATATACCTAAATATGCTACGCACTTGGTGTACTTGACCAAGGCTAATAATTACCGTGAAATTGAACACCGTATCATTGATTCTATTTTGAATAGAAAACCAAAACGTGCTGATATTTACTGGTTCTTGCATATCGACAGAACCGATTCTCCCTATGGAATGGAATATTCTATTCGTGAATTAGTGGATGATAAAGTGATGCGTGTTGATTTTAAATTAGGTTTCAGAATTCAACCGCGCGTTAATTTGTGCTTTAAAAAAGTAATGCAGGAATTAAATGAATCTCAGGAATTAGGTATTTATAGTAAATATGAATCCTTAAAGAGTAAAGATTTTCATACCGATATCACTTATGTGATTATAGAAAGTTTCTTTTCTATTGAAAATGAATTAACTATTAGAGAAGACTTTATTATGGACGTATACTTCAATATTAAACATTTATCACAGAGCGATCAAAAAGCATTTGGACTTGATAATGATATGACGGTAGTGGAGCATGTTCCATTAATCATAAAAACAAATGAACAGTCTTTGTTAAAGCGTGTCTACGATTAGTAAAGCGGAACTAGCTTACTCAATTGATTTTGATTCCCAATAGCAACAATCCAATAAGGTTTTGGATTGTTCTTATCCAGGCCAAGTGCGTTCAAGTTAATGAACTTAGTTTCGCCCGATACAATGGCCGCCACAGTAAAATGTTTTTCACTACCCTGTAAAATAGCTATTTGCTTTACTCTCTTTCCTTGATTTTGATTAATCTGGTAAGTGTTTTCATTTTGCTTTATTACTGAAGGGCTGGCAACTTCATATTGTACCAACCAAGGGATGGTAGGTAATAAAGCAGGTTTTTGATAATAGTTTTGTTGCAAGCTATCATTCCAGTTGTTGGGATTATTTTTAAAACTACTACTGCTAAAATAGATGCTGCCCCTGGTATTTTCTATTGCTCTTTCTCTTTTAATTTGATAAGGTATTTCCTCTTTATTTCTCCAAGGCGCATTGGTCCCTGCTTTGTACATACCATGACCAATGTATAAATTTTTTCCAAAGCTGTGATTGTTCCACCAATCAATAATGGTATCGTAATTGGCTAATGGATGCCCGTGTTCCCAATAAATTTGAGGCGCAATATAATCTACCCATCCTTTTTCTAACCATAATAAAATATCGGCATATAAATCATCGTAATTGGTTTGCCCGCCCTTGGTTTCGCTGCCTCTAGGATCTTGAGACTTATTGCGCCAAATACCAAAGGGGCTTATTCCAAACTGAACCGCTGGTTTGATTTGGTGAATGGTCGCATACAATTGTTTGACAATGGTATCACAATTGCTTCTTCTCCAATCTTCTTTGGACAAGCCTCTTTTATTTTGCTGATAAGTTTTTTCATCAGGAAATTCTTTACCCGCAATTCTATAAGGGTAAAAATAATCATCCATATGAATGGCATCAATGTCATATCGAGTAACCAAATCTCTTACAATACGATTGGTGTGTTGCCATACTTGGGGTAAGCCTGGATTAAAATATTTTTTATCTCCGTAAGTTAAGAACCATTCTGGATGCAAACGCGTAATATGGCTGGGTGCAATGCTTGATTTTTTTATATTGAATACCGCTCTGTATGGATTGATCCAGGCATGAAATTCCATCCCTCTTTTGTGGGTTTCTTGAACCATAAATTCTAAAGGATCATAAAATGGACTAGGAGGTAGGCCTTGCTTACCCATTAAATACTCGCTCCAAGGTTCTAAAGTAGAGGGATAAATAGCATCCCCTGATGGACGAACTTGCATAATGATGGCATTCATCCCATTTTTTTGATGCAGGTCCAATAAGGCAATGAATTCTCTTTTTTGATCTTCATTGCTCAAGCCTCTTTTGCTTGGCCAATCTATGTTTTCAACCGTAGCAACCCATACACCCCTGAATTCAAAAATATTTTTATCGGCTAAGTTTAATTGAGCTTCACTAGAATGAACCATTAATAGCAGCAGTAAGCCAAGCGTAAATCGCAACATAAAATTTAAATTATTTTTCGATGCTGGCTGCTCTTAACTTATCTAAAATTTGGTTAAGACTCGCCGCTTCTTTTTCATTGATGCCTTTTAGGATACCATCTATTTGATCATTGAATTGATCTAATTTCTCCACCAATTGTATTCCTTTTTTGGATAGGGTGATGTCTACCAATCTTTTGTCTTTGATACAGGCTGTTTTTTCTACCAATTCTTTGGCAATTAATCTATCTACAATTCTACTCGTGTCGCTCATCTTGTCCAACATGCGTTCTCTTATTTTCAAGGTACTCAATGGACATTCGCAACCACGCAAAATTCTTAAAATATTGTATTGTTGTTGTGTAATTTTTTCTGCACTAAGGATTTGTCCAATCTTTTCATTCAACCAATTGGCTGTATAAATTAGATTGATGCCCATTTTTTGGAACTCATTTCTAAAGGCTGCTTGTTGTATGTCTTTTTCTATTCCCATTCGTTGGCTAAAACTACTAAAAATATTTTTTTCTTATCATCATAAAAAAGGGCAATGCCAATAGGGCGCCTACCGCATCTGCCAACATATCTGCCACTTCAAAACCCCTAGTTGGCACATAAAATTTTTGATAATATTCCATACCAATACCATACAAGGTACATAGGATTAAGGTCAATGCTTTTGCTCTTATGGATTTTAAAGAACTGCTTTTAGAAAGCTCAAAATGAACAAAAAAGGATAAAGCCAAAGAAGCAAACAATCCCATGTGCACTAATTTATCAAAATGCACGATGTCCATCCATCCAGGATGTGCTGAAAAATTACTGCCAGGCAAACTCAATAAAACAAATACAAGTAAGATTTCTCCCATCACCCAGATAAAGCTTTTCATGACAGGGTTGGTTTAGTGTACCAACTTTGCATAAGCTTCACTGGTCAACAATGCATCTACCTCTGCTGTATTCACCACTGTTACTTTCACCATCCAGCCTGCACCATAAGGATCGGTGTTGACTAATTCTGGTTGTGCCGTTAAGGCTGGGTTTACTTCTAAAATGGTGCCCGCCACTGGTAAAAATAAATCACTTACTGTTTTTACGGCTTCTACTGTTCCGAATACGGCTTCTGCAGAAAGCAGTTTACCCACGGTATTGATATCTATATAGACAATGTCCCCAAGCTCGCCTTGTGCGAAATCGGTAATGCCAATAGTGGCAGTGGTACCTTCTAATTTAATCCATTCGTGGTCCTTGGTGTAACGTAAGTCGGCTGGGAATTGCATAGTTTATTTTTTATTGCTGCAAAGATTCATAAAAAACACTAAAAAAACAATGAGCTAGAAGCTATTGTTTTCAAAATAGAGTAATATATGGTCTTTTAAAAATCCTTCTTGTTCTATCAAGTCCATGGTAGGGAGGCCTTTCAATTGCTTAAAGTGAGGCCAGCCTTCTTCATCTTGCCCTTCTAATAAGTAATAGCCGCTGGCAGCCAGGATGGAGCAAATGGCTACATGCATGAGGTCCTGCTTCTGCTCCTTGCTAATTTTTTCTACTAAAAATCCTGTTTCCTGGAGTCCAATAAGGAATAGGATTGATTCCACATCTGGCTTTTTACCGAATCGGTCCATCAATTTTTTCTCTAAATCCCACCACCTGCTCTGAAAATCATCTTTTATCGATCCCATACTGCCTTTTTCAATTTATCCAGCAAAGGTAGGGGATATCTAGGCGTAGTAGGATGCTTTGATTATCTTTGCTAAAATTTGATCCGATGTTACAAGTGAGTTTTTTGCGTCAAAATAGGGAGCTGGCTAAGCAGAAGTTGGCCATTAAGCATTTTGCCCAACCCGATTTGGTGGATACCGTCATTGATTTAGATGATGAAAGAAAGCAATTGCAAGCTGCTTTTGATGAAACGCAGGCGAAGGTGAACGCTGCCTCCAAGGAAATTGGGGTATTGATGGCCAAGGGAGATAAGACGCAAGCAGAAGCGACCAAGACATCGGTGGGGGAATGGAAAAAACAATTGGAGCCTTTGAAAGAAAAGATGGCCCAGGTAGAAATAGATTTACAAAATACCTTGGTTCAATTTCCGAACCTTCCTCATGACTTAGTGCCCAAAGGGAAAACCCCTGAAGAGAATGAACTAGTGAAGCAAGCAGGGGAAACACCCAAATTATATGCAGGCGCTCAAGCGCATTGGGATTTAATTAGCAAATACAATTTAGTTGATTTTGAAACCGGTGCTAAAATTACCGGTAGCGGTTTTCCATTATATATTGGCAAGGGGGCAAAATTTCAAAGAGCCTTAGTACAATATTTTTTAGATTTTAATATTGCAGCAGGCTATACAGAATATTTACCTCCGTTTATGGTGAATGAAGCTTCTGCTTTTGCCACTGGTCAACTACCTGATAAAGAAGGACAGATGTACCATGCCACTGCAGATAATTTTTATTTAATTCCAACAGCAGAAGTACCTGTGACCAATATTTATAGAGAGGTGGTTTTGAAAGAAGCGGACTTACCCTTACAAATGACAGCCTATTCTCCTTGTTTTAGAAGAGAGGCGGGAAGTTTTGGAAAAGACGTGCGTGGATTAAATAGAGTTCATCAATTTGAGAAAGTAGAAATTATTCAAATTGTACATCCCGATAAAAGTGATGCCGTATTAAATGAAATGGTCGCACACGTTGAAAAATTATTAGTGAGCCTGGGTTTACAATACCGTATTCTAAGATTATGTGGGGGAGATATGGGATTTGCATCTGCGATTACCTATGATTTTGAAGTGTATAGTGCAGCGCAAGAAAGATGGCTAGAAGTAAGTAGCGTTTCCAATTTTCAAGCTTATCAAACCTATAGAATGAAATGTCGTTTTAAAGACGCGGCTGGAAAAATTCAGTTTGCACATTCCTTAAATGGAAGCTCTCTGGCCTTGCCAAGGATTTTTGCAGCCATTGTAGAAAACTACCAAACTGAAGCAGGTATTGCGCTTCCAAAGGTATTGCAATCTTATTTTGGTGCTGAAAATTTAATTTAAGTCTTTATAAATTAAAAAAGCCCTTCCAATTGGAGGGGCTTTTTTAATTTGCTATTGTATAGAATTAAAAATTACTAATTCTTAATCCAATGACGAAGGGAGCCATATCAAAATAAGTCAAATTCTTATCAAATAAATTGGTCATACTATATGATCCATACAATCTGATACCACCTATGCCCAATTCGCCAATAGCGGCCATTTTGTAATTATTTAAATTAAAATTACCATCCACTTTCTTTTTGCCTCTTTCATCGCTTATTTGTTTGGTATGTGATTGCAACAAATAACTAGCACTCATACCAAGGCTAGCGTAAAAGCTTTTATCATTGCCAGGGTTGGACTGCAAGTTTAATTGAATAGGGATAGTTAAGTACTCCACAAATAATTTATTTTTTTTAAAATGAACATTGTCTAAATAAACATAGTTGCTTGGGGTATTGCCAAAACTAATGGGTTGTTCAAATCTAAAATTATACATTTCTATACCCACGCCATATTTTAAATTTAAGTAATGCTTGTAAAGGCTTGTTTTTTGTTGAACAATCCAAACGTTCACATTGCTTGCCTTGGTATTGTTTAATTTTAAATTGGTATTGGTTGCGGAGGGATATGGATCAATTAACATTTGAGTATTAGGTATGGCGATGTAGGCCATCTGTGGTGTTTTGTCTATCCAATTGACAAAACCTAAATCAAATTCCAACCACTTGGTAGAAACATTTTTTAATCTTTTGGGTTTTCGCTCGATGGTAATATGTGTATTGTCAAAATCGCCATCATCAATCATGCTTTCCCAATCTTTTTTATTGCCCAATTCCTGAGCTTTGATGATATTGTAGCGTCCAATTTTTACGGTATCGTCGTTGACTGAAAGAAATGTATCTTTTTTTAAACGACCATCGGTAATATTAATAATGGTGCCATAGGGTTTAGTTCTTTTTCCGGTATAATGCTCATCATTAGGTTTTACAATCACGACATTGCCAAAAGCAATAGTACCATGAGTCTTGCCTATTTTTTTATCATAATTAGATTGTTCATTCTGATTTTTTATAATAATCATATTTCCAATCTTAATGGTATCTGCTGCTGAGGTAATACTTAGACTAGTTGTTTTTAAGCTATCGCTTTGCGCAAGTCCTTGAAGGCTTGACATGCTCATAAAGCATAAAGAGAAGAGGGTGAATGTTTTTTTCATATTTATTTTTCTGTTTTATTTCTTTTTAAGAGGGCATTGAATCTTCTTGTAATCCCTCTAAGGGCCGAAGCGTCAATTTCCAAATTGGCAATGTAGATGCTTCTATCTTCCTCATCGGTATCTACTACTTGATAAGTGGTGGTTTCGGTAACATTGCTGGTTTCTTTGCTTGTGGTATTGGTGGCTAGTACATTGGCTACTTGCGCAATTTCATTAGAGGGTAAATCGCTAGCTTGTATGCTTGTTGCTTCTTTTGTAATTGGCATTGCTTGTCCCATCAAATTATTTGTTTCCTCGATTGTTATAGAAGCCAAAGCAGTTGTTACAGGCGCTAGATTCTCTTTAAGTTTCAAGCTATAGTTTATTTTTTTTGGAGCGCTTCTGACAGTAGTATAAACAGGCAGATCCTTTTTTTCTAATGGAACAAGAATCCTAGACAATTTAGGCGCATTGGGTTTCACGGTATTCGCAACAATGGAATTAGAGGCGCCCTCCGAATTTGTTTCAATGAATCGATATCCAATCAACAGTACAAAGAGGGCGGCCACACTTAGCAAAGCGGTTTTTGTTCGATTATTAAATTCAATTTTAAATAACCTTGCTGGCTTTTTGTACAATTTGTTTTTAAAATCGGGAGAGAGGCTCGCCTCCATCGCTGGTAAGCGGTATAATAAGGCCTTGTTGTCAAAAATGATATTTTCTGGCGCTTGGATGGTTTTTTTCAACTGGTCTAACTCGGCAGCATAAGCTGGATGCGCGACAACAAAATTTTCTACCGCTGCATTTTCTGCTGCGCTTAATTCCTTGTCAATGTACAAGAGAAAATAATTTTCGTAATTGGTTTCGTTGATGTTCATATTAACTAGCTACTTTTTCAAGGTGAACTAATTTTTCTTTTAAAAATATTCTAGCACGATGTAGGTATACTTTTACTTGACTCTCAGATAAATTCATGATCTCCCCAATTTCTTGATAGGAATACCCTTCGTAATCTTTTAAAAGCACCAAACTTTTTTGTGTTGGATTCAATTCGTTGATGGCTGCGAGTAAAACCTGTTTTAATTCAGGATCTTTTTGATAAGTCGCTTTTGCCCCTGCCTCCTCGTAATTAGCTGTAATGGTCGTTTTTTTTTCTTTTCGAATATGGTCTATCATTTGGTGATAGGCCACCGTAAATAAATAGGACTTGGCCTTGAGCGGATCAACCTTGCTTCGGTTCACCCATAATTTTTCAAAGGCAGTTTGAACAATATCCTGCGCATCTTCAACATGACCTATATTTTTTAATATAAATCGGTAAACGCTATTGGCGTATTCATCCACGCATTGATTGAATTCAATCTCCTTCATCCTTTAGAATTGACAGTTGGTTATACTTAAAACGTAGATAGGACCCAAAAGTTACAGAATACCCTAATAATTAATTACTTGTTCTTGAATCGCTGCAGGTAAGGTTCTCCATTCGTATTGTTGGTCTCTTAACTGAGGCTCAAAACCAGCTTCCTTGATGGCTTCCTGTATCGTCTTATAAGTAAAGCGATGGGGTGCGCCAGCGGCACTGACCACATTTTCTTCTAGCATAATGCTTCCAAAATCGTTGGCACCCGCTTCTAAGCATACTTGTGCGGTGGCTTTTCCCACGGTTAACCAACTTGCTTGAATATTTTTAATATTAGGCAGCATAATTCTACTAATGGCAATCATTCGAATATATTCTTCAGTAGTGGTTAAATTATGTACTCCTCTAATTTTAGTAAGCAAGGTGTCTACATCTTGGAAGGTCCAAGGGATAAAGGCTAAAAATCCTTTGGCGTCTTTTGGTTTTCTATCTTGTACTTCACGAATACGCACTAAGTGAATAAATCTTTCTTCTAAGGTTTCCACATGACCAAACATCATAGTCGCACTAGTTGTAATATTTAATTGATGTGCTGCAGCCATGACATCCAACCATTCGTCTGCACCACATTTTCCATTGGATACTAATTTTCTTACACGGTCTACTAAAATTTCTGCACCCGCACCAGGTAGTGAATTCATACCAGCAACAACTAAGGCCTTCAATACATCGGTATGACTCATTTTTTCCAACTTGGCAATATGTGCAATTTCGGGGGGCCCAAGTGTATGTAGTTTAATGGTCGGAAATTCTTTTTTAATCTGACTAAATATATCGGTATAAAATGCCAAGCCTAATTCTGGATGATGGCCTCCTTGTAATAATAATTGATCTCCGCCCCACTCAATAGTTTCTTTAATTTTTTTACGGTAGGTGTCCATATCTGTAATATAAGATTCAGGATGTCCCGGCACTCTATAAAAATTACAGAACTTACAATTCGCAATACAAACGTTGGTGGTATTTAAATTTCTATCTATCTGCCAGGTTACCTTTCCATGGGGTACTTGTTTTTTTCTTAACTCATTGGCAATATGACTTAATTCAGTAAGGGGTGCGTTTTCAAATAAAAACATACCTTCTTCCTTCGTTAAGTGTTCAAAATTTAAGGCTCTTTGGTATAAGGATGCTAGCTGCATGGCTTAGGTATTAATGGCCACAAAGTTAATTGAATTTATCGGGTTTCGAAAGGGTTAAAACAAGGTTCGTGGCAATAGAAAAGGAACTGTTGTAGTTATTAAGTATTTTTACTGTCTTATATGATACAATTTGAAAAATTTCAACTAGACAATGGTCTAAAAGTTTTGGTGCACCAAGATACCAGTACCCCAATGGCCGTGGTGAATGTTTTGTACAATGTGGGGGCTAAAGATGAAGATCCCAACAAAACTGGCTTCGCGCATTTGTTTGAGCATTTAATGTTTGGCGGCAGTGTGAATATTCCTGTTTATGATGAGCCCTTGCAAAGAGCAGGCGGCGAAAACAATGCTTATACCACTAATGACTTAACCAATTATTATTGTCAAATTCCAGCCGAAAATATAGAAACTGCTTTTTGGTTAGAAAGCGATCGAATGTTGTCCTTGGCTTTTAGTAAAAAAAGTTTAGAAGTACAACGCAAAGTAGTTTGTGAAGAGTTCAAAGAACATTATATCAATAAACCATATGGCGATACTTGGCATAAAATGCGCAGCCTGGCTTATACCCAACATCCTTATCGCTGGATGACCATTGGAGCCTCTTTGGCGCATGTAGAAGATGCAACGATGGAAGATGTGAAAGATTTTTTCTTCAAATTTTATCGCCCTAACAATGCCATCTTAGTAGTGACTGGAAATGTGCAAACCGATCAAGTAAAGCAATTGGCTCAAAAATGGTTTGGCCCCATACCTGCAGGTACACCCTATGTCCGTAATTTACCCAAAGAGCCAGTGCAAGAAAAAAGTAGGTCCATGGATGTTCGTGCCGACGTGCCTTTGGATATGTTGATGATGACCTGGCATATGGGTGGAAGATTTGATGAAGGCTATCATGCCACCGATTTAATCACAGAAGTTTTAGGAGGAGGGGCTTCGGCAAGATTGTATGAACAACTCATTAAAGTGAAACAAATATTTTCTTCCATTGATTGTTATCATTTTGGCACTGTTGATCCAGGTTTATTGGTAATCGAAGGAAAATTAGTGAAAGGCATAAGTATGACCGTAGCGGAGAAGGCAGTGTTGGATGAAGTAGAAAAAATAAAGCATGATATTCTTGATGCCAAAGAAGTGCAAAAAGTAATCAATAAAACAGAAAGCGTCATTTGTTTTGAGGACATGAGTATTATGAATAGAGCACATAGTTTGGCGTATTATGAATTACTCGGAGATGCCGATTTAATGAACAAAGAATTGTCCTTGTACCAAAAAGTAACACCCGCTCTGATTCAAGCTACTGCTCAACAAATATTCCAAGACAAAAATCGCAACACCTTATATTATTATAGTAAATCTTAAATCATGGCCCTAGATAGAATAGTAGCACCGCTGATCAAAGACGCTATTGATTTTGACATTCAATTGAAACCTTATCAAAAATTTGCCCTAGACAATGGGGTAGAAGTATATGCCTATGAAGGAGGTGCTCAAGAAGTCTTATCGGTAGATATGGTTTTTGATGCAGGCAATACCTATGAACAAAAAAATTGGGTCGCTGCGGCCACTAATTTTTTATTGAAAAATGGAACGAGTACCAAATCTTCTTTTGAAATTACCGATGCCTTTGAATTTTATGGGGCACATTTAAATAGAACCTGTACCAATGAAACGGCCACAGTGACTTTGCATTGTTTGACCAAACATTTTGAAGCAGTGATTCCCTTGATGGGAGAGATTGTTTCAGCTGCGAATTTTCCTGAAAAAGAAATTGCTATTTTAAAGCAAAATCAAATTCAAAGGTTATTATTGAATTTAAAAAAAGGTGATTTTATAGCGAACAGATTGATTGATGAATATTTATTTGGTATCCAGCATCCTTATGGAAAATACTCTGTAGAGAAAGATTATACAGCTATTAATAGAGAAGACTTGGTTGCTTTTTATGAAAAGTATTACCAACAGGGGAAATGTGTGATTTTCATTGCCGGAAAATTTCCTACCAATATACAAGCCTTACTCAATAAGCATATTGGACAGTTGCCTTTGAATAAAAAAGAAATTAAAGAACAGGCACATCCGGTTATTTCTGCGACGCAAAAAAAGTACAGCATTGTGAATGATGCTGCATCGGTGCAAGGATCCATACGTTTGGCGCGACCTTTTATCACCAGGCATCATCCAGATTTTCCAGCAGCACAGGTGCTGAATAATTTGTTTGGTGGATTTTTCGGATCAAGATTGATGAGCAATATCAGAGAAGACAAAGGCTATACCTATGGCATTCATAGTTATTTACAAAACTACAAACATGCAGGCGTTTGGATGGTCAGCACCGATGCGGGCAAAGATGTTTGTAAAGCCACTATTGAAGAAGTGTACAAGGAAATGAAAATATTAAGAGAAACTTTAGTAGAACCAGAGGAATTAAAATTGGTTAAAAATTATATGTTGGGCGCTTTGTTGGGCGATTTGGATGGGCCTTTTCAAATCATCAGTCGTTGGAAATCTTATTTATTGAATGATTTAACAGAGGAATATTTTTACCGCACCATACAAGTGGTTCGTGCGCTACAGCCCGAAGAAATTATGGCCCTGGCTAATACTTACTTAAATGAGGACGATTTTTATGAATTAGTGGTCTATTAGTCTTTTTTAACTACCATCCATCCTTCTATTACAACGCCTATAAAATTAAAAATTTTATAAATTACTTATTATCAAGTACTTATATAAAATATTAAAAAAATTATAGTACTATGTGATGCATAGTACTATAATTAATCCTAGTTTTGTGTTTCAAATCAATTCTTATGGATATTCAAAACACACAAAGTCAGATGCGCAAGGGCGTTTTGGAGTTTTGCATATTGTCCATCATTCAACAAGGGGAGGTTTATCCAAGTGATATTGTTGAGAAAATGAAGCTGGCCAATTTGCATATTCTAGAAGGTACACTGTATCCTTTGTTAACGCGTTTAAAAAATGCGGGCCTCTTAAATTATCGATGGGTAGAAAGTATCAGTGGCCCACCAAGAAAATATTTTGTGATGACAGAAGAAGGAAAAGCAGCCTTTGGCGTTTTATTACAAACATGGAATGAAATGGCCACCGCGGTGGATCAACTTACCAGTCCAAGAACAAACATTACAGAACCTACCACAGAAGTAGTTTCTTAAATACACATTTTAAAAAATATTTTATGAATAAAGTAATCAATATCAATTTTCAAGGTCGCATTCTTCCTATAGAAGAAATGGCGTATGAAACATTGAAACAATATATAGAATCGCTTCGTATTTATTTCGCGAACGAAGAAGGACGCGATGAAATTATTAATGACATTGAATGTCGTATTGCTGAATTATGTGAAGACCGTTTGAAAAAAGGAACGGTTTGTATAGCAGTGGGCGATATCGACTTAATTATTGCGAGCATTGGTCGTCCTGCCGATTTTGAAGCCCAAGATGGTTTTGAAGCTAGTGGAAGTCAATCTCAACAAAGTACTACTCAAAATACAAACAACCAGTCTTACTCGAATTTTGATACAACAGGACAAAAACCTAAAAGATTGTTTCGTGATGAACAAAATAAAGTATTGGGGGGTGTTTGTAGTGGTATTGCCAACTATTTTGGTGTAGAACCTTTGTTAATAAGAGTTCTTTGGTTCTTTTTAATTGGTGTTAATATACTGGGCTATTTAATTTTATGGATTGCAGTGCCAAGTTCTTCTGTAAAAGAAGTGGGCGGTGTGCGTAAAAGATTATTTAGAGACTTGGATAATAAAATTATTGGAGGCGTCGCAGGAGGCTTGTCTAAATATTTTGGCATTCAAGTATGGATTATAAGAATTTTATTCTTGATACCTTTTATACGTTTTATGGTAAATTTTAAACACATGCATTTATTGCAATTCTGGGATGCACCTGATTTTCCTAATCTATTTGATATTACATTTAGTCCTGGCGCTGTTTTTGTGTATATTGTTTTGTGGTTGGTATTGCCTGAAGCTAAAACCAGCGCGGATAAATTAGAAATGGTGGGGGAGAAAGTAGATTTGAATAGTATTAAGAATACCATTCAAAATGATATGGAAGGCTTTAGTAAAAGAGCCCAATCTTGGGGTAGTGATTTATACAATAGAAATAAAGGCGCGAATGAATCTAATCATGAAGGAACAGCGTCCACAATCAATAATGATGCAACTTATAGGTCTTCAGAAAAGAGAAAAGGATTTTTATATTACATAGGTAGAATTATAACACTATGCATTAAAGGTTTTGTATATTTTATCTTAGCCATTGTAGGTATTTCTTTATTAGCTGCTTTATTTGGAATAGGCGCTGCGGCAACTGCCTTATTGCCCTTAAGAAAATTTTTATTAGAAGATGGGGCACAAACCTGGTCTGTGATTGGAGCTATTTTACTTTTTATCTGGGTGCCCATTATTGGCATTGTAACGGCTATTATTAGAAAAATTGCTGGATTAAAAAAAGCAAATGTTTGGGTGAGGTCAAGTTTTTGGGCTTTATGGGTGGTGGGCTGGGTAATGCTTTTCTATTTTGGAAGCAGTTTAGGCAATAGTTTCTCTAGACATAATGTACCTGCAGAACAAAGTATTGCTTTAACCAATCCAAAACTTGATTTTTTAGAAATTACGGCTGCGCCTAAAATGAAATATTATGAAAACCATTGGTTCCAAATTGAACCATTTCAGGGCTTCTCTGATGAAGACACAGTTTTTGTAAGAAATTTACGCATTAGAATTGTCCAATCTTTAAATGATAGTTTTCAAGTCAAAATTGTGAAACTAAGTAATGGTAAGACGGTTCAAAATGCTAATGAACTCGCGCGTAAAATAAATTTTGAAATCACCCAACAAGATAGCCTCTTGTATTTAGACAAGGGCATTGGTATTAATAAAATAGACAAGTTCAGAAACCAGCATATTATTATGACCATTGCAGTGCCTATTGGTAAGCGTATTAAAATAACCAATAAAGGCTGGTCGCAAACCAATGTGAATATCAATGGAAGGGGTATGAGGATGGGTACCATTGACCGCATCTCTTCTGATGAGAATTGGTATGATGAATGGAATGAACCTTGGGACAATGAATCTTATCAATTTGAAAAAGGAGTGGAATACAAAATGACCAAGTCTGGTTTGGAAAAAATAAAAAGAGCAGATGATTTTGATTCCAATGATTCATCTGATGAATTAGGGGGAGATAATCCCACTGAGCTACAAAAAGAATTAAAAGAATTGAAAGAGCAAAGACTCCAATTGCAAAAAGAATTAGATAAGCCTGCTAAAAAAACAGCCAATATTGAGCTAGGAGAAGCGAAAAGTTTGAATAAAGTGAAAAAGGCGGCATCTAGATTAACCGACTTGCATTGGGTATTAGACAGATTTTCATATTAATGATTGAATATGGTTTTTTATTTTTGTTTTACACCCTTTCTAGTTTAGAAAGGGTGTTTTATTTAGCACCCTTTTTGTTTATCTTCGTGCAAATAATTTATTCCATGAGCGAAATTTTAAACACGCCCTTTACCCATAAACATCTCGCATTAGGGGCGAAGATGGCACCCTTTGCAGGTTACAATATGCCCATCAGTTATACTGGTATCAACGATGAACATGCAGTGGTAAGAAATAAAGTGGGCGTATTTGATGTAAGTCATATGGGTGAATTTATTTTAAGAGGCCCGCATGCCTTGGACTTGATTCAAAGCGTATGTTCCAATGATGCTTCTGTATTGGAAGATGGCAAAGCACAGTATAGTTGTTTGCCTAATGCCAAAGGCGGTATAGTGGATGATTTATTGGTCTATTGTGTAGAAAAAAATAAAGTGTACATGTTGGTAGTGAATGCCTCCAATATCGAAAAAGATTGGAACTGGATTACTGAGCACAATACACAAGGGGTGGAGATGCATAATATAAGTGCCAAGACCGCTTTGTTGGCAGTGCAAGGTCCTAAAGCCACTGAACTCATTCAGCAATTGACCAAAATGGATTTGATTCATTTGCCTTATTATAGTTTTGTAAAAGGAGAGTTGTTGGGTATTGACAATGTACTCATTAGTGCCACAGGGTATACCGGGGCAGGAGGCGTAGAAATTTATTTTGAAGACATCAATGACAATGCCAATAAAGTTTGGGAGGCAATTTTTGAAGCGGGTGCTACTTATGGTATTCAAGCCATTGGTTTAGGTGCAAGAGATACATTGCGTTTAGAAATGGGCTTTTGTTTATACGGCAATGATATTGATGATACCACCAGTCCTATAGAAGCTGGCCTGGGTTGGATTACTAAGTTCACCAAACCATTTACTAATAGTAGTTCATTGGCTGAACAAAAAGCCAATGGGGTGGAAAAAAAATTAGTGGGTTTTGAAATGATTGATCGTGGTATTCCAAGACATTATTATGAAATTAAAGATGAAGCAGGTAATTTAATTGGTTCTGTTACTTCTGGAACACAAGCGCCAAGTTTAGGCAAAGCTATAGGTATGGGTTATGTAGCTACTGATCATGCCAAGCCTGGAACCTTTATTTACATTGACATTCGCAATACCTTGGTAAAAGCGCAGGTGGTGAAGTTCCCTTTTAAGTAAGGTGTATTTGTACCTGTTTTTTTGAAGATAAATACTTGTTTTTGCTTCGCATAGGAATTGCAATTTTGTTGCTTAACAAATACATTTTTATGAAAGCAATTAAAAACAAAGTACAATTGATTGGTCATTTAGGTGCCGATCCAGAAATCAAAAATTTTAAAGAAGACAAAAAGCTGGCCAATATGCGTTTGGCTGTGAATGATCGTTACAAAAATGCCAATGGGGAATGGGTAGAGGAAACGCAGTGGTTTAATTTAGTGGCTTGGGCAAAACTAGCCAACTATGCCGAAAAATATTTACTTAAAGGGATTGAAGTGGCGGTGGAAGGGCGTTTGCTTACCAAAGCTTATACCGATAAAAATGCGGTAAAAAGGGTAAGTACCGATATTGTGGTTTCGGAAATTTTGATTTTATCTAAAAAGGCCGCGCTAACAAAAGAATTAGTTTAAAAATGAGTGTTTTGTATCTTTGTGCATTATGACAAATGCAGCAAAGACAAAACTTTCTTTACATACCGTACTTACTCCTCAGCTATTAGACCTTTATGAAATTAAAGATAGCGTGGTCGTAATTATAGATGTTTTTAGGGCTACTTCTACTATTGCCACAGCTTTGTTCAATGGCGCAAACAAAGTGATTCCTGTGGATACACCGGAACTTTGTATTGAAGTTGGAAAACAAACTGGCGGTATAACTGCAGGGGAGAGAGATGGTAAAATTATTCCAGGCTTAGCTTATGGTAATTCGCCTTCGGAATATCCAAGGTCTTTTATTGAAAACAAAACCTTGGTCATTACTACCACCAATGGCACTAAGTTATTGCACATGGCTTTGAAGCAAGGAGCAAAGAATATCATTACAGGGTCTTTTCCTAATTTGACCAAGGTGGTTGAATTTCTTAAAAGTCAAAATGCACCTGTCATTTTAGGCTGTTCGGGTTGGAAAAACAAATTCAATATTGAAGACGTCTTATTTGCTGGAGCAATTATTGAAGAAGTAAAAGCTAATTTTGAGATTCATTGTGACAGTAGTTTTATGGCCAATCAACTATATATACAACATAAAGATCAATTGCCTGAATACATCAAAACTGTGACGCATTGGCATCGATTGGCTGCTTATGGACTAGAAGCAGACATGTTGTATTGTATTTCTAGGGATACAGCCCCTTCTTTACCCCTTTTTAAGGAGGGAGCGCTTGTCAATCAGGTCTAGATTTTATTATTTTCCAGATTCATTCCATGAGGACTACTTATTTAGCTAGCAAAGCCTTACATTTGCAAATTGCCCTTTTTTAAGGGCTTTTTGTACCATTATGGCATTACCCTATTTAGTCAAACACATTTATAGCTACGGCACCGAAGAGGTGATTCGTCGTGGTAAGAAAATATTTGCCCTTAAAAATATTGAATTGGTAAAATTCGATCCTTTAATCGGCACCATTTTTTGCAGAGTAAAAGACGATGGATACAGTACTTATTATAAAGTAACCATTGAGAATTTCAAAAGCGCAGCTACTTTGTCCTTAAGATGTGGTTGTCCATATAATTTGTCTGAAGTGTGTAGGCATAAAGCAGCCGCTTTATTTTATGTACAAGATTTACTAGACAAGAATTTATTGGATTACAAACCAGCCTCCTATAAAACCACCCATACCTTATTAAGAACAAAGAGCTTGGATCTAAAAATGATTCGTATGCTCTGTTCTAAGGCCATTTTCGAAAAAGCGGAAGAGACCTTAAAATCTATTAGGCCATATATTGTTGAAAGTGAAAATGAAAAAGTAGTAGCAGAGTTTCATGACAAAGGGAAAACCAATCATATCATTATTCAAAAAAATGAAGAAAGATTTTTTGATACTTCTTGTGATTGCTTGTCGGAAACTGAATACCCACTTTGCTTACATAAGACCATCCTATTATTGCAGTTGTTTCAATTAAAAGGGGCCGATTATTTTGAAACCATTCGAAATTGGGACAGAGAGAAAAACAAATTGTTGGCTTTGTATGGTTATACTTTAGATGATTATATCGAAGACAAGTTTGAATTCATTTACCACGATGGCAAACCCTTTTTAAAAGTATTAGACGAAAAGGTATTAAAATTAAATGCGCATACTACCCATACCATCAACAGGCCCAAATCCAATGATTGGGATTTAGAAGAGGAAGAAAAACCTAGTACCAAACAGGTAGTCAAGGAGCGTTTTGGAATTGTAATGCAGCATCAAACCACGGCCTATCCTTACATTGTATTTAATGTCATCAAGGGCGAAGTGAATGAAGAAGGGACTGCTTTTGTTGGTAAAGTTGAAAAACTAGACTTGGCAAAATTTATCGTACCCGCTTTAATCAATGAAGAAGATAAAATTTTAATACAATTAGTTAAGAAATTGCAAACGGCAGAAATGTCTAAGTATTTAAATAAAAATTCTCCTTTCCAGGGCATATGGGATACCATTGTGCATTCTGAAGAAGAGAGTTTGCCAGATGAAACCAAAGAATTAATCCAGGAATACCTCCATCCAAAATTAGAAAAAGTTTGGAGAGATTTATCGGAGCATCCTTTTAATTTTTTCTTACCACAGAATAAACCCTTTACCACGGCTAATTTGCAAAAAGCTGAATTGGTTTTCAATACCATTCAACCAAGTTTCAAAGTAGAGAAAGAAGGGGAGTGTTATTTAATTTATGCTGGGGTCAACCTACCTGAGGGTAATATTCCATTAGAAGAAAATCATGCCAAGTCTAATTTTATTTTTCAATACCATCATCAATTCTTTACCTGGAAAAATAGAGAGGATTTGTCTTGGGTAGAACATTTCATGCCCAAAGGATTTCACGAAATTGAATTGGACAAGTGGCCTGCTTATTTAAAAAGTACTTTATTGCCTTTGTCTAAAAAGTACCAAGTGGCCTTGGAAAATGTGCTACAAGAAAAATTGAAAGGCGTAAAGCCTCAATTACAAATATGGTTAAAGGAAAATGGGGATTACTTATTTTTTGAACCCATGTTTGCTTATAAGGATATTATAGTCAACAAAGAAGATGGTCCTTCAGTAATTCAGCAAGTAGGGGATAAAATTATTATTTTAGAAAGAGACTTAGCTGCAGAAAGACAATTGATGAACATCATTGAGCAACTACATTCTGGCTTCATTCGTCCGAATGAGGGCAATGTGCTTGCATTAAAAGGGGCGGAAGTATTAAAAAACAATTGGTTCTTCTTATTTATTGATACCCTTAGAGAAAAACAAATCCCTTTATTTGGTACCGAATATTTAAAGCAATTTAAATTCAATACGGCCAAGCCTTCTACTAAATTATACATCAGCAGTAATACCGACTGGTTTGATGCCAAGGTAGAAATTTCTTTTGGAGATCAAAAAGTATCCGTTCAAGACATTAAAAATATGTTGTCCAATAAACAACAGTTTGTGCCATTGAAAGATGGAAGTTTAGGGGTGCTTCCTGAAAAATGGTTGAATAAATATTCCTTGTTATTTAAAGTGGGGGAAGGCAAGGCCGATAATTTAAAATTAAGTAAGTATCATTTTTCTATATTGGATGAATTGTATCAGCAAAGAGATGAGGAAGAGCTAATTTTTCAGTTGGAAGGCAAGTATGAAAAAATTAGAGAACGTTATGCCATTGCAGATGTGACGCCTCCAGAGCACTTAATGCCTATTTTACGTCCCTACCAAATAAGTGGTTTTCAGTGGTTGAATTATTTACACGATGTACAATGGGGTGGCATTTTAGCAGACGACATGGGCTTGGGTAAAACCATACAAACCTTGTCTTTCTTACAACATTTGAAACAAAAAAATGGAAAGTTGGTGGCCTTGGTCGTTTGTCCAACCACTTTGTTGTACAACTGGCAAAACGAGTTAAAAAAATTCACACCTAGTTTAACCTACCATATCCATCATGGAGGAACAAGGAATAAACAAATAATTTTAAAAGAAGAAGTAGAAGTAATTATTACCACTTATGGTACTTTAAGAAGTGATATTAAAATGTTTGTAGAAGTAAATTTTGATTATGTGATCTTGGATGAAAGTCAGGCCATTAAAAATCCTGCAAGTAAGGTAACGAAGGCGGCTTGTTTGTTAAAGGCGACCAATAAATTATGCTTGAGTGGTACACCTTTGCAAAACAATACCTTTGATATTTATGCGCAAATGAATTTCTTAAATCCAGGTATGTTGGGAACTGTAGAATACTTTAAGCATAATTTTTCTATGCCCATTGATAAATTTGATGAGCAAGAACAAAAAGAGCACTTACGCAAATTTGTATTCCCTTTTATCTTAAGAAGAACCAAAGAACAAGTAGCAAAAGACTTGCCAGAAAAACAAGAAATGGTTTTGTATTGTGAAATGGGGGATGCACAAAGAAAAATTTACGAGGCCTACAGAAATGATTACCGCGATAAATTAATTGGCATGGTGGAAGAAAAAGGCATTCAAAAATCACAGCTTTCTATTTTACAAGGTCTAATGAAGTTGAGACAAATTTGTGATAGCCCAGCCATTTTAAAAGACGAAGCCTATCCCAACGAATCGGTAAAATTAGATGAACTAACGCGTGAAATAGCTGAAAACATTGGCGGTAATAAGGCCTTGGTGTTCTCGCAGTTCTTAGGCATGTTGGCGCTGATCAAAGAACAATTGAAAAAATTGGGCATTGATTATGAATATTTTGATGGAGGAAGCACCATACAAGAAAGAGAACGCGCTATTGATCGTTTCCAAAACGATGACAATTGTAGGGTGTTTTTAATTTCATTGAAAGCGGGTGGTGTGGGTTTGAATTTAACCGCTGCCGATTACGTGTACATCGTGGATCCTTGGTGGAATCCTGCGGTGGAACAACAAGCCATTGATCGAACCCATCGAATAGGACAAACAAAAAATATTTTTGCTTATCGTATGATTTGTAATGATACGGTAGAAGATAAAATCTTGAAATTACAAGAACGCAAAAGAAATTTGGCCAAAGAATTGATTTCAGACGAAGTAGGCTTTGTTAAGTCTTTGACCAAGGATGATATCGCTTATTTGTTTAGTTAAACTAAGGGCAACAAAAGTTATTTAATTTCTGCTGCAGCTATACTCGCTGTTGGATTTTTTAGGAATTCATTTTTACATTCTGTAGAACAAAAACCTAGGACATATTTTTCATAATGAGCAGTATCTGCGATACCAGCTGTTACAGGCATGCCGCAACTTGGATCTTTTTTATTGTTCACTAAAGAGGTAGGATAAGATTTTTCAGCGCTGGTATCTACTATGGCTAATTTGTTCGTGTCTGTTGTTGATGTACTAGTATTCGTCTGACCACAGGCAAGCATCAATAAGACAATTACTGCCAAGCCACTGCTAAAAATGATTTTCATAAATTTTAATTTGATTCAAATTTACGCATCTATAAGGAATCTAAAAACTAACAGGCATTCATTTTTAAGGCCATATTTCATTTATAATCAGTAACAGAGCAAATTTGAGGGGAGCTTTGGCCCCATTTGTCTATTTTATTTTATACTTTTACGCTCTCCTTCCTATACAAAAGAAGTTATATCAATGAAACAGGTACAATTACATACAACCCTAGCTAGTGCATTCAATGCGCCAGTACCTGTTTTGAATGGACCAAGTCCTTTGCCCTTGAACGTCGGATTTTTTTGCCGACGTGGATTCTGATAGGACGAGCAATTGGCACTTGCCCCTATCAGTGGAAAAAAAACCAAACTCACCTTCTTCCGCCAGCCTTGTTTTTTCCTTAAAATTTAAAGCTCATTGGAACAGAAAATAATAGTTCGCGTTGCCCATAGTGGGGACGCTTCTTTTGCAGATGCAATTACAGATGAAATGGCTTCCTCGGCACAAGCTCGTGGTACGGGGATTGCCAAACGTAGTCCTGAATACGTAGCCAAAAAAATTATTGAAGGCAAATCAGTCATCGCCCATACCGAAGAGGGTACCTGGGTTGGCTTTTGTTATATTGAAGCTTGGCAACATGGACAGTTTGTGGCCAATAGTGGTTTAATTGTAGCGCCTGCTTTTAGAAAAACAGGCATTGCCAAAAAAATCAAACAAACCATTTTTCAATTGTCAAGAGAAAAATATCCAGATTCAAAAATCTTTGGATTGACTACTGGTTTAGCGGTCATGAAAATAAATAGTGAATTAGGCTATGAACCCGTTACTTATAGTGAGCTCACAGACGATGAAGAATTTTGGGCAGGTTGTAAAAGCTGTGTGAATTATGAAATACTGATGAGTAAAGAGCGTAAGAATTGTATGTGTACTGCAATGCTCTTTGAGCCAAAACAAGCGCATCCTATTGAAGCAACAGTGGCTGAATTTTCAAAGAATGCTAATTTATATGAGCGTTTTATGAAAATAAAAGAAAGCAAATTATTGAACTGGTTTAGAAAAAAATAAATTTTATGGAAAAAATTGTTTTAGGTTTTAGTGGCGGATTAGATACTACGTTTTGTGTAAAATACTTAACGGAGGATAAAGGATTGGAAGTGCACAGCGTGATCGTGAATACAGGGGGCTTTAGCGAAGAAGAACTAAAAAAAATAGAAGTGCATGCCTATGTTTTAGGAGTGAAAACACATACGACGGTAAATGCAGTTAAAGGTTATTATGACAGCATCATTAAATATTTGATTTATGGTAATGTTTTAAAAAACAATACCTATCCATTAAGTGTAAGTGCAGAGCGTTTGAGCCAAGCCTTGCATATAGCAGCGCATGTAAAAAAATTAGGTGCGAATAAAGTGGCACATGGAAGCACTGGGGCTGGCAATGACCAAGTGCGTTTTGATATGATTTTTCAGATCATGATCCCAGGCGTTGAAATCTTAACACCCATTCGTGATTTGCAATTAAGTAGAGAAGCCGAGATTGAGTATTTGAAAGGCAAGGGGGTACAAATGAATTTTGAAAAGTCGGCCTATTCTATCAATAAAGGATTGTGGGGAACCAGTGTGGGTGGTAAAGAAACTTTGCAGTCCAAAGGTATTTTGCCTGAATCGGCATGGCCAACGCCTATGACCAAGGAAGGGCAAGCAGAAGAATTAGCGATAGGTTTTGAAAAAGGAGAAATTACAACAGTCAATAAAAAAACTTTTGGGCATCCTGTAGAGGCCATTCAATACATTCAATCCATTGCATCAGCCTATGGTATTGGTAGAGACATTCATGTGGGTGATACCATTATTGGGATTAAAGGAAGAGTGGGTTTTGAAGCGGCTGGACCCATGGTTATTCTAAAAGCACACCATGCTTTAGAAAAACATGTATTGACTAAATGGCAATTGTCTTGGAAAGATCAGTTGGCTTCTTTTTATGGCAACTGGTTGCACGAGGGGCAAATATTAGATCCAGTGATGCGTGATATTGAAGCCTACTTAATTAGTGCACAAGCACAAGTAACTGGGGAGGTGTTTATACAATTGAATCCATATCGTTTTCAAATTATAGGTATTGAATCTGATCACGATTTAATGAGTGCAAAGTTTGGTAAGTATGGAGAAATGAATACCGGTTGGACAGGTGCCGATGTAAGAGGCTTTACCAAAATATTTGGCAATCAAACCAGCATTTTTCATCAGATCAAAGAAGCGAATAAAAAATAAGTATATGCAAAAAATAAAAATTGGAATAGTGGGTGGTGCTGGTTATACAGGTGGCGAATTGCTGCGTGTATTGTTGCGCCATCCGAATGCCCATATTTCTTTTGTGCATAGTACAAGCAATGCAGGAGAATTATTGAGCAAAGTGCATACCGATTTAATGGGCGAAACTGATTTGAAATTTGCTAGTGAACTAGATCAAAATATGGATGTTTTGTTTTTATGTGTGGGACATGGAGAGGCCAAAAAGTTTTTAGCAACCTATGAAATAAAATCCAGCATAAAAATTATTGACTTGTCTCAGGATTTTAGATTGGCTGAAAATTCCTCGATAGGGAATAGAAAATTTGTATACGGTTTGCCTGAGTTAAATAAAGCTTCTATTGTAGCTGCAAATAATATTGCCAACCCTGGTTGTTTTGCAACTGCTATTCAATTGAGTTTATTGCCCTTGGCTGCGCAAGGTGCTTTGACCGATGTGTTTACCACAGGTATTACAGGATCTACAGGAGCCGGGCAAGGTTTAACAGCCACCAATCATTTTAGCTGGAGGGCTAATAATATACAAGCCTACAAGACATTAGAACATCAGCATATCCATGAAATTGGGCAAAGCTTGAATCAATTGCAAACAAATAAAAAAGCAGCGGTTCATTTTGTACCATGGAGAGGAGATTTTACTAGAGGCATTTTTGTAAGTTCGGTATTATCATGCAATTTGAGCTTGGAAGCCTTGTATGAAACTTATCAAAATTTTTATGCGAATGCTGCATTTACACAGGTGAGTAAAAATAATATCGATTTAAAACAAGTAGTGAATACCAATAAATGTTTGATTCATATCGAACAGCAGGGGGATAAAATTGCCATTCATGCAGTTTTGGATAATTTATTAAAAGGGGCAGTAGGGCAAGCAGTTCAAAACATGAATTTAATTTTTGGCCAAGAAGAAACCACAGGACTTCAATTAAAAGCCAATTATTTTTAATTAACTTATTTATATCAACCCATGTCATTATTCAATGTATATCCTTTAAACCCTATTGCAATTACTAAAGCAGCAGGTAGCCGTGTTTGGGATGACCAAGGACAGGAATACTTGGACATGTATGGGGGTCATGCTGTCATTAGCATTGGTCATACACACCCATATTGGGTAAAACGTATCGAAGATCAATTGCATGCCATTGCATTCTATTCCAATTCAGTAGTGATGCCTATTCAAGAGGAATTGGCTACTGCGATTAATGAGCTAAGTGGTAAAAAAGATTTTCAATTGTTTTTATGTAATAGTGGTGCGGAAGCCAATGAAAATGCAATGAAGCTAGCTTCCTTTCATACTGGAAGAAAAAAAATAATTGCTTTCAAAAAATCGTTTCATGGCCGAACTTCTTTGGCCGTAGCTGCTACCGATAATCCTAGTATTGTAGCACCAGTCAATGAGACCGACAATATTATTTTCTTGCCTTTGAATGATGTTTTGGCTTTGGAAAATTGTTTTGCGACTATGGGGCATGAAATTGCTGCGGTGATTGTGGAAGGTATTCAAGGAGTGGCAGGTATTTACGAAGCAAGTACTATTTTTTTACAAGCCATAAGAAAACATTGTGATGGTGCAGGTGCGGTTTATATTGCTGATAGTGTGCAATGTGGTTATGGCCGTTCTGGACAATTTTTTGCACATGATATAGCAGGGGTGGATGCAGATATTTATTCCATGGCCAAGGGTATGGGCAATGGATTTCCTATAGGGGCTATTTTGATTGCTCCACATATTCAAGCAAAGTTTGGTTTGTTGGGTACAACTTTTGGCGGCAATCCATTGGCTTGTGCTGCTGCACTGGCCGTGATTGAAGTAATTCAAAAAGAGAACTTAATTCAAGCGGCTGCAGAAAATGGCGCTTATTTAATACATGCTTTAGAAAATACCCCTGGCGTTAAAACAGTGAGAGGTCGCGGCTTGATGATTGGTTTTGAAATGGAAGCTGGACTAGAAGAGATTCGTAAAGTATTGTTGAATGAAATGAAAGTGTTTACAGGAGAGGCTAAGCCCAATGTTATAAGACTATTACCTTCTTTAGCCATTACCAAACAAGACATTGATTTATTTTTAAACAGATTGAATATTGCCATTCAACATTTGAAACAAACCCCTGCTTAAATTTATGAAACAATTTATTTCAGTAAATGATGTGTCCAATATTAATGCCTTGGTCAAACAAGCATTGGCCTACAAGGCGCAACCTTTTTTGGACAAGCATTTAGGGGCCAATAAACGCATTGGACTTTTGTTTTTAAACCCAAGTTTAAGAACTAGATTAAGTACTCAAGTGGCGGCACAAAATTTAGGCATGGAACCTATTGTGTTTAATGTAGACAAAGAAGGCTGGGCATTGGAATTTGCAGAAGGCGCGGTGATGAATGGAACTACGGTAGAACACATTAAAGATGCGGCACCCGTTTTGGGTAATTATTTTGATATACTCTGTATTCGTACTTTTCCTGGCTTAGTAGATAAAGAAATAGACTACAGTGAAAAAATCATCAATCAATTTATTAAGTATGCGGGCATACCTATTGTTAGCTTGGAGTCGGCTACTTTACACCCACTTCAATCCTTGACAGATATTATTACTATTCAAGAATCGATGGCATCAAATACCAATTTTAAAAATAAAAAACCTAAAATAGTTTTAACCTGGGCCCCACATATTAAATCTATTCCGCAATGTGTGGCCAATAGTTTTAGTGAATGGATGGGGGCATGGGGAGAAGCTAATTTTGTGATTACACATCCGGAAGCTTATGCACTTTCTACAGAATTTACTAAAGGGGCTACTATTGAATATAACCAAGACGAAGCCTTGAAAGAGGCAGATTTTGTTTATGTAAAAAATTGGAGCAGCTATGAACAATATGGAAAGATACTAAGCACTGATGCAGGTTGGATGATGACTAATAAAAAATTAGCGTTAACCAATCATGCCAAACTTATGCATTGTTTACCCGTTAGAAGAAATGTAGAATTGAGTGATGAGATATTGGATGGTCCAAATAGTTTGGTCACCCAAGAAGCTTCGAATAGAGTTTGGGCAGCGCAAGCAGTCTTAGCTGAAATTTTAAAAAATAGTTAAGTAAAATATGGAATCATTGTATGTTATTAAAATAGGGGGCAATATTGTTGACAATCCTGCATTGTTAACTACTTGCTTGCAAGCTTTTGCGCAAGTAAAAGGCCAAGCTATTTTAGTGCATGGTGGGGGCAAAATGGCTACTTCTATGGCTGAATCAATGGGGCTTGAACAAACAATGATTGAAGGCAGAAGAGTAACTGATGAAGCTAGCTTGAAAATAGTCACCATGGTCTATGCTGGCTATATCAATAAAAATATTGTTGCACAATTACAAGCAGCAGGCTTGGATGCGATTGGTTTATCTGGAGTAGATGGGAACTTAATACAAGCACATCAAAGAATCAATGCAGCCATTGATTTTGGTTTTGTAGGAGATATAGATCAAATCAATACCAATTTATTGATTGAATTGCTTTCAAAAAATAGAAGATTGGTGATTGCACCTATCACGCATGATGGCAGAGGGCAATTACTCAATACTAATGCTGATACCATTGCACAAAGCTTAGCCACTGCATTGGCAGCTAGCTACCAAGTTCATTTAATTTATGGATTTGAGAAAGAAGGCGTGCTAAAAGATGTGAATGAGCCCAGTTCAGTTATTTTGCGCCTAGATCGACCCAGCTACGCAGCACTTAAAGCACAAAAAATTATAGTGGATGGAATGATCCCTAAAATTGATAACGCCTATCAAGCACTTGACAATGGTGTTGCCTCTGTTGTCATAGGGAAGGCAGAAAAATTGAATGAATTAATTAATGGTACAGCTGGTACTACAATCCAATTATAATGTCACAACACAATAATCATATGGAGCGCATAAAGCTGCTACAAAAGGAAGCTATTGATTTATTAAAAATTTTAATCGCTGTTCCTTCTTTCAGCAAAGAAGAAGATAAAACAGCAGCGCAAATTGCTGCATTTTTAACTGCGCGAAATGTAAAAATTGAAAGGATAAACAATAATATTTGGGCAAAGAATTTACATTTTGACACCAACAAGCCTAGTTTATTATTGAACTCGCATCACGATACAGTAAAACCCAATAAAGACTTTACACTAGATCCATTTAGTCCTTCGGAAGCACAAGGGAAATTGCATGGACTCGGCAGCAATGATGCTGGGGGCTGTTTGGTAAGTTTAATCGCCGTATTTTTATATTTTTATGACCAACCAAATTTACCTTACAATATTATTTTGGTGGCATCTGCAGAAGAAGAAATTTCTGGCCATGATGGTATTGAATTAGTACTTCCTCAATTGCCTAAAATTAATTTTGGAATAGTAGGCGAGCCTACCAAAATGGAAATGGCTATTGCGGAAAGAGGCTTATTGGTTTTAGATATAGTGACAACAGGAAAATCTGGCCATGCTGCAAGAGAAGAAGGAGAAAGCGCTTTGTACAAAATATTACCAGCTATTGAATGGTTCAAAAATTATCAATTTGATAAAATTTCTCCTTTATTGGGCAAGGTTAAAATGAGTGTTACAGTAATTGAAACCGATAACAAACAACACAATGTGGTGCCCTCAACTTGCAGGTTGGTGGTAGATGTACGTGTGAATGAATTATATTCTTTAGAAGAAATTATAGCCACCATTGGTCAGCAGGTGCAAGCTACAGTGACGCCAAGAAGTGTAAGAATGCGCTCTACCGGGATTTCCTTGGAGCATCCACTGATTCAAGCAGGCCTTGCATTAGGCAAAGGCTATTATGGTTCAGTCACTACTTCTGATAAAGCCTTAATGCCCTTTCCTAGTTTAAAAATGGGTCCTGGAGATTCGGCCAGAAGCCATACAGCAGATGAGTTTATTTACTTGAATGAAATAGAAGAAGGAATTGTAACTTATATTCAATTACTTGAAAAAATGTTTAACCATGAGTAAGCTTTGGCAAAAAAATAGCAATGTTTCGGCACTGGTTGAAAAATTTACCATTGGCAATGATCAAGCCATGGATACTTATTTGGCCCCCTATGATGTGTTGGGATCCATCGCCCATACGACGATGTTGTCTGAGGTTGGTTTGCTTACGGCACAAGAACAAAAACAAATTAAAAAAGCCTTGGTGGAGATCTATCAAAAAATTCAAACAGGCGCTTTTAAATTAGCCCCAGGGGTTGAAGACATCCATTCTCAAATTGAATTGAGCTTAACCGAAAGCTTGGGGGATATTGGAAAAAAAATTCATAGTGCAAGAAGTAGAAATGATCAAGTTTTAGTAGACATCAAATTATTTCTTCGTGCCGAATTAATAAGTCTCAGTGCTGCAGTTCAATCTTTCTTTACCTTATTGCAAGAAAAAAGTGAAGCACATAAAAATGATTTATTGCCAGGCTATACACATTTGCAGTTGGCCATGCCTTCTTCCTTTGGTTTATGGTTGGGCGCATATGCAGAAAGTTTGGTGGATGACATGACCATGGTGCAAGCGGCGTATACGATTGTCAATAAAAATCCTTTGGGATCGGCTGCTGGCTATGGTTCTTCCTTTCCGATCAATAGAAAAAGAACCACAGAATTATTGGGTTTTGAAAACCTCAATTACAATGTAGTGTATGCGCAAATGGGACGTGGTAAAGCAGAAAGAGTGACCGCCATGGCATTGGCCAATGTAGCTGATACCTTGTCTAAGTTAAGTATGGACGCCTGTTTATTCATGAATCAAAATTTTGGGTTCATTCAATTTCCAGAAGAATTCACTACAGGTTCCAGTATCATGCCGCATAAAAAAAACCCTGATGTTTTTGAATTAATCAGAGCGCATTGCAATCGAATCAAAGCATTGCCCAACGAAATAATGATGATGACGACCAACTTGCCTTCTGGCTATCATCGTGATTTACAATTGTTGAAAGAACATTTGTTTCCTGCCTTTGTCCAATTAAAGCATTGCATCGAAATGGCTTCTTTGATGATTCAAAATATGGAAGTGAAAAAAGATTTATTGGAAGACCCTAAATATCAATATCTATTTAGTGTAGAAGAAGTAAATAAATTGGTATTGGCTGGGATGCCTTTTAGGGATGCTTACAAGCAAGTAGGCTTGGCCATAGAAGCCGGTAATTTTACTTATACTACACAAATGAAACATACCCATGAGGGAAGCATCGGCAATCTTTGTACCACTCAAATTGCTGCTAGTATGCAAAAAGTGGTGGCGGCCATGGAAATTGTTAAAGTAGAGCAACAAATTAAAGAATTATTGACACTTTAAGCCAATAATTGAAAACCTAAATGTACTTTTGATCCTCTAAAGAAGAAAAAATATACCATGAAAAAAACAGTAATTATTTTAAGTTTTGTTTTCGTATCCATGACGGCTATGGCGCAAACTAAAACTACAGCAGTAAAACAAATAAAAGTGGGCAATGCTAAAATTGCCATGACAGCAACACCGCCTTTGTATATTAAAAATAGCAAAGACAGTGCCTCTTATGCACTTGGGTACAGAATCGCTCAAAGTATGAAAGGTCAAGGGTTGCAGGACATCAACATTGCACTATTCAACAAAGGTTTGGAAGCAGGTTTTTTATCCAAAGCAGCTATCCCAGACAGCTTATTAGACAATTGCATTAAAAACTACCAAGATAAAATGAGTCAAGAAAAAATCACAGCAAATCGTGCATTAGGCGCAGCTTTTTTAGCTGAAAACGCAAAAAAACCAGGTGTCGTAAAATTATCCTCTGGCTTACAATACCAAGTGATTGTAGCGGGGCAGGATACCACTAAACCAACTTTAAACAGCAAAGTAAAAGTGCATTACCATGGCACTTTAATTGATGGAACTGTATTTGATAGTTCCGTTCAAAGAGGTGAACCCATTAGTTTCCCTTTAAATGGCGTGATCAAAGGCTGGCAAGATGGCCTTCAGTTAATGACTTTAGGTAGCAAGTGGAAATTGTTTATACCTTCAGAATTGGCCTATGGGGAGCGTTCCGCTGGACCAGTGATTGGACCAGGTTCCACTTTGATTTTTGAAGTAGAACTATTAGGCATAGATTAAGCCAATATAAAAGATACGACACCCCCATCCTGATTTATCTAGATGGGGGTGTTTTTATTGGTATTATGTGGTAATTTTGTACCTCTTTAAAACAGTAGTATGAATTCAAAAATTTTCACATTATTTGCCTTGACCACCTTATTTTTTGCCTGTTCCCCTAACAATGTAAAAATAGATGCATCTATTGCAAAGCTCTTGGATAGCGCTGGGGTTGAAGGAAGTTTTGCTTTATTGGAAAATGGATCAGGTCAGTTTACCATTGCCAATTTATCTTCTTACAAGGATTCCGCTATTGCACCCTTAAATACATTTTTTATCTTACCTAGTTTAATTGCTTTAGACAAAGGGACCATCAATCAAAATCCCAATACTTGGGTAAGCACAGATTCGGTAGCCTATTATCAAAAATTAATGGAAAGTCAAGGAAGAGCGGCCCTTATCAAAGCCATTGATTCCATTCATTATGGCAAAGGGGTGGTGAGTGCTAATTTAAATGAATTTTGGAAAGATCAATCCCTGCGTATAACTGCAGATGAACAATTGGGCCTGATCAAAAGAATTTATTTTAAATCTTTACCATTTCAGAAACGTTCACAGGAATTGTTCAAAAAAATGATTTCAAAAGAAGACAATAGTAATTATCACTTAAGTTATATAGAAGCTAGTGACAGTGCCAGCCATCATTCTTGGGTGCTTGGATTTGAAGAAGAGAACAAACATATTTATTTCTTTGTATTAAATACTAAAGGTAGGAAGCAGGGTTCGACGAATACTAGCCCAGCTAGATCTTCGGTTCCCTTGCTAAAAAAGATTTTACTGCAACAAGGTTTTTTACAAGGGCTTAGATAAATTAGCAAATGCATTTGTTTAGCTTTGGGTGATTAAAATAATTTATCTTTACGTATACTAATTATGGAACAATATTGTAATTCTTTAACCAGCTATCAACGCTTGATTACCCGTGAAGTAAAAGTGGGTGATTTAATCATTGGCGGGGGTCATCCCATTCGTGTGCAAACCATGACCACCACCGATACGCTAGACACAGAAAAAACGGTGGATCAAGTGATTCGTTGTATTGAAGCAGGGGCTGAATTAGTGAGAATCACTGCGCCGAGTAAAAATGAAGCCGAAAATTTAGCCAATATCAAAGCAGCACTGCGTGCCAAAGGGTATAACACTCCAATTGTAGCAGACATTCACTTTACACCCAATGCTGCTGAAATAGCGGCCACCATCATTGAAAAAGTAAGGGTGAATCCAGGCAATTATGTAGACAAAAAGAAATTTGAACAAATTGAATATACCGATGCTGAATACTTAGAAGAAATTGAAAGAATCAGAGAAAGATTTTCTCCTTTGGTCTTAATATGTAAAAAGCATGGAACAGCCATGCGCATTGGCACCAATCATGGATCCTTAAGTGATCGCATCATGAGTAGGTATGGAGATACGGCCATGGGCATGGTAGAAAGTGCGATGGAATTTTTACGTATTGCAAGAAGCTTGGATTACCATCAAATCATCCTAAGCATGAAATCAAGCAATCCCTTGGTGATGGTACAAGCCTATCGATTGTTGATTCAACAAATGCAAAACGAATTCAATGAAATTTATCCATTGCATTTGGGTGTAACCGAAGCGGGTGATGGGGAAGATGGTCGTATTAAAAGTGCCATTGGTATTGGTACATTATTAGAAGATGGTATCGGCGATACCATTCGTGTTAGTTTGACGGAAGATCCTGAATTAGAAATTCCTGTTTGTAAGGATTTAGTAAAAAGATATCCTGCCAATCGATTGAAAGGGATACAACACATTCCATCGATCGAAAAACTAAGCTATAATCCTTTCGAATACAAAAGAAGAAATACCATTTCAAGTCAAACCATTGGTGGAAAATCAGTACCGGTGGTGGTGGCAGATTATAGACACAGATTAACCATCACCGCTGATGATTTAGTGGACATTGGTTATCAATATGATTCGGTGACTGATAAATGGACTATTTCAGATGCAGCTGCAGATTTTATTTATATAGAAAATGCTTTATTGAATTTTGATTTACCTGGTACATTAAGAGTGATTACCAAGCCTGAATTATGGGAGACGGTAACTGACAGAACAAAGTACCTACCAATTTTTGATTATAAAGAATACTTGAAAGCCACACGCAAAAGTGCATTTATCAATTTTGTTTTGTTGGACTGTTATGGGTTTAAAAGTGGCATCAGAGAAGAACAATTATTGGAAATTGCCCAAGACAAATCGGTTGTTTTTTGTTTAAGTAGTCCTTTGGCACATGCCATGCCTGCAGTACGCAGGATGGTGGTGCGCATGATGGAGCTGAATATTAAAAATCCAGTTATTTTAATGACAGAGAGTGCTTGGTCTAGTGCCGACCAGCATTTGATTCATTTTGCCACAGAAACAGGAGCGCTTTTATTAGACGGTATGGGCGATGGCTTGTTTTTGGGGGTGAACGAAAAAATATATGCCGACTTTGCATTGACAATGGAGGGAGGTAAAGTTTCAGGCCGAAATTATTTTAGCAATCATTCCATGGAACAGTTTTTGAATACCACTGCTTTTGGCATCTTGCAAGCGACTAGAACTAGAATTTCAAAAACCGAATACATCTCATGTCCTAGTTGTGGCAGAACCTTATTTGAATTACAAGAAACCACGGCTAAAATTAGAAGTGTGACCAGCCATTTGAAAGGTTTAAAAATCGCCATCATGGGTTGTATCGTCAATGGGCCGGGAGAAATGGCAGATGCCGATTTTGGTTATGTGGGAAGTGGAATAGGTAAGATTACTTTGTACAAGGGCAAGGAAGTAATGAAAAGAAATATCGATAGTGCTGTTGCAGTGGATGAATTGATTCAATTGTTAAAAGAACATGGTGCTTGGATAGCGCCTCTATAATTTACTTTTTTAAATTAGTACATGTATTTTATCATTTATAGTTTTTGTTATTTATTTTCTTTGCTCCCTTGGCGCATCATGTATTGGTTAAGTGATTTTGTTGCCTTTATCCTTCAAAGGGTAATCAAGTATAGAGTAGAAGTGGTACAACAAAATTTAGCCATTGCATTTCCCCATAAAACCAAACAAGAAAGAAGTAAAATTGCCAATGAATTTTACCAACAATTCACTGATTCCTTTATAGAAACTTTTAAGTTGTTGTCCATGTCGGATAATACCTTCAATAAAAGATTTACCTCTAATGCAGAGGTATTGACCCAATTGTACAAGACAGGACAAAATGTACAAATTATGGCAGGACATTTTTTTAATTGGGAATTTGCGAATTGGGGAGCAGCAAAGTATGGCGAATATCCATTCATTGGTGTCTACATGCCATTGAGTAACCCGCATTTCAACAAAATGATATTGGGTTTAAGAAAAAGATATGGTAGCATCATGATTCCTGCGACCAATTTTCGTGCACAGTTTCAACAGTTTGCCACTAAGGGGCGTTACGCTATGGCATTGGCTGCGGATCAGAATCCAGGTAATCCGTTGTCTGCCTACTGGGTGCCTTTTTTTGGCCAACTCACGCCCTTTGTGAAAGGCCCAGAGAAGGGAGCTAAGCTCAACAATACGGCACAAGTATTTGTTCACTTTTATAGAACAAAAAGGGGCTATTACCATTCTCAATATGAGCTTATGACCAGTTCTCCTAATTATTTTAAAGATGGGCAATTGACTGCTTTGTTTGTTAAAGTACTAGAAGAAAAAATTAAGCAAAACCCTTCTAATTATTTATGGACACATCGTCGATGGAGGTATACTTATGATGCAGCTAAGCATAGCAACTTAGTCGTACATTAAACATTAAAGTATTAATTTAATAAGGGATCTTCAGCTTCAGGTTTTGGCTTGGTCGTTTCGAAGCTAAACTTGTCTTTTATTTCCAATAATTCCTTCCATCCACCCTTTACTATTCTAATGTTATGGATGCCTTGTTTTTTTAATAAACTGGCTGTTAAAGTATTGCTGTCACCATTGTCAGTAAGAATATAAATGTTAAAATGTTCGTCTAGTTCTGACATGCTGCCAGGATCAGACATTTCATACAAAGGAAGTGAAACTGCATTTTTTATATGTTGTTTGTCAAAAACATTTTCTTCTCTTGTATCTAGTACCATTAAATATTCGTCAAAGGGTATATCCATGGCGAGTTCATCTACTTCTACTTCAATGATTAAATCAAATTTTTTTTCATTGGCCAACCAAGTGGCAAAACCACCTTCTAAATAACCTTTAATTTGAGTGAATTCAGCTTTAGTAAAATAGGCCATGGTTTCGGCTACTAATTCGTCTTCAACTACAAATACAATGGGGGTCTCTTTATTAAGTATGCCCATGGCGATGGCATACTTAACTGTAGCAGGCGTAATATTTAAAGCATTGGGAATATAACCTTCAGCAAATAAATCGGCAGGCCTTGTATCAATGATATAAACAGACTCCTCTTGAGTGATGGCTTGGAATTGTTCTATTGATAAAGACATTTTATCCAACGAGTTGTTCAATGAATTTATTTACTTGGTCCAATCGATTGTAATCTACTGTGTAAAAAATAAATTTTCCTTCACGAATGGTAGATACGATACTAGCTCTTCTTAGAATGGCAAGATGTTGAGAAGCGACCGATTGTTCTAATCTCAACTTTACATAAATTTCAGTCACGGTCACTTTTTGATGTTCGTCAATTAACTTAACAATTTGTTGACGCAATTTGTGATTCAATGCACGTAAAATCATCGCTGCTTTTTTACTGTGTAATAAATCTACTTTCAATGGGTTAGCTCCGTTGGCTAATTGTAATTGGGGTAAGGATTGGTTCATGACAATAATAACTAAGGGGGGTTTAAGAACTAAAATTGCACCATGAAGTTACTAAAATTTCTTTGTACTTACTTTTTTAATAATATATAAATTGTTAAAGAGTTGGGCTTTGTGCATGAAAATTTACAATTACTTAGATTAGCTTCTACAAATTAAGTTTAAACCGCTCATCCTATTTTTCGCCCTTTACTAAGCCTTCTTTTGATAAAATTCTTTCAAATAGGATGGGCTGGAATATGCAATGTCTTCAAAATTTTCTGCTTTAAGCTTGGCTTCTGCTAATTCAATGAAATCCATTAAGTTATAAGAAAGATCGCTAAAGTAGAGGGAGGGATGGATGAATAGGGTTTTTACCTTTGCAGCGCCATTGCCGATACATAAGACTGGGCCTTTTTTTATTAATTGCTCTAAATAATCTTTACTCAATTCGATGGCCTGTTCTTCCAAGGAAATGACTTGAGCTTGATTGAAAACTGCTCCAAACACTTCCATTCTTTTGGCATCAATCATCGTGAAAATTTGCAAATTCTTTAGATTAGAAAATTCAGGGCTTCTTTTAGCCGCATTGGCCAACAAGGCCAAGGTGGACAAACCGATCAATGGTTTTTCTAAGGCATAGGCCAATCCTTTTGCAGAAGCCAATCCTACTCTAAGGCCAGTATAACTTCCAGGACCCATGGTCACCACAATGGCATCTATAGAAGAGAGCGCTATATGATAGGCATCAGCTAATTCCTGAATTCCTGCTTGAACAAAGGCAGCATGGGTATTGGACACTGCGTTTTCTTTGCTCGCTAGGATGGCTCCCTTTTGCGTAAAGGCAATCATGGCTTTTTCACCAGCTGTATCAATGTGTAAGAGGGTCGCCATGATTTTAAAATGTTTTACAAAAATAGGTGGTGATTTGATAGAAAAACAAGAAATTGCAATCTTAATTTAATCCTATGCCAAAAGAAATCATTCAATCCAGTAAAGTGCCTGCACCTATTGGGCCCTATAGCCAAGCCGTTATTGCTAATGGCTTTTTATTTGCAAGTGGTCAAATTGCTTTTAACCCCGCCAATGGAGAATTGGTTTTAACAGATATCCAAGCGGAGACTAGACAAGTGATGGAGAATATCAAAGCTATTTTGGATGAAGCCAAATTAAGTTTTGCGCATGTAGTCAAAACCAGCATTTTCTTAAGTGATATGCAGTTGTTTGCCCAAGTAAATGAAGTGTATGCCAATTATTTTACAGGGCAATTTCCAGCGCGTGAAACAGTGGCTGTGAAAACTTTACCAAGAAATGTCAACATTGAAGTAAGTATTACTGCAGTGATTGATTTATGATTTTAAAAAATACTGGTAGCTGGTTTTAAAAACTAAATTTTCATGGTGCTTCAATACTAGGAGCCCCATTTTATTATTAAAACAATTAGGTACGCCACTTAAATTTTCTATCGCGATACTTTTTCTATGCGGTGGCGTATACAATTGCAGGTAAGGGTAATTCAATCCAGCACACACAACTAATTTCATTTGTTCATTTTCTAAAGTACATTCCTGATGGTTTGGATCTAATACAAAACAATGGTCTAATTCGGTTGTATTCAATTTTTTTGGATGATCGAATGTTTTATCTTCCACGATGTTTCCAGTGGGGAGGAGTGCCTCATTGAATTCTATTTTTCCTTTATTTTGAAAACTCAAACAACATTCATTAAGGCTAGTGCCTAAGGTAAAATAAGGATGCCATCCATCCATCAAGGGAATGACTTCTTCCCCATGATTAGTGATGATAGTTTCCACAGTGAGTAAATTGTTCGAATGCAAGTGCCATTTAATTTGTACGCTAAATGGGAAGGGGTATCCTTTGTCATGGCCATGGTAATGGTGCTTTAATACAACAAAAGCACCTTGCGCATCTGATTGTGTAGATTCTATGGAATACAAAGCATTGTAGACAATGCCATGTATGGCGTGTTTCCCTAAATAATATTGATCCAAACGCCATGTTTTCCCAAGGTGAGTGTAGTTGCCATTTTCCAATCTGCAAGCAAAAGGAGCCATCTTTGCACTTTTAAAACCAGCGGACTCGAAGGCAAGCCAGCCATTGCTAAAATCATTCCCGTCAATGAGTTGAATCTTTGCTGCCTTGTTTTGTACCTGCCAACTATTCAAAAGAGCGCCCTTGGTAGTAATTTCAACACGAATGCCATTTTCGGCATCTATCAGGCTCAGCTTTTCAAAATCTAATAGCGGAGCAACTTGAATTTCGAAGGACATAGAACAGTTGGTTTGAATGGAAAATTAAAACTATTCTATTAACTTTGGTCAGTAAAGAATTTAAATATGCATAAATGTTTATTTTTTGGCTTGCTTCTTTTGTCCATTTATGGGAATGGCCAAAAATTTGCTAAGTATGACAGTACTTTAAAAATTGGCAAAGCTGGATACCGTATCAATTGTCTAAATAGGTTGCCAGATTTAAATAATTTAAATGTTAGACCTATCGGTTTTAAAACAGAAGCCAGAGAAGTAAATTTAGAACTTAAGGGTAGAGTGGTGAGTGCTGAAATTGACGACTTGAACAATGACGGTTTTCCAGATATTGTCATCTACATAGTTGATAAAGAAAATAGACCCAATGTATTTAGCATCTCTTCTAAAAATAATGAAAGATTGGAACCCATTTATTTTCCAGATATTTCTAATGACATCGAAATGAGAAAAGGGTACAGAGGACAAGATGAATTTAAATTAGTGGAAGGAATTTTATTTAGAAAGTTTCCTGTTTTTGAATTGGATACCAATATAAAAGCACCTACCAATAAAGTCAGACAAATTATGTACCGGGTAGTGGCTGGTGATCAAGGGTATTTAAAATTTAAGTCTTTTAAGAATTTCGATATGACCGCTCAACCAACTAATTAGTTACTTTTTTAAAGACCACTGGTGATGACCAATTTCCCTATACCTTTTTCATTGCCTGCCTCATCTCTTACTACTACCAAATAAATACCTGTAGCTACTTTTTGACCTTCATAGGTTTTCCCATTCCAAATGGCTTGCCCACCCAA
Organism: Bacteroidota bacterium; assembly: GCA_026391155.1. Classification (GTDB taxonomy): domain Bacteria; phylum Bacteroidota; class Bacteroidia; order Chitinophagales; family Chitinophagaceae; genus Sediminibacterium. Next base: position 49,559 of record JAPLEP010000041.1, read on the forward strand.
GGCGCGCGTTTCAAATACCAGTCTTCCATTTAAGTCTGTAATTTTTACGATGGCATTTTCTACCAATCCTTTAAAAGCAATGGGGCCATGGTATTCAGGTCCTACAGGATTTGGATAAATAGCAATTTCGTTTTGTGTTTTTGCACCTGCGGTAGCACTGCCTTTGTAGCTAACCATTTCTGTGTTGGTATTAAAGAAAACAACTCCTTGAATGGGGTCAATCAATATTTGCAATAAAGTATCACTAGGTAGTGGGCTATTATTTTTTGTAAAGTGCTCAATAATTTCTCTTCCATCTGCGCTTAACAACCAAGTGCCATTATTGGTACCTATCCATTTTCTATTGGCCCCATCCACCGCCATGCAATTCACTGTTTCTTTTTGAAAAAGCAGTCCAACAAAGCCGTTGGTGTTTTTTATAGGAGGCAAGTAAGCATCACAAATTTCTTTTGAAATATCTCCACAATTAAAAATCCCAATGCCATTGTCTGTTCCTACCCATATTGCCCCTTCCAAGTCTTCTAGCAAACTAGTTACATGGGAACTTGGTAAGTTGCCATTTGATTTTGCCGTTGTCAACTGTTTCCAAAATTCTGTATTGTATACTTGTGTAGATTGATACAGATACAAGCCTTGGTTCTGTGGTGCAATCATCCATACTTGACCTTGTTTGCTTACTAGCATATTGCTCAAGCCTTTTTTTATAAAACTATTGGGTAGCAAAAAGCTGTTCCACCCATTCTCTTTTTTTTGCAATAATCCTTGTTGATCTTGTAGCACCCAAAGTTTTTCATCGCTGCCAAATTGAATATCCGTATAGTCGCCTAGCACATTGGAGGGAAGGCTATATTCAATGGCAATGGTACTTGGTTGGAAATGGATCAATCCTGTGCTTGAAGTCAACCACCAGCTTTGGTCTTTAGGATCAATCGTAGCTGCTAGGCAATTAGGTAAATTAGAAGCATTGTATTTGGTATAGTTTTTCCAACCTGAGGAAGTATAAGCAGCAAATCCATTGGCCTTCCCATGGAAGGGGGCCAACAAAACTGTTTCGTTGATGAAGGCTTTTCCTCTAATGTAATCTGTGGGTCCGTCTATCGTGATCCATTGATTGGAGGTATTCTTTAATAAGAGTCCACGACTACTGTCGGCAACCCAAAGCTCATTTTGATCTACCAAGAAGGCTATTGGATAAATGAGTTGGGTAGAATCGATAAGTACAGCAGTGGATTTATCTGCATTTAATTTTAATACAGCGCCAGTAATTGTATTACTGAGGGTCAATAAAATTTCTCCGGCGGCACTTATATTTACTTGATGGATAGTCGCATTGTTGGTATAAAGGCTTGTTGTATTGGGCAATTGAAATAAGGAATGCTTGTTATACACGATAACGGTGTTGGCATTGCTGCTTATTTTAGTCAGCCCTAAATTATTGTAATTGGTTAATGCATTCCAACCATTCAAGTCAATCCAATTGTTTTTAATCGCAGCGCTCAATAAACCTTCTTCTGTTAGGGCGTACAAGCTGTCCTTGGTGAGCGCGATTTGATAAGTGACCGTGGCCTGTCTATTGTTATTGGGAAACCAGGTATCTTTAATTTCGTGCTTGATTAAGTCTACCACCACAATACCAAAATTGGTAGAGAGTAGTGCCCATCCATTTAATATTTTAATGTCATTGATTTTTTTATTGGCATATAAATTGGATACAACGATGTCATTAATATTGTAAATATTGTCTCCTTTAATAATGTCAATATTGCTGTTCTTGTAGGCAATCACTAGTTGTTGATTCAAATCATCCCAAGCCATGGCTGAAATGCCAATTTCGTTTAATCCATCGGACTTGCCTATCAATTCAACCTTCTTTTTACTATCTATACTAAAGATTTGATTGGCGGTAGCTCCATATATTTTATCTCCTTTAATAAGTGCTTGAACACTTCTATTATTGTATTGTTCTCTCCATTGACCAATAGTGCCCCATGCATCTTGCGCTTCAATTTTTTCAAATTGACAGAGAAGAAGAAAAATAATAAAAATGAATCTTGACATTTTATTAGTTTAAAGCAGAATAAAGTCTTTCCTGTATTTTAGTTCTTAAGCTTAAGGCATTGAATACTTTACTGTCTCTGGTGGGATAAACCCTATTGGACAAGAAAATAAACAACAATTGTTTTTCTGGATCAGCCCAAACACAGGTACCCGTAAATCCTGTATGTCCGAAAGTACTTGGAGAAGCACTTAAACAAGGGTATGGATCTTTGCTGCTAGCATTATTTTTTTCTGGCTTATCAAAGCCAAGTCCTCTGCGACTATTGTTGGCTTGGTAGCTAGTAAATAGATTAATCGTAGCGGTATCAAAATAAGATTGTCCTTCCCATTGTCCCTGGTTCAACAACATCAAGTACATTTTTGCTAAGTCGCTAGTATTGCTAAATAAACCGGCATGACCTGCAATGCCGCCCATTACTGATGCGCCTTCGTCATGCACCGCACCTTGGATCAATTCATGTCTGAAATAATTGTCTAATTCACTTGCAGCAATTTTTTCGATACTTGTTTTCTGTAAAGGTAAAAATCCAGTAGCCTTCATGCCTAGTGGGCCATAAAAATTTTGAGTAGCAAACTCATTCAATGGCATACCGGAAATTTTTTCTACAATTAAACCTAAAAAAATAAAATCATTGTCGCTGTATACATATTGGCCAGGGATGCTGATGGGGCTTTCAAGAATTTTGTTGTGTATGCTGTCCTCCCAGCTGTCCAATAAATATTTCGATGGTGTAATCATTTTATGATGTGTATTGTCCGCTACTTGAGTAACCAAGCCAGGTTTAAACTGTCCGTCTTTCTCTAAAAGTGATTCATAAAATTTAATATAGGGATAAAGTCCAGCTTGATGTAAGAGTAAATCTTTAATGGTAATTTTTTCTTTTTCGTTGCCCCTTACCCAAGGCAGGTAATCACCAATGGTATGGTCCAATTTTAGTTTTCCTTCAGCTACTAATTTCATAATGGACACCGTGGTGGTACTTACTTTAGTGACAGAAGCTAGGTCGTAGACAGTTTCAAGATCAACTGCAGGAGAACCGATTCCTGCCACATGGCCATAGGCTTTATTAAAAATTATTTTATTGTTTTTTGCCACTAATATCTGACAACCTGGAATGGCTTTTTTTTCAATGGCATCTACTACCATTGAATCAATAAATTGTAGTTTATTATTTTCATTTACATTTTCTTTGGTAATGGTAGTGTTTGAATTTTTATAGGCAGTACCAAACAATAAGCTATCACTCACAGAGACGGGCAACTGGCCAGTAGCTTGCACCTTGCCTTCCAGCCATTGCAGGGCAGCCTTTTGTGTATAGAGGTTGTCTTCGTAGGCGAATAAAATATTATCGATGCTTTTAAAATTGGCCACCGCATAAGGGTTGCCAAAGATTAAATGAATCCAATGTTTGTCCTGCGTTTCATTGAGTAAATTAATGATGGAGGCAGGAATTTCAAAAAAATTGGCAGGTCTTCTATTGTAATTATGCAGTCCAACAATCACTTGATCAAATAAGGTAAGACTAGTTTTTAAATTAGCCAGGTCATTGCTGTCTTTAGCGTTGACATAAAATATTTTTGCCTGGTAGTTTTCTTCTAATGCTTTGGTAAGTGTATTGGGCCCGGCAAGATTTAAGGCCAGGTAGGCTATTTTTTTATTTTGATCAAGATAAGGCAGGCTTGCATTGGCCCTGACAAAAGTCAAAGACTGCAAAGCCATTTGTGTTTTGATACTACCCACAGATTTATTTAGATCTGAAAGCAGGTTGGTCGTATCAATTGGCATTAATTGGCTCAATCCATATTTGTATTTCGCAGTCAACACTTTTTTAACGCGTTGCTTGATGTCTTTTCTACTTAATCTACCTTCTCTAATGGCAGTTCTTATTTTTTTTATAGATTGCTCAATGTCTCCAGGTAAACAAAGTAGATCATTCCCAGCCAGTAGGGCCTGAACATTGGCTTCCCCATTGGGAAAATAATTACCAATCGCTTTCATGTCTAATGCATCAGTGACTGCAATACCCGTAAATCCTAATTCTTTTTTTAGTAAATCATGAATGGCTTTTCTAGATAAGGAAGTAGGCGTTTTGGGTGTGCTGTCGATGCTTGGCACAGACAAATGTCCTACCATCACAGATCCTATACCAGCTGCAATCAAAGCGCGAAAAGGAGCTAACTCTAAAGCATCTAAGGCCGATCTAGATTTATTAATTATGGGCAAGTCATTGTGAGAATCAACTGCTACATCACCATGGCCTGGAAAATGTTTGGCGGTAGCCATGACATTATTCTCCTGCAATCCTTTCATATAGGCAATGCCATGTTGAATAACTCTTTCTTTATTCTGACCGAAACTACGGTCATTAATGACTGGGTTGGAAGGATTATTGTTGATGTCAATGTCTGGCGCATAATTAATTTGTATGCCTAGCCTTTTACATTGAGCTGCAACGGCTATGCCCATTTGATAAATTAAATCCGAAGAGGGGATGGCCCCTAAAGAAAGTTGTCTTGGGAACATATCTACACTGTCTAAACGCATGCCCACGCCCCATTCTGCATCCATGGTGATAAATAGGGGCGTTTTTGCAATAGACTGATAATAGTTAGTTTGCATGGCCTCTCTGATTGGGCCACCTTGAAAAAAACACAGTCCGCCAATATTAAATTTTTTGATGAGCTCGCTGATTGTATCGCGTTTTTTTTCATCCCAATTGCTGTGTGCTCTTACGATCATTAATTGCGCAATTTTTTCATTTAAATTAAGCGCAGCCATATGTTGGCGTACCCATTTCTTTTCTTGTTTAGTTTGGGCCATTCCATTTTCAACAAGTAGGGCTAAAATAAAAATCAATAAAAATAGTTTTCTCATTTTTTGTCTTTAATGCAAATGAATTTCTCAAGTGGAGGCTGCTCTTGCAATTTAAGCATAAAAAAAAACTTACCCTAAGAAGCGTAAGTTTTTTATATAAGATAGTTTGAGCGTATAATTGGGAAAGACTATGCCTTAGTTTCGGCCTCGTCGTCGTCCACTTCAGGAAGCGTTGGAGTAACCTCATGCTTTTGCAATTGTGCAAACCATTTGATCATCTTTTTCATATCGCTAGGGTACACACGGTCAAAATCCATATTGGCATATACTTTCTTAAAATAAGCTTGTACCATTTTAGGGTCCTTGTCATCAGGAAGGGCTTCTTTGGACTTGCCCATGGCAAGGAAAACCTCGGCCAAGAATACGTTTTCGCGGGTAGTAAATACTTCGATACTCTCCAAATGAGAGAACTGATGGGCTCTAGAACTGATAAATTGAGTACTATCATTTTCTAAAGATTTGGCAATGGCGCCATCGCTTTTGCTGGTTAATAATTCAAATAATCCAGACTTGCCTGACACGGAGATCAATTTGCTGTATTCCATAAGTTCACTAGGTTTTTTTACGGCCGCAAATTACTGAAAAACACCCAATTTTCGTTTTTTAAACTACCTTTGTTTATCATTAAAAATCAAGAATTATGCCAGGTTTTGAATTCTTTGGAGCAGAAGAAAAAAAAGAAGTAAATGAGGTCCTAGAGACAGGCATTTTGATGCGTTATGGATTTGATGGCCCTAGAAAGGGTATTTGGAAATCAAAAGAGCTAGAAAAAGCCATTTGTACTCAATTTGGTACTGCTTATGCGCAGTTAACTTCTAGCGGTACAGCAGCTTTGACGACTGCCATGGCTGCATTGGGTGTTGGCGCTGGTGATGAAGTAATCATGCCTGCCTTTACTTTTGTGGCAAGTTTTGAAGCCATTTTGAGCGTGGGGGCGGTGCCTGTATTAGTGGATATCGATAGCTCGCTTACTTTATCTCCTGCAGCAGTGAAGGCCGCTATCACCCCTAAAACAAAATGCGTGATGCCTGTGCATATGTGTGGAAGCATGGCTGATTTAGATGCATTGCATACAATTTGTAAAGAACACCATTTAATTTTATTAGAAGATGCTTGTCAAAGTATTGGCGGGACTTATAAAGGAAAAGCATTGGGTACCATTGGACATGCAGGTACTTTTTCTTTTGATTTTGTAAAAACCATTACTTGTGGAGAAGGTGGTGTGGTGATGACAAATGATGTGGATGTGTATACTAAGGCAGATGCCTATACCGATCATGGACATGATCATTTAGGCGTAGATAGAGGTGCCGATTTGCATCCATTTTTAGGCTATAATTTTAGAATCAGTGAATTGCATGCAGCAGTGGGTTTAGCACAGATAAAAAAATTAGATCAATTTTTAACCATTCAAAAAAAGAATCAATCTATATTAAAATCCTATTTGGAAAAAGTACCAGGGATTACATTTAGAACAGTTCCAGATCCTGCTGGAGACAGTGGAAGTTTCTTGAGTTGGTTTTTGCCTTCTCAAGCAGATGCGGATAAAGTATTACTTGCATTTAAAGAAGCAGGGATATTGCCAGGTAATTTTTATTGGTATGCCAACAATTGGCATTACATTAAAAAATGGATGCACCTTAAAAATGTACATAGCTTAAACAATTTGAATGAAGCGCAACAAAAGGCCTTGCATCAATTAAATACCACCTCCTTTGAAAAAAGTGATGCCATCATGAGTAGATGTATATCCACTGCCATTAGTTTAACTTGGTCTGAAGCACAAGTACATGAAAAAGGAGCTTTATTTTCATCTGTTTTACTTAAAGCACTTTCTTAAAAGCATTCGTTTATGTCATTAGGACAATCCTTGCAACAAAGACAATTACAAAGGTTGTCGCCACAGCAAATTCAACTAATGAAGTTGTTGCAAGTGCCTACTGCCCAAATTGAACAAAGAATTAAAGAAGAATTAGAAGAAAATCCTGCATTGGAAATGAATGCCGATTTATTGGAAGGGGATATGGAGCAATCGGTAGAGGAAATGAATGATGATTTATTGGACGGTAATCAAGAAGAGGAAGAAGCTATTCCAGTGGATGAATTTGAGATGAGTAATGAAGAGTTAAGTAATTATGATTTTGATGATGATGAGGTAGCCAATTATAAAACCAAGGATGATTATTATCCAGAACTCGACAATGACAAAGTAATTCCCATTAAAGCGGAATTGAGTTTACATGAAATTTTGATGGATCAATTGAGTATGTTGGCATTGGAAGAGCAAGCTTATAAAATTGCTGAACAAATCATTGGAAGTTTGGATGACGATGGCTATTTAAGAAGAGCCCTACAATCCATCGCGGATGATCTTGCCTTTAAGCAAAGTTTGAACGTAGAGGTAAGTGAAATCGAAGCTATTTTATTAAAAGTACAACAGTTTGATCCGCCGGGTATTGGGGCTAGAAATTTACAGGAATGTTTGTTGCTTCAATTAAAAAGAAAAAAAGAAGAAGCGGAAGAGGCCGATGAGGACACTATTTTAGCGATCACGATTATCGAAAAATATTTTGAAGAATTTACCAGAAAACATTACGATAAAATACAAAAGAGCTTACACTTAGAGGAGGTACAAATTAAAAAAGTATTGCATCAAATTGTTTCCTTGAATCCTAAGCCAGGCGCGGAAACGGGGCATATGAGTGAGGCCGACAAGTACATCATTCCAGATTTTACTGTTTTGATTAACAACTCAAAATTAGAATTGAGCTTAAATAGCAGAAACGCCCCTCCCTTGGTCATTAGTGATGATTACAAATTAATGTTGAAAGAATACGACAGAGGCAATAAACAAGATAAAGCCCAAAAAGAGGCCGTGTTTTTTTTAAAGCAAAAAATTGATTCGGCCAGATGGTTCATTGAGATGATTTTGCAAAGACAACAGACCTTATTAAAAACAATGAATGCCATTTTGATTCATCAAGAAGCCTTTTTTATGAGTGGGGATACGACTAAGTTAAGACCTATGATTTTGAAAGACATTGCAGAAAAAACAAACCTAGATGTATCCACCGTAAGTAGAGTAGCCAATAGCAAGTATGTACAAACAGAATTTGGCACTTTTCTTTTAAAATATTTTTTTAGTGAATCCTTGACTACGGATTCTGGGGAGGAAGTGAGTACCAAAGAAGTAAAAGCCATTTTAGAGGAATTGTTGGAATCGGAAGATAAGCACAAACCCTTCAGTGACGATGAATTGACAGAGCAATTGCAAGAAAAAGGCTATAATATTGCTAGAAGAACAGTGGCCAAATACCGCGAACAATTAAACATTCCAGTAGCTAGATTAAGAAAAGAACTCTAGCAACAATATAAATTACTAAATGGAAAACAAAGCACCCCAACCAATTCGCTACATTGCCAATGCAATTTCCTATGTATTTCATCCTTTGTTCATCCCGACTTATTTTTTTATCTATTTGATGTATTTGGTTCCTTTTGAATTTGCGGGAATTACAGACTGGCAATTAAAATTAAAATTATTTAGTGTATTTTGGTTGACTGCATTTTTCCCCGCATTTGCAGTATTTCTATTGTGGAGACTAAAGTTTAGTGAGAGCATTTTTTTGCGTACCCAAAAAGAAAGAATCATTCCCTATGTAATTGTCATGTTTTTCTATTGGTGGATGTATTATTTAAGTAGAAATTTTACTGATCAGCCCTTGGCATTAAAATATTTTTATTTTGGCATATTCATAGCCACTGCCATTGGTTTAACCATCAATAATTTCATGAAAGTGAGTTTGCATGCCATGGGCATTAGTGGCTTACTCATGGCAGTTATTTTGGTAGGCTTATATTATCCTGTCAATAATTTAGCTTGGATATTGCTTGTGATTATACTTGCTGCATTGGTGATGAGTGCAAGAATGGTGGTAAGCGATCATACAAAAAACGAATTGATGGTAGGATTTGCTATTGGCTTATTCACGCAGCTAGTTGCCTTTGTTTGGATTTTATAATTTAAAAAAAATGCTATGTGGCAAAAACTGGGTCAATTTATTCTTAAATACAAAGTAGCTTCTTTATTGGTATTGGGCCTGCTTACTATAGTCATGGGGTATTTTGCGCTTCAGGTAAAATTGAGTTATGAGTTTACCAAGGCGATTCCAGAAGACAATCCAAAATTTATTATTTATAAAGATTTTGTAAAAAAGTTTGGTGTAGACGGAACTACGGTGGTGGTTGGATTTCAGACCGATAGTATGTATACCAAGAATGTATTCAATGCAGCCTACCATTTACATCAGACCTTAAAAGAAATCCCTGGCACCACAGAAGTATTGAGCATGCCCTATGCCTATACCATTATCAAAGACAATGTGCAGTCTAAATTTATCCCAAGTAAAATTTTCAATGCACCTTATGATAAGGACAGTATTTTATTAAAAAATAAAGCTAGCTTAGAACAACTTCCTTTTTATAAAAATTTATTGTACAATCCCAATAGCCATTCCTACATCATGGCCATTAGTTTTAAGCCAGATTCCATCAATAGTGGAGCTAGATCACATATCATCTCTTTGTTGAAAAATAAATTAGACTCGTTTACATATCAAACAGGCTTGGTCGTGCATGTAAGTGGCCTGCCCTATATAAGAACTATTTTGGCCGATAGAATCAAAAAAGAAATGCTCTGGTTTTTGATTGGTTCTTTGTTGTTATCTGCGATAACGTTGTTGTTGTTTTTTAGGTCTATTTCTGCCACCCTTTTAAGTTTGTCTGTGGTCATCATGGGGGTTATTTGGAGCTTTGGTACCATGGTATTGATGGGACAAAAAATTACTTTATTGACTGCACTAATTCCTCCATTGATTGTAGTTATTGGCATTCCGAATTGTATTTATTTTTTAAATAAATACCATACGGCTTACAAAGAAACCCAAAACAAGGAAAAAGCCATTGTTCAAATGGTGAGTAGAATGTGCATTGTTACTTTGTTTTGCAACCTTACGGCGGCCATAGGCTTTTTTGTTTTTGCTTTTACCAAAAGTCCGTTGTTAAAAGAATTTGGATGGGTTTCTGGTTTAAACATCATGGCTTTGTTTTTTATCAGTTTATTTTTTATTCCTCCGGTCTTAACTTATTTACAAGCACCTCAGCCCAAACATGTCAAATATTTAGACAATAAATATTTAGAAAATATTTTGATCAAAATAGAAAAATGGACCTTTCATCATACCCGTTGGGTTTTTGGGATTACTTTGGCGCTTTTAGTAGTGGCAGTACTAGGGGTGATGCGTATCAAAAAAGAAGCCTTTATTGTGGATGATTTACCTAAGAAGGATCAATTGTATACCGACTTAAAATGGTTTGAACAAGAAGGAGGAGGCGTGATGCCTTTGGAGATTGTGGTTGATACTAAAAAAAGAAATGGTTTAATTAGAAGCATTCATCCATTAGAAGATATTGAAGCATTGAATCTGTATTTAATTCAACAACCTGAATTGGGCAAGCCCATTGGCTTATTGGATGGAATTAAATTTGCAAAGCAAGCTTTTTATGATGGGGATAGTTTGGCTTATGCAGTACCCACAGCCACTGAAATGGCCTTTATAGCGCCCTATTTACAATTCAATCAAGTGGCCAATGGGGTAGCTACTGGACCTGCTCAATTGTTGAGCAAGTTTATTGACAAAGACAAAAGTCAAACTAGGATAAGTGTAAATATGAAAGACATTGGCAGTGCTCAATTGCCTGCATTTTTAAAGAAATTAGACAGTGCAACCCAATCTATTTTCGATAGTAGCAAATACAATATTCAAATTACAGGAAGCAGTGTTACTTTTTTAGAAGGAAGTAATTTTATCATTCGTGGTTTAGGTGAATCTATATTTTGGGCATTTTTATTGATCGCTTTATGCATGTTATTTTTATTTAGGTCCTTTCCCATCTTAATGTGCTCTTTGGTGCCGAATATTGTTCCCTTGCTCATTACTGCAGGCATCATGGGCTGGGTGGGCGTTTCTTTAAAACCATCTACGGTATTGGTATTTAGCGTGGCTTTGGGCATTGCCATAGATGTGACCATTCGTTTTTTAATCAATTACAAACAAGAATTACCAAATTTGAACCATGACGTTAAGGCTACTTTAATTCAAACCATTAAACATACAGGCATCAGCATTATTTACACTTCCCTTGTGCTCGTAGCAGGTTTTGTGATTTTTTGTTTCAGTGATTTTGGTGGAACCAAGGCCCTAGGTTGGCTTACTTCTTTAACCTTGGTGGTAAGTACTTTTACCAATTTGATCTTATTGCCTGCTTTAATAAAAACATTTATCAAGCAAAAATAAATGCAGGGCTACCGTGTTATCTGCTTGCCTTAATGCAATACACTAGCCAATGTATCTTGCAAAGCTTGTCCTCTTAATTCGGTAGCAATAATTTTTCCACTAGGATCAATCAATACATTGAATGGAATGCCCTCGATTTGATAAGCACCTACAACAATACTTTCCCATTTTTTTAAATCGCTAATATGTTGCCAACTTAATTTGTCCTCTTTAATGGCTTCTAACCAGTTGCTTTTATTGTCATCTAGAGACACACCTAATACGGTGAAATTCTTTTTCTTGTATTTTTCATAGGCGGCTACTACATTTGGATTTTCTCCTCTACAAGGACCACACCAACTGGCCCAGAAATCTACCAATACATATTTTCCACGCAGGCTAGACAAAGAAATGATTTTTCCATTGGGGTCGGCTAAGGCTATTTCAGGGGCGGTATTGCCAATAGCGCCAGCGCCAGTTTGGGTATTGGATTGCACTTGTGTACTCAATAAGGCGACAAATTCTACCAAGGAATTTGCTTTTGTTTTTTCAGCCGCTGCTTTGGCCAAGGCCAATACTTTAGCAGATTCCATCGATCTCAAGCCTAAGCCAAGGGAATAATAAATAATGGCAGGGCTAGATGAATTGGTAATATTACTTTCAACAAAATTATTCAAGTCTTCAATTTTAGCATTTTTTTGTTTTTGTAACCAGAAGATGCTGCTGTCCTTGGCATTTTGCTTTTGCAAGGCATCTAAATTGTATAATGTAGCAAACAAGGAAGAATCTTTTTTACGGTATTGTTTTAAAAATTCTAGCAGGACGCTGCTATTTTTTGAACCTTTCACTGTATAGGATTGATAATTGTTGACATCTGCTTTGATTTGAATGTTTTCTTCATCATTGACAAAAATGACTTCAAAATCTTTCTCTGTAGCCAATCGATAGATACCTTCTTGTTTGGCAATAAAAGTAAAGGCATAATTTCCGTCTTTGTCTAAACTAACAGAGTCCAAGGTGACGATAGGCTTTCCACCATAAGGCACTTCTTGTAATAATAATTTTACGGCGCCAGCATGTTGAATTTGACCTGTAACAGAATAAGTAATTTCGCTTGATTTGTTTTTACAACCCACACAAAAAAGTAGGCTACTTAATATAAAAGCGGAAAGAATTTTAATGCGCATAACTTAGGTTTAATTTTTTTTTATAATACTTTATTCTGCTAATTTTTTTTCAAGCAAGCTGGTACTTAATTTTGGATCTGCCTTCCCTTGGCTTATTTTTTTCACTTCTCCCACAAACAAACCTATCAATCCTTTTTTCCCTTTTTTGTATTCGATTACTTTTTCTGGATGTTTGGCTATTACTTGATTCACCCAATTTTCAATTTCATCAGCGGAATTGGATTGTAATAAATTATGTGCAGTTGCGTATTGTAAAGGCGATTGCGGAGCTGCAATGATTTCTTTGAATATTTTATTGCTGGCCACAGAGAAATTAAGTTGATTGGTTTCTACCAACTCAATTAATTCTACTAGGTAGGGCTGGATAGTAACTAATTTTTCATAACTGGCATTGGGTTCATTCAAATAAGCCCTGATAGGGCCTAAGATCCAGTTGACAATGGCTTTGTAATGATTGCTGAGTGCTGTTAATTGAATAAAATAAGCCGCTTCTTCTTTGTTTTCACTCAATTGTTCAACATCATAGTGGGATAATTTGAAATTGGTCTTCCACTGCTTTTGTAAAGCATTGGGTAAGGTGGGTAATTTTGCACGCAAAGCCTCAATATTTTCATTGGTCAAATGAAAAGGGGCCAAGTCTGGATCCGGGAAATACCTATAATCATTGGCATCTTCTTTGTCTCTGATGGAAAAAGTAGTATCGTTGTTGGCATCAAAACTTCTGGTTTGCTGAATAATGGTGCCTCCCGTTTCAGTAATTTCAATCAGTCGTTCAATTTCATATTCAATCGCTTTTTTAATATTGCGTATGGAGTTCAAATTCTTTACTTCTACTCTAGTACCTAAACGATCTTCTCCTTTCAATCGAATAGAAATATTGGCATCACATCTCAAACTACCTTCTTCCATATTGCCATCACATACACCCAACCATCTAACTAGTTTTCTGATTTCGGTCACAAACAAAAAGGCTTCATCGGCTGAATGTAAACAGGGCTCAGTCACTAATTCAATTAATGGAGTGCCAGCTCTGTTTAAATCAATATAAGTGGCTGTTTCAGATAGATCATGAATACTTTTTCCAGCATCTTCTTCTAAATGAATGCGGTTCAATTGAATACTTTTTTCTCCATCCTCTGTTTTAATGGTAATGCTACCACCTACACAGATAGGGGTGGTATGTTGAGAAATTTGATAGCCTTTAGGAAGATCGGGGTAGAAATAATTTTTTCTTGCGAAATAATTATTTTGTTCAATGATTGACCCACAAGCAAGGCCCATGGTTATAGCATACTCAATGGCTTTTTCATTGGTCTTTGGCAAAGTTCCGGGATGACCCATGGTGATGGGACTAATTTGCGTATTGGGGTCAGCGCCAAATGCAGTGGAGTCGCCACAGAATAACTTAGTATGGGTAGCCAATTGAGCATGAATTTCTAAGCCAATTACCGCCTCGTATTTAGAGGAATGCGTCATGATGTAAAAGTACCATTTTTTGTCATTTACTAGAGTAATCCTTTTACTACTTCAATGACTTTGTCTAATTGTGTAGCGTCTTGACCACCTGCGGATGCCAATGTTTTTTGACCACCACCACCACCTTTAATGAGCGGTGCAATTTTATCTTTAATGATTTGAGTGGCTGGCATAGCAGTACTCAATGATTCACTAATAGAAAGTACCACTGCTGCTTTTGATTCAATTTTAGCTGTTAGTATAATACAATGATTATTTTGAGTTAGGCCCAAGGCCACTGCTAATTTTTTTAAATTATCGGCGCTTGATAATTGTATTTCTTTGCCTAAAAATGCAATCCCATTAATAGTTTCAAATTGACTTGCATATTGGCTAGTTAATTCATTCACTAACAAAGCTTCTCTGCTTTCTAATTTTTTAGAGAGTTCTTTTTGACTAGCTTGTAAAGAAACAATAGTATCATTTAAAACATCCACGCTGCTAGATTCATTCCACTGAGGTGCTTGAAAACTGATGGACAATTGCTCAGCTAGGGTAGCACAAGCTTCTGTCAATTGAATAATTTGCTTGTGTAATTTTTCATTCATTTGGGTCAGATACAATTGAGCTGCATTACCTACCACCGCTTCTATTCTTCTTACCCCAGCAGCTACAGAAGCCTCTGCTTTCAAAATAAAATGTTCAATTTCACCTGTATGTCCCACATGGGTACCTCCGCAAAGCTCAATGGAATAAGCTGGATCCATGATCACCACACGCACTTTATCTCCATATTTTTCTCCAAATAAGGCCATCGCACCTAGTCCAATGGCTTCTTCTTTGTTCATTTCCTTAATCACTACAGGAATGTTTTCTTTTATTTTAGCGTTCACCATGGTTTCTACTTGGCTAATTTCTTCTGCAGTCATTTTGGCGAAATGAGAAAAGTCGAATCTTAGTTGTTCAGTATTCACCAGACTTCCTTTTTGTGCTACATGCTTGCCTAGTATATTTCTTAAAGCAGCATGTAGTAAGTGTGTTGCAGAATGGTGAAGGGTGGTTGCTTTTCTGCTAGCTATATTCACATTGGCTTTAACCCTATTAGAAATATTACTTGGTAAGTTATCTGTGAAATGAATAAATAAATTGTTTTCTTTTTTAGTATCGGTTACTTCAATACTACTGCCATCTTCAAATTGGAAACTACCTGTATCGCCCACCTGTCCACCACTTTCTGCATAAAAAGGAGTTTCTGATAAAACCCATTGATAGGCTTCTTTCCCTTTTGCTTTTACTTTTCTGTATTTGACGACGGTGGCGTTCGTGGTAGTAGCTGTATAACCAATGAACTTTGTTTCAATATCTGGATTTATCTGTACCCAATCTCCTGTATCAATGGCGGTGGCAGCACGGCTTCTGTTTTTTTGTTGCAACATTTCTTTTTCAAAACCTGCTTCATCAACCTGCAATTCATTTTCACTGGCAATCAATCTTGTTAAATCTACAGGAAAGCCAAAAGTATCAAATAATTCAAAGACCAATTTACCTTCGATGGCGGCTTGTTTAGGATGCGAAGCAATGATATCATCCATGCGCTTCAATCCTTTTTCCAAAGTGCGCAAGAAGCCTTCCTCTTCCTCTTTCACTACTTTAGTAACAAAATCTAATTGACCTGTTAGTTCTGGAAAAACATTTTCAAATTGTTTTGCTAAATTAGGCATTAACTGATGCAGTAAGGGATGCTTATAATCTAAATAAGAATAATAGTACCTCACTGCTCTTCTTAATATTCTTCTAATTACATAACCAGCACCTGTGTTTGCTGGGAGTTGACCATCTGCAATGGTAAAGGCAATGGCCCTGATATGATCTGCAATAACTCTAAAAGCAACCGCTTCTTTTGTATCGCTGTAATCATAAGTTTTATGGGTAATTTTTTCTACTGCTTCAATGGTGCCGGTAAATACATCAGTATCGTAATTGCTTTTTTTATTTTGAATGACACGCACCAATCTTTCAAACCCCATTCCTGTATCTACATGTTTATTTGGAAGCGCTTCTAAACTTCCATCTTTTTTTCTATTGTATTGAATAAATACATTGTTCCAAATCTCAATGACTTGTGGATGATCTTTGTTCACTAAATCACGACCAGGTATTTTAGCTATCTCTTCTTCGGATCTCATGTCTACATGTATTTCACTACAAGGGCCACATGGTCCAGTATCACCCATCTCCCAGAAATTATCTTTTTTATTGCCATAAATAATTTTATCCTCAGCGACCCATTTTTTCCAATGCAATAAAGCTTCACTAGAAGGCGGTAAATTTTCTGAGGCGTCCCCTTCAAAAACAGTGACATATAATTTAGCAGGGTCAATGCCATATACTTTGGTTAATAATTCCCAACTCCATTCAATGGCTTCTCCTTTAAAATAATCACCAAAGCTCCAGTTGCCCAACATTTCAAACATCGTATGATGATAGGTATCCACACCCACTTCTTCCAAGTCATTGTGTTTACCACTTACGCGTAAACATTTTTGTGTATCTGCTATTCTTGTATGACTAGGTACTTGATTGCCCAAGAAATAATCTTTGAATTGATTCATGCCCGCATTGGTAAAAAGTAAGGTTGGATCATTTTTTACAACGATGGGTGCAGAAGGGACAATGGCATGCCCTTTAGATGCGAAAAAATCTAAAAATGCTTGTCTTATTTCGGAGCTCTTCCTCATGTAGCTTAATTTTAGGCTGTGTTGGTCTTAAAAGCTATATTTGTTATGCTTTTTAAAATGACCTCAAAGGTAAGGATTTAGGGCTTTTTTATGGCCTTTTAGGACAAATAATAGAACTTTTAGATGAAGAAAATAAAATACTTCTTTAATACGCATACCCTTCGATTTGAAAAGGTAGAAGTTCCCCTTCGGGTAAGGCTTTTGCAGCTTTTTGGCTATGTAGCAGCTTCTATTGTTACTGGGGTGATTATTGTGGTGGTTTTGTTCCAATACATTGATTCGCCCAAGGAAAAATTGCTGCGTCAACAAAACCAAACTTACAAGGAAAATTACAGTGTACTAGAGGCGCAACTCAAACAATTGGAATTACAGATGTCGGAACTGGAACATAGAGACAACGAAGTCTACCGATCTATTTTTGAGTCTAGTCCTATTCCAGACAGTGCAAGAGTAAAAGAGATGGAGGCACAAAAGGAAGTTCGATTGATTCAAAATTTATCTAATTCTGAATTGCTTAAAAACATGATCGGGCAATTAAATAATTTGAGTTTAAGAATGGCCTATCAAACCAAGTCTTTTGTGGAGATAAATTCCATGGTAAAAAATAAAGAAAAATTATTAAAAGCCATCCCTTCCATTCAACCAGTGAGTAATAAAAACTTAAATAGAATTGCGGGAAGCTTTGGCTACAGAATTGATCCTTTGTATAAAGACATTCGTTTTCACCAGGGTTTAGATTTTACTGCACCTTCAGGAACGCCTATTTATGCTACTGCTGATGGGGTGGTACAAATTGCTGGCTTCAATACTGATGGGTATGGAAACAAAGTGGTCATCAATCATGGCTATGGTTATCAAACCCTCTATGGACATATGGTTCGTGTTAAAGCGAGAGTGGGTCAAACTATTAAACGTGGAGAAGTGATTGGGTACATTGGTAATACCGGAAAAAGTACTGGGCCGCATTGCCATTATGAAGTGATCAAAAGAAACGTAAAAGTAGATCCTGTATATTATTTTTATAATGATTTAACTCCTGCTCAATTTGATCGATTATTAAAAGCGGCGGCCACCAATAAACAAAGTTTGGACTAATTAGAATCATTTTTCATGGAACCACAATTACTTCAATTTTTAAATCGCATCATGCGTACCATTGGACTAACTGTTCTATGGATGATGCTCAATAGCACTATTGGCTTGATGTGGGGCTATGCCTATCTAGGCGATCATTGGCAATTGGGCAATATAGTATATTATATTTTTTTAGTGCTAAGCTTGGCAGGGCTACTCTATATTTTATATAAAATATGGCGTCATCCCATTGGAATTAAAATAGATTAAAGCAACGAATGTTGGACTAACTACTGTGGTCCGCAATGGCTTTCCAAACTCCATTTATTTTTTTAAACAAAAGCGTAAAATAACCACTGGCATTGCCTACCGATCTGGTTAAATAAAACTTACCTAAAACAAAATAGTGATCCTTATTTAATGGTTTAAAACTAATCAGTTCAAATTTAAGTTTTCCCATATGGCTGGTGTCTGGGTAATTCTTTTTATAATTATTGAGCGTGGTTGCATAGCCATAACTAGGACCATTCTTGCCCACATAGACCAAGCTATCATTTTCCCAATAGCCAACCATAAAAGATTTTAGATCACCCTTATTCCAAGCCTTGGTTTGATTGGATAGAATTTCACGAATGGCTAGTTCCTCTTTATTTTGAGCGAAAAGGCCTGTACTTAATAAGACAGTCATGAGTAGAAAATATTTTTTCATAAAATTTAGTTTAAACAGTAATTAATGGTATTGAAAAGTTAAGACAAATAAATAAAAACCCCTTAATTTACAGCCATGATTTATCAGCAACATTTAAAAAAGGATCTAAAATTTGCACCGCTTTTAAAGGCCAAGCCCTATACTTTAAAGAAAAGAAAAAACACAGGGGTTAGGCTGATCGCAAGTATTATCAGTCAGCAATTAAACACCAAGGTAGCTAAGATTATTTTTTTACGTTTTTTGGATTTGTACCATGGTAATGAACCAAGCATGCAAGAAGTCATTGATACTCCATTGGAAACCTTACGCAGTATTGGGTTAAGTAGTTCTAAAGTAAACTATGTTCAAAACGTAGCAAGATTTTTTATAGAACAAAAGATCACAGACAAGCAATTGTACATGATGGAGCCTGAAGCGGTGATTGCCTTGTTGACCCAAATCAAGGGAGTAGGTAGCTGGACGGTAGAAATGTTGTTGATGTTTAGTTTAGGGCATGAAAATGTTTTTGCCGTGGACGACTTAGGCATACAGCAAGCCATGATTGGTTTGTATAAAATAAAATATACATCGAAGAAAGAATTACAAACAAAAATGCTAAAAAAGGCAGCTGCTTGGGCGCCTTTTAAAACCTACGCCTGCTTGCATTTGTGGCAATGGAAAGACAATAAAGGAGCTGTTTAAATTAAGCAGAGTTTCTTGCTGCATTAATGACCCCAAACATGGTTCTAGTCAATAGTTTTTCATAAGCAGCCAACAAGTTGGTCTCCAAAACAGGCGATTGAACTTTACACAAAGTATATTGTTGAATGGTTAATAAGGGCAGCACAATGCGGTCTCTTAATAAAATAGAATGCTTAGACACCGTGTCTGCCTCCATTAAACTTTTGGCGTTACTTAATTCTAAATACAACTGAGTAGTCAATTTAAATTCTTCTTTGATGGTATGCCAAATGGGATTAAATGTAATATCAGATTCGATGTATTTAGTGATGGCAAAATTAGACTTCACCATGCTCATCATACTGTTGTCGATTAAAGTTCTAAAAAATGAAATATTGTTGAATAGGGATTGCACTTCATTCCATAAACCTTTTTCTTTCAATACTTGTAAGGCTGTGCCCACACCATAAAAACCTGGCACATTTTGTTTCAACTGGCTCCAACTACCTACAAAGGGAATAGCCCTTAAGTCACTAAAACTTAAAGCAGCGCCAGTGCCTCTTTTAGCGGGCCTGCTTGCAATATTGCTTTTGCTGTAATAATTTAGGGGACTATACTTTTGTAAATAAGGCAAGAACAAAGGATTTTCTTTAAGTTGCTGATACGAGGCATAACTAATATTGCCTAGTTCCTCTAAAATAGATCGGTCTTGTTCGGACAATTGCAATTTGGTATCCGCAAACAATTCATTACTTATACCAGCAGTCAGCAATTGTTCTAAATTGTATTGGGCTGATTGTATGGTACCAAAATTGGAAGTGATGGTTTGTCCTTGTATGGTCAATTGAATTTCATCATTTTCAATTTGATTGCCCATGGAGGCATAAAATTGATGGGTTTTACCGCCACCTCTGGAGGGTGGGCCACCACGTCCATCAAAAAATTTAACTACGATATGGTGCTTTCTTGAAATGGCAGTAAGGGTTTCTTTTGCTTTATAAATACTCCAGTTGGCTTGCAAATAACCACCATCCTTGGTACCATCACTGAAGCCTAACATGACGGGTTGCTGTCCATTCCTATTCGCTAAATGTTTTGCATACAAAGGCTGTTGGTACAATTGATCCATGATGGATTCTGAAGCAGTTAAATCATCGATGGTTTCAAAAAGAGGAACTATATCTACTTTTTCTAAATTTTCGTTCCATCCACACAATCTAAATAACGCATACAATTCCATCACATTGATTTCTGATTGACAATTGCTAATTACATACCTATGACATCCCGCTTCTCCATTCATGGCTTGCACCTGTTGAATGGCATAAATGCTTTCTAAAGTATCTTTAGTGATGGTATCAGTAAAATCGTTTGGATTTAATTGATCTGAAAGCTTACTTAATGCATTGATTTGATCCGCAGCCGTTAAGCTTTCGTAATTTTTTGGGAATAAGCCCATGCCATTTTTTGCAAGCAAGGTTTCATGTACAGTCATTAGTACTTGATGGTGTATTCTGCTGTCTTGACGAATGTCTAAGGAAGCAAAATGGGTACCAAATAAATGCACTTTATGTAAAAGGCTTTCTAATCTTGAAAGATAGAGTGAATGGTCTTCATCAATAATTTTTTTTCTAATGGCTTCTAAGCTGGCGATGATTTCTTCTTTTTCAATGGGATGGCTTTCATCTGGTCTAAAAACATTTTCATACAATTTCGCTTCTAGATTCGTTAAAAGCAAATCGATACCTGAAAAAGTTAGTTTCCTTTTTAATTTTCTTACATCTCTATAATAACAAACAATGATGCTACTTCTTAAACCCTTGGCCACATTGAGGGTGGTGGCAGCATTCACAAAAGGATTGCCATCTCTATCACCACCTGGCCAAAAGCCTAATTCGATAAAAGGATTATTGCCACTGTATTGACCGTCAAATACTTCATTCACAATGCCGCTATAAATATTGCCAATGGCATGATAAAAAACATTTTCCAAATACCACATTAAGTTCAAGGCCTCGTCTGCAGGACTGGGCTGTTTTTTATTAAAAAAGGGAGTTAGGCCCAATTGTTGAATGTATTGGTTGATGGTATGAAAATCATTTTTACCAATGGCTTCCCCCATGTCATGGATAATGCCTAATACATTGGCTGGGTAAAACTGGGTGGGGTGTGCAGTTAAAACTATACGGGCTTTAAAATTTTCAAGTTTGTTTTTTAAAGCTTGATTTTTACCAGTAAAGTTGGCATCTCTCAATAAAGTTTTTACACTGCCTGGTCCTTCCATGTCGTTCACCGAAGTAAAGGCAGCATCTTCAATCGCGTCAAATAAGACTACCTGTCTTTCTATGTATTGTACATACTTAAATAAGTGATCAATTTTTTCTATTTCTGTTTCTACCTGGGTATGTCGACTAAAAAAGTAGTCGATGATTTCGCTGGGTGATTTTCCTTTGGCATATCCTTCCTCACAGGTTTGTAACAGAATAGGAAGCAAAGCGCCCACATTAGCAACGCCAGAATAAGGCAATGCTGCAAATAAACTATTGTAGATAATGTATTTATCAGATACATTTCTTCTAAATTGTTGTGAATAGCTGTTGTTGGCGACTGGCATAATTTGCATCCCAAAGGTACTACAAATAAAGTTTTGATTTATGAAAGCCTTACCAGCATTGATTCCTAATGAATGTTCGTTTTATATTTCTTTAGCAGGAAGATGTGTGGGATGTTGAAGATCATGGTAGAAAGCAAAAGTCCATTGTTCTTTACTACCTCTTTCCCACCATTCACGCCTATATTCCATAGACTTTTTACCATCTAGATCATACTTGGCCACAAACCTAGATTTCATTTGTTGTAATTGAGGGGCAACATCGCCACCAAAAAATAAGGTTTCTCCATTTTCCTTGATCCAGGCGACTTGATGAAATGGGCTGTGGGCCCCAGTCACTTGATAATGAATGAGCTCATCAATGATCCCTTCGTCTTCTGTCAACCATTCTACTCCACTAAAACCTGCAAGTGTTTCCACCTGTGTCCTAACATTGGGGTCTTTGGAATTTTCTATGACTTCGTCGAAGTTTCTTTTTTGTACATAGTATTTCGCATAAGGAAAACTGATATATCTTTCTTGATGGGTGGGATGTAAGTAACTAATGGCTCCTAGATGGTCTTTATGTAAATGACTTAAAAAAACTTTGGTGACCGAGGAGGGGTTGATCCCAAGTGTCATCAGATTGGCATGAATTTGTAAAATGCCTTCTTTATTATGGTAACCTAATCCCGTATCTAATAAAATGATCTCCTTTTCGGTAATGACCACAAAAGGTTGCACTTCTACTAAAATACTCACCTTGGGTCTATTTTCAACTTGTTGATGACTGCTATCAAAAGGTACAAAGACTTTGGACTGGTCTACAAAAAAACTGCCTTCGGATAAAGGGTGAATACGCATGAAGCAAAAATAAGCATTAACGAAGCACCATTTGCCTGTCTGCGTCTAATCTTAATAAAATAAATAATAGTACGGTGAAAGTTAATAAGGAAGATCCTCCATAACTAATCAAAGGCAAAGGAATGCCCACTACGGGAAACAAGCCAATGGTCATACTGATGTTGACAGCAATATGGAAAAAGAAAATTCCCACCACACTGTAGGCATACACTCTTGAAAAAGCACTTCTTTGTCTTTCGGCAATACGTATTAGCCTGAATAAGAAAAATAAATACAAGCCTAAAAAAATAAAAGTACCTACAAAACCAAAAGCTTCTCCTAAGGAAGTAAAAATAAAATCGGTATGTTGTTCGGGTACGTATTTGCCCCTGGTTTGTGTGCCTTTTAAAAATCCTCTGCCCCAAAATCCACCAGAGCCTATGGCAATTTTACTTTGTTTGACATTGTAATCGTCTGGTTTTTTACCATGTCGCTCGCCGGAGCTAGCAACTGATTTTTTATTTTGCGAACAATCATATTCTTTCCCCACCATGCTGTATATCCTAGTACTTTGGTAGCATTCAAATACATGATTGAAAATATAAGGCACTGCATAGCGAACTGTACCAAAGCAAATACCCCAAATTCCTAGAACGAGCAAAATTTTATTTTTATTTTTTTTAAATTTTTTGAGCATAGAAAAAATAAATAAACCTGCAATCGCCGTTAATATAATGGCCAGCAAGCTTGGCTCAAGCAATAAAGTGGCAATGACTAAAATTGCAAAGGAAAGCAATACCACTAAAATGACTGGAGGAAGCCCTTCTCGATACATGGCGAAGATAAAAGCACTATAAACCAAGGCTAAGCCCATCTCATGTTGCAGGATTGACAATACAGCGGGCAGCGCAATGGCAGCGCCAGCAATCAAGTGTGACTTTAATTTTTTAAAGTCGGTCTCGGGTTTGGAGATATACTTGGCGATGAATAGCGCGGTAAATATTTTACACAATTCAGCAGGTTGTAAATTAAAACCACCTGCAATAGGAATCCAGCTTTTTGATCCATTGATATTTTTACCTAATACAAAGGTAGCCAGCATTAACAATATGCCTGCTACATAGGAAAGGTTGGCCAAAGCGGTAAATACCTTACTATCCAAAAGCAAAATAAAAATGGCAATGAAGGCGCAGAAAATGGCAAAATAAATTTGTTTGCTAAAATTTGTTTTTGCAGTTAAAAAAGAATTGCTCCAATTAATGCTTGGATTGTATTCTACCATAAAAATGCAAAGCACACCTAAGGATACCATGAGCAAGTAGAGCACGATCACTGCTAGGTCTGTTCCTTTAGAAAAATCGGTATTGGTTTTTGCTGACATCTTATTTTGAACTAAGTTTTTTCTTTTTTTGATTAGGCTTCAATGCGCTTTCTTTATTTTTTTTGGTAGCAGGAATTGGTGCATTGGGTGGCTGATTCTTTTGAAAGCTATCTATTTTTTTTACCGTATCCATTTTAAGTTGGATGGGGACTGTTTCAGCTATCATTTCCATGTCCCAAATATCAGACAATTCGTCGTTATTGATATTGAGCGGTGTTAACATTTCAGTTTTATTGTTTCTGATATACCAGTCTTTAATCGCCGATGGCATTAAATCTACATTGGATAAATAATCCACCTTGGTTTTACTTTCTTTAGTTAAAGTATCATTCAAATACTTCTCCATGACCAGTCCTGCAATAGGTCCCGCCCAAGTGGCGCCAAAGCCTGCATTCTCTACAATTACAGCTACTGCAATTTTGGGATTGTCTTTGGGTGCAAAACAAACAAATAAGGAGTGATTTTTTCCATGCGGGTTTTGTGCTGTACCAGTTTTAGCACAAAATTCATGGCCCGGTACTTTGATAAAAGCAGCCGTACCATAAACAGTTACATCATGCATACCGTCTTTGATAACATCAAAATATTGAGTAGGTATTTTAGTCACTTCTTGCTTGACGCGGAACTTGGCTAATAATTCTTTATCTAATTCATCTTCTTCTTCTACACTATCAATAAAATGTGGCGTATAATAATATCCTTTATTCGCAATAAAGGCCATCGCATTGGCTAATTGTAAAGGGGTTGCGGTCATTCTATCTTGACCAATACCTAAAGTTAACATGTAACAACTATTCCAATACTTAGCCCCACCAAAGTCTCTATTGTATTGTGATGTATCAGGAATACTTGCTCTATTTTCACTAGGCAAGTCAATCCCTAATTTTCGTCCTAGGCCAAAGCTATTCATGTATTGCTTCCATTTCAAATAGCCTTTTTTTGCATCATGGTATTTGGGATTGTCAATGGCCATTCTAAAGACTTGTAAAAAATAAGAATTACATGAATTGGCTAAGGCCAATTGTAAATTAGCTGCATGGCCTGCATTGTGGTGCTCACATTTTCTAGGATCGCCACAGGAGGTATACAAACCAAAACAATTGTAACCAAAACTAGGCGTGATTAATCCTTCATCTAATGCAATCAAAGCGCCCAAAGGTTTAAAAGTAGAACCAGGAGGGTATTGACCTTTAATGGCACGGTTGTATATAGGACGGGCTGTATCAGTTAATAATCGACCAATAGTTTTTCTTCTTTGATTCCCTGTTAATAAATTAGGATTATACCCTGGGCTAGACGCCATCGCAATGACGCTTCCTGTTTTTGGATTCAATGCCACTACACTTCCTATTTTATGTTGTAATAATTTTTCAGCCAATTGCTGTACTTCGACATCCATGCTGGTATATAAATTCCTACCTGCAATAGCCATGGTGTCAAATTGACCTTTTTCAAAAGCGCCTTGTATTTTTCCTTTGTTGTCTCTTAGATATCTTTTCACACCTCTTTGTCCCATTAAGATAGACTCATATTGTTTTTCTAAACCAGTCATGCCTGCATAATCGCCCATCTCATAACCCTCTTCTGCATGCTTCTCTAAAAATTTTGTATCTACTTCTGCAACATAACCCAAAACATGTGCTGCCGTATTGTAAGGATAGTTCCTGATGGATCTTTCAGATAAGGAGAAGCCAGGAAAACGATACAAGTTCTCTGTAATTTGTGCATACACTTCTGAAGAAAGAAAGGGTTCAAAAATTCCTAATTTAACTCTTGAATTTTTTATAATCACTTCTATCATTCTTTTGGCATACGCTTCTTTGTCAATTTTAAGAATGGCACAAAGTGTAGCGGTATCCACCCCCCTAGCTTCATTGGGGATGACGACTAAATCATAACTAATGGTATTTTCAAGCAGAGCTCTTTTTTTACGATCAAAAATGATGCCTCTGTCGGGATAAATTATTTTTCTAAAAATGGCATTGTTGTTAGCAGCCAATACATATTTGGAGGAAAAAATTTGTAAGCTGATCAACTGCACAATAATAAAAGCAAAGACAATTCCGATAATAATTTGAATGATACGACCTCGATTGGAATTGTACATAACGATGAATTATCTTTTTATTTTTCTTCGATTCATGGCCAGCTCCAATAGGAAAATTAAAAGTACGCTGATTAAAGTCGTGAAAATTACTTTGCCTAAGAAATAGCCAAAGGAACCAAATTGCAGCCATTCTAGTAAAACCAAATAGAAATGATGCATAAAGGTAAGTGAGATAATATAGAAAGCATAAGGTCCCCAACCCATAGATCCAATACTAGGTTCTCGATTGAATTCTTCAGAAGCTTCTTGAGATAAAAGTAAACTCAATATGGTGGGTCTAAAATAACCCAGCAGGGTACAAGCTGCTGCATGCAAGCCTGGGGTGTTGGTGAATAAGTCTAAGGTATAACCAGTAAAAAACCCAAGTAGGGTTAGCGTAATTCTTTTGGTGCCAAAGGGTAGCCATAGCAAAAATAAAAAATACAAATAAGGTGTAATGAATTGATGCAAAGGGGGCACTTCGTTCAGTATTACTACCTGAAGGAATAAAAACAAAACAAACCTAATAAAGTATTTGATCAGATTATTCATTGTTAGGCTCGTTTTTTTCTATGTTTTGTTGATCGGCCATGCGTTTGTTTTCTACCAAATAGATGTATTCTAAATTATAAAAATTGGTGGTTGATTTTACATTCAAGGTCAAGTAATTACTGGAAGGGTCTTTGAGAATAGAACTGACTCTGCCAATCATTAATTGAGCGGGGAAATTGGAAGAATAAGGGCTGGTTAAAACAGAGTCTCCAATTTTAGGGGCGGCACTCTTGGAGATATTTTTTAAAACTAGTACACTGGGGTTGTCTCCATCCCATTCTATACTACCTGCTATCTTGTCTTTTTTCAACATCGCACTTACCTTGCTGTTACGGTGAAGTAAGCTCATTATTTTACTGTAATTGTCATTCACTTCTACCACCACACCCACAATACTGCCTTCTGCACTGATGGCTGCCATGTCTTTTTTTACGCCCTGCAAAGCACCTCTTTCAATGATGATATAGTTTTTTTGAAGGGTAAAAGTGTTGCCCACCACTTTAGCTGGGTAGTAGAAAAACTTTCTTGTTTTTTCAAGACTGTCTTTTCTCAAAATAAGTGTACCTGCTTTTTTTGTGGTATCAATTGGAACAAAATTTTGCCCCAATTGATTTCTGAGCATTGCATTTTCTGCAATCAATTGTGCGTTGGTATTTCTTAAATTAAAAAAGTAAGACCAGCCATTGTATTGCTTATTGATTTGGCCAGTCACTTGATTGCTCCAGCCCCCAAAAAATGTTTCGTAAGTTTTATTGTAGGAAGACAACATGACTAGTGATACAATTTGCAGTATCAAGAAACTTAGGAAAGTAAAATTTTGTCTAATAAACCCAATGATATTCTTCATTTGATACTATCTCATGATAAATGGAAAACGTTGATAATTTTTCAACGCAATACCTGTTCCGCGCACTACACTTTTAAGTGGATCTTCTGCAATGTGTACAGGTAATTTAATTTTTTGACTTAATCTTTTATCCAGTCCACGCAACAATGCACCGCCACCTGTGATGTACAAACCTCTACGATAGATGTCTGCAGCTAATTCTGGAGGGGTAGTTTCCAAGGCCTTTAAAATGGCCTCTTCAATTTTAAAAATACTCTTATCTAAAGCCTCAGCTACTTCTTGATAAGTAACCATAATTTGTTTTGGAATACCAGTAACTAAGTCACGACCGTTGACTGGCATATCATCTGGAGGGTTGTCTAAATCTTTTAAAGCAGCACCCACATGAATTTTAATTTGTTCTGCAGTACGTTCGCCAATTAATAAACTATGATAACGTCTTAGTGCTTCCATAATATCTGCGGTGAATTCATCCCCTGCAATTCGAATACTTTGATCACAAACTATTCCTGCAAGTGCAATAACTGTAATACCTGTTGTACCACCTCCAATATCAATAATCATATTTCCTACAGGCTCTTCCACATCAATACCAATTCCTAAAGCAGCTGCCATAGGTTCGTGAATCATATATACTTCTTTAGCGCCTGCTTGCTCTGCACTATCACGCACCGCTCTTTTTTCTACTTCAGTGATGGAAGAAGGAATACAAATAACCATTCTCCAACTAGGAGGAAATAAAGGCTTCTTTGGATAAATCATTTTCATCAACTCGCGAATCATTAATTCAGCAGCGTTGAAATCGGCAATTACACCATCCTTTAATGGTCGAACTGTTTTAATACTTTCGTGTGTTTTTTCATGCATCAACAAAGCTTTCTTACCCACACCCAAAACCTCTTTCATATTGTTTCTATTCAAAGCAATAATGGAAGGCTCGTTGACAACTACTTCATCATTGTGTATGATCAATGTATTTGCGGTACCCAAGTCCATCGCAATTTCTTGTGTAAAAAAGTTAAATAAGCCCATTGTGCATCAGTATTTGAATAGTTCAGATTGAATGTAGCAAAATTCATCTAAAATCCTTACACTACAAAGCTTTTTACAAATGAATCAATAATTTTTTTTTGAAAAATTTAAGGAAACTCGTAGCCAATATCATTTCTAAAATACATGCCCTCAAATTGAATCTTAGACAAGCCCTTTTGTGCATTGATGACGGCTGTTTTTAGGCTGCTCCCAGTAGCAGTGACTGCTAAAACTCGACCACCTTTGGTCACCACTTCATTATCTTGAAAGCCAGTGCCAGCTTGAAATACATAAGTTTCTGGCAGGCTTGCGGCAAGTTCAATACCTTGGATGGGTAAGTCCTTTGGATAAGCTCCTGGATAACCAGCACTAACGGCCATAACGGTGGCATAAGCACCTTCCTGGTATTGAATGTTCACATCTTCCAAAGTGCCATTGTCGGTAGCAGCAAGCAGACTTACTAAGTCGGTTTGTAATCTTGGTAGAATTACCTCGGTTTCAGGGTCACCTAACCTGCAATTGTATTCTATCACATAAGGAATCCCGCAACAATTCATCAATCCAAAAAACACAAAACCTTTATACACAAGGCCTTCTTCTTTAATACCTTGGATGGTAGGCGCTATAATGGTTGATTCTACTTTTTGCATAAAGGCCTCATCCATAAAAGGCACGGGGCTTACACAGCCCATGCCTCCAGTATTCAATCCGGTATCACCTTCTCCAATTCTTTTGTAATCCTTGGCATGGCCAATGATCTGGTAATGATGGCCATCGGTTAAAGCAAATACACTTACTTCAATACCTTCTAAAAACTGCTCTATGACTAGTTTTGAGCTGGCTTCGCCAAACTGTTTGTCTTTGAGCATTTCTTTATAACTGGTCAATGCTTCTTGGTGTGTGTTGGCTATGATGACTCCTTTGCCCGCTGCTAGTCCATCTGCTTTTAATACAATGGGAAGGGCATGAGTGCTTATATAGGCAAGGCCTTGTTCATAGTTTTCAAGGGTAAATTCTGCATAACTAGCAGTTGGTATTTTATGTCTTTGCATAAAATGTTTACTAAAGGCCTTGCTTCCTTCTAATTGTGCTGCTTGGGCAGAGGGTCCTATCACATTGATGGAGGCTGTAGCAGGGTCTTCATTAAAAAAATCATAAATCCCATTGACCAAGGGTTCTTCAGGACCCACCACAATGAGTTCAATATTTTTTTCGAGGGCCAATGCTTTCAGCGCAGCAAAATCATTCACATCAATGGGCACATTGGTTCCAAATGCAGCAGTACCAGGGTTTCCAGGGGCAATGTATAGTTCATCAGATTGGTGGCTTTGCGCCATTTTCCAAGCTAAAGCATTTTCTCTACCACCACTTCCAATGATCAAAATATTCATATATCTGGGTTTGAAGCACGAAAGTAAAATTTATTGAATGGATTTTATTAATTTGGGTCAATTAAATAACCACATACTATGTCGGCCACCACTCAAAAACACCCCAAAGGATTATATGTATTGTTTGCCACTGAAATGTGGGAGCGCTTTAATTACTATGGCATGCGTGCTATTTTGGTTTTGTTTTTAACCAAGGCCTTGTTATTTGATAAAGTTTTTGCCTCACAAGTATATGGTAGTTATACAGGATTGATTTATATAACACCGCTTTTAGGGGGTTATATCGCCGACAGGTATTGGGGCAATAACCGATCTATCATTGCAGGGGGCTTGGTGATGGCCATTGGGGAGTTTGTACTATTCTTTTGTGGACATTTTTATGAAAATGCAGGACTCGCCATGCCCTTATTTTATATTGGAATGGGTTGTATGATTGCAGGGAATGGTTTTTTCAAGCCCAATATTTCAAGTTTGGTGGGGCAGCTCTATAATAAGGGAGATAAAAAAATTGACTCGGCCTATACCATATTTTATATGGGCATCAATACAGGAGGGGCCATTGGGCCATTTGTCTGTGGATTTTTTGGAGATACAGGCAAGTCGGGCGATTTTAAATGGGCTTTTTTTGCAGGAGGGGTAGCGATGTTGTTAAGTGTGGTGACGCAAATATTATTTCAGAAAAAATATTTACGAGATCCAGAAGGCAAATTGTTAGGAGAAGCGCCTGCAGATGCCCCTAAATGGTTTCAAAAAATTCCAGTGATGATTTTATTTTTATTGGGCTTGTCTTTGATCATGATTGCACTAGTCTACATTGATGTGAAAGTGGTGAGCTATCTATTTTATTTGCTCTTGGCTTGTATTTTATTGATTGCTTTTATTGTATTTACAGATAAATCGTTGGGCAGTATAGAAAAACAAAAAGTATCAGTCATTTTTGTGGTTTCATTTTTTGTGGTTTTCTTTTGGAGTGCCTTTGAACAAGCAGGGGCAAGCTTGACTTTTTTTGCAGAAGAGCAAACCCAAAGAAATGTCGGATGGTTTACAGTGCCCTCTAGTTTTTTTCAATCTTTGAATTCACTTTTTGTAGTGACTTTAGCACCTTTGATGGCATGGCTTTGGATCAAGTTGGGCAAACACGAGCCTTCTTCTCCTTATAAAATGGCAGCGGGTTTATTTTTATTGGCCTTGGGTTATTTGTGGATTGCCACAGGGGTCGATGGAGTAGGGCCAGGTATTAAAGTAAGTATGATTTGGTTGATAGGTATGTACATGATGCATACTTTTGGAGAATTGTGCTTGTCGCCTATTGGTTTGTCTTTAGTGAATAAATTAGCACCTATTAAATTCGCCTCTTTGTTAATGGCCGTATGGTTTACAGCCAATGCCTTTGCCAATAAATTAGCAGGCGTATTTAGTGCTTTGTATCCTGAAAATGGCAAGCATACTTCTTTTGCAGGCTATCAAATTACCAACTTGCATGAGTTTTTTATGTTCTTTGTTTTTATGGCAGGCATCGCATCTATCGTGTTGTTCTTCCTGTCTAAAAAATTAAAAAACTTAATGGAGCAGTAGTATTTATTTAGCTTTCTTTATAAATTATTACAAAACGCCCTTTACAATCTCATCAACCACTGCAGGATCAAGAAGTGTTGAAGTATCTCCTAAACTTTTCAATTCACCTTCTGCAACCTTACGCAGTATACGACGCATAATTTTTCCAGAACGCGTTTTAGGAAGTCCAGATACAAATTGTATTTTATCAGGCTTGGCAATAGGGCCAATAATTCTGGTGACAGTTTGTAAAATATCTTTTCTAATCATATCTGCTGTGCCATGGGTATTTTGTCCATGTGAGCCAGTATATATTACATAGGCATAAATGCCTTGTCCTTTTACGTCATGCGGATAACCCACTACCGCACTTTCCACCACACCCGCATGCATATTAATAGCGTTCTCTACTTCGGCGGTACCAATTCTGTGTCCACTTACATTTAAGACATCATCCACTCTGCCTGTAATTCTTATTTGTCCCAATTCGTTTTTTAAAGCACCATCTCCCGTAAAATATAAATTAGGATAAGTAGCAAAATAATTAGTTCGGCATCTTTCATGATCGCCATAGGTTGTGCGAATGGTCGCAGGCCAAGGTTGTGTGATGCATAAATTACCACGGTACAAACCATCTTCCATGGTATTTATTTCATCTCCTTTATCATCTACTAAAATAGTTTTCACTCCTGGCATCGGATAAGTGGCCCAACCAGGTTTACCTTCTGTGATACCTGCCATATTTGAAATCATGATACCTCCTGTTTCTGTTTGCCACCAGGTATCTACAATAGGACATTTTTTCTTTCCAATATTTTCATCATACCAATGCCATGCTTCTTCATTAATGGGTTCACCTACGGTGCCTAAAACTTTTAAACTACTTAAATCATGCCCTTCTACGGGGCCTAATCCATAACTCATTAAAGATCTTATAGCAGTAGGCGCGGTATATAATATATTGACTTTGAATTTGTCAATGATGTCCCAAAATCTTCCTGCATCAGGAAAGGTAGGAATGCCTTCAAACATTAAAGAAGTGCCGCCCGCACTTAAAGGGGCATACACTATATAACTATGTCCTGTAATCCAACCAATGTCTGCCGTGCAGAAAAATAAATCATTGGGTTGATATTGAAAAACATTCACAAAAGTATAATTGGTGTAGACCATATAGCCAGCAACACTATGCACTACGCCCTTAGGTTTACCCGTAGAACCAGAAGTATATAAAATAAATAAAGGATCTTCTGCATCCATTTCAACAGCATCTACTGAACTGATGCCTTGCGATTCTACTTTTTTAATTTCATCTTCCCACCAAAGATCACGTCCTTTTAACATAGACACAGCAGTTCTAGTTCTTGTACATACAATTACATTTTTTACAGTCTTATTGCCAATGAGTGCATCATCAATCACAGATTTCAATGGAATATCTTTAGCGCCTCTATAAGCTCCATCGCAAGTAATAATATAAGTAGCTTTGGCATCGTCTAAACGGTCTGCAATACTCTGTGCAGAGAAGCCTCCAAAAATTACACTATGTATGGCACCAATGCGTGCACATGCTAATACAGCAATGGCCAGTTCGGGTATCATACCCATATAAATACAAATACGATCTCCTTTTTGTACGCCATTATTAATAAGCACCTGTGCAAACTGTGAAACTTTTAAATGTAATTGTTTATAGGTAATGATGCGGTGATGTTCTGTAGGATCATTGGGCTCCCAAATAATGGCGGGTTTGTCTCCATTTTTTGCTAAATGTCTATCAATACAATTTTCAGTAATATTTAATTTTCCTCCCTTAAACCATTCTACTTTCGGTTCAGTAAAATTCCATTCTAAAACCTTATCCCATTTTTTACGCCAAGTAAAATTTTCTGCAATGGCTCCCCAAAATTTTTCTGGATGGTCAATACTATTTTTATAAGCTTCATGATAAGCTTCTAGGTTTTTAATTTGATAAGGGTAACTCATAAACACAGGTTGAATAAATAATGATTACCAAATTTACATTTTTCAGTTTAAATATTTAACTTGAAAGTTCACTTGCAAACAAATAAACCTATGAGTCAAGAAATAAAACAAAATAATATTGCTTTTGTGATAGGCGCTTCTTCGGTGGGCACCTTAATTGAGTGGTATGATTTTTATATTTTTGGAATGTTAGCGACTATTATTTCAAAGCAGTTTTTCCCTGCCAATGCAGGCACAGCAGCACTTTTAAGTACATTGGCCATTTTTGCAGCAGGCTTTATTGTAAGACCTTTCGGGGCCTTGGTCTTTGGAAGGCTTGGCGATTTGATTGGACGCAAACACACATTTTTACTGACATTAATCATAATGGGTGGTTCTACTTTTGCCATTGGGCTTGTGCCTGGTTATGCCAGTATTGGATGGGCGGCGCCTATTTTGGTATTAATACTACGTTTATTACAAGGTTTGGCCTTGGGAGGTGAATATGGAGGAGCCGCTACCTATGTGGCTGAACATGCGCCTACAGGGCAGAGAGGTTTTTGGACCAGCTGGATTCAAACCACTGCAACATTGGGTTTATTTTTAGCATTGGGTATTATTATATTAATAAGAACAAATCAGGGGGTGGAGAAATTTAGTGCAGAGTGGGGTGGATGGAGATATCCATTTTGGATATCCATTTTACTTGTGGGCGTTTCTGTATTAATAAGAATGCGTATGAGTGAATCGCCTATGTTTTCAAAATTAAAGTCTGAAGGAAAAACTTCGGTTAATCCATTGAAAGAAAGTTTTGGGCATAAAGCCAATTTTAAAATGGTTTTATTGGCCTTATTTGGCGCAGTAATGGGACAAGGCGTAGTATGGTATACAGGTCAGTTTTATGCACAGAGTTTTATTGAAACAGTTTGTAAAATTGATTTTATACAATCTAGAAATATCATGTTGGTGGCTATTTTAATGGCTACCCCATGTTTTGTTTTGTTTGGATGGCTGAGTGATAAAGTAGGCAGAAAATGGATCATGCTCTTGGGTATGTTATTGGCCATCTTTACTTACCGACCTATCTACCAAACTTTTTTAAATATTTCAAATACACAAAATAGAATTGATAAAATTGATTTAGCTAAAACAAGCAGCGCTCCAGCTAAAGTAAAGGTGGACGGCAAGGACGACACTAAAATTTATTTAACGCAAATTTTTGATACCGCGTATTCCGATGGTGCAGTTTTTAAATACATTAAAACAGATACCTTTCAATTAAAAGGAGCCTATAATCCAATGCTAGCGATTGATTCATTGAATCCCAATATTTATATATCAAAATCGGCCAAGCCTAATGTGGTCGTGGAAAAAACCTTAGGCCATCATGATTATTGGCAAATGATTTGGTTGGTCTTTATTCAAATTGTATATGTAACCATGGTGTATGGACCTATTGCTGCCTTCTTAGTAGAAATGTTTCCCACTAAAATCAGGTATACTTCCATGTCACTACCATATCATATCGGCAACGGGGTCTTTGGAGGATTGGTTCCTTTCTTAGGCACTTTGATTGTAGAATTTACCAAAACTTCTGCTCATCCAACAGGAGACCCCTTGGCTGGACTCTGGTACCCCATTGGTGTTGCAGCAGTTAGTTTTGTGATTGGCTTAATTTATTTAACCAATAAGATAGATAAAAATGTGATGGACTAAATTAGTACAAAGAATAATTAAACTTTAAAAAATTAAGATGAATACAATTAAAAAATTAGCGGGTTATGTATGGATGTTGATGGCGCCCATACTTATTTTATTTCTCTTGTATCAAGCCAATGAAAAAATTAGCCATGCTGCAGCCGCAGTCAAATCGAATGTGATTTTGCAATGGGTCATTATATTATTGGTTTTTACGCCCATCTGTATTGGTTTTTATATTTTTGGCACTTATGCATCCAAAGGAGAGTACGATCACTTGCCTGAATCTTCAGAAGAAGTATAATTCTAGCTTTTGTTTGCGCTGAGATTCACATTATCTAAGTACTTTTGAGCCATGTCGTTAGTGGTACATCAATTGTCAAAAAGTTATGGCGCTCAATTGGCCGTAGATGCAATATCCTTTCATTTGAAACAAGGAGAAGTAGTTGGTTTTCTTGGGCCCAATGGTGCAGGTAAAAGTACCACCCTTAAAATGATAGCTGGTTTTTTAGCCCCAGACAATGGAAGTATTCATATCAATGAAATTCCCATCCATCAAGATGCGATAGAAGCAAAGAGAATGATCGGTTATTTGCCAGAATCCAATGCCTTGTACGAGCATTTGTATGTCAAAGAATATTTGCAATTTTTAACTTCAGTACATGGTTTAGAAAATGCAAGACAAAGAATTACACAAGTCATTGAACAGACAGGCTTAGGCTTGATGCAACATAAGAAAATAGGCAGTTTATCCAAGGGCTACAAACAAAGGTTGGGCATTGCAGCTGCCATTATTCATCAACCCAAATTGGTTTTATTGGACGAGCCTACAACCGGCTTGGATCCCAATCAACTCATTGAGATACGGGCCTTGATCCAAACTTTAAGCAAGGAGGCGCTTATTTTATTCTCTACCCATATCTTACAAGAAGTGACTGCCATTTGTGATCGAGTGTTAGTATTGCATCAAGGGAAACTTGTTGCAGATGAGCCTATTGGGGCTTTGATAGAAAAACACAATACAAGTTTAGAAGAAATATTCAAATTGCTTACCCATTAAAAAAAAGGGTGTAAATTGCGGTCTCCTTTTAAAACAGACATTTTAGACCAAAAAAATAAACACATGAGTTACATTATTGAAGTACGTGCTAGACAAATTTTAGACAGCCGTGGCAATCCTACAGTTGAAGTAGATGTATTAACAGACGAAGGCGCTTTGGGTCGTGCAGCAGTACCAAGTGGCGCAAGCACAGGTATCCATGAAGCAGTAGAGTTAAGAGACAATGACAAGAAAAAATATGTAGGTAAAGGCGTATTGAAAGCAGTTAAAAATGTAAATGATTTAATCGCAAAATCAATCACAGGATTTGACATTACTGCGCAGGCGGAGATTGATCAAACCATGATCGATTTAGATGGCACTGCCAACAAAGGTAAATTAGGGGCCAATGCAATTTTGGCGGTAAGTATGGCGGTAGCCAAAGCGGCTGCTGAAGAAGCCAACCTACCTTTGTATAGATACATTGGCGGTACCAATGCAAGAACATTGCCGATGCCGATGATGAATATCTTAAACGGTGGGGCACATGCCGATAATAAAATTGATTTCCAAGAATTTATGATTATGCCAGTAGGCGCACCTAGCTTTAGCGAAGGTTTGCGATGGGGCGTTGAAATTTTCCATTGCTTAAAAAGTGTATTAAAGAAAAGAGGGTATAGCACCAATGTGGGAGATGAAGGTGGATTTGCACCTAATATACAAAGCAATGAAGAAGCCATCGAAACAGTATTAGAGTCTATCCAAGCAGCTGGTTATAAAACCGGTTCACAAATTGCCATTGCTATGGATGCAGCCAATAGTGAATTGTGGGATGCGAAAAAGAAGAAATATGTTTTCCATAAAAGTTCTGGTAAAGAAATGAGCAGTGATCAATTGGTAAAATATTGGGAAAAATGGGTGAAACAATATCCAATCGTGTCTATTGAAGATGGTATGGCCGAAGACGATTGGGCAGGATGGAAAAACCTAACGGAAACTGTAGGCGACCGTTGCCAATTGGTTGGGGATGATTTATTTGTCACCAATGTAACAAGAATTCAAACTGGAATCGATAAAAAAATTGCGAATGGATTATTGGTTAAAGTAAACCAAATTGGTACTTTAACTGAAACCATCAATGCTGTTACACTAGCACAACACAATGGCTACAATACCATTATGTCACACAGAAGTGGGGAGACAGAAGATACTACCATTGCAGATTTAGCAGTGGCTTTAAATTGCGGTCAAATCAAAACTGGTTCTGCTTCTCGTACCGATCGTATGGCGAAATATAATCAATTGATTCGTATCGAAGAGCAATTAGGTGAGACAGGGGTATTCCCAACCAAAGGGAAATTAAAGTTCGGTAACAAGTAATCAATTAATTCTATTGATATACAAAGAGGAGCTCAGTTGGGCTCCTCTTTTTTTGCCAGAAATTGACTAATTTTACTTTCATCTACTTTATGGGACTAATTAAAAAAATATTACCAATCATCACCAATCGCTATTTTTTAGTGGCCTTTTGTTTTGCTATTTGGATGATTTTTTTTGATCAACGTGATTTTTTCCAACAAAGGGAAAGAGCAGGGGAGTTAAATAAATTAGAGGCTGCTAAAAAATATTATCAGGATGAAATTTCAAATACCAAAAAGCAGCTAGAGAACTTACAAAGCAATCCGGCGGCTATTGAAAAATTTGCAAGAGAACGTTATTTGTTAAAGCGGGATGGGGAAGAAGTTTATTTGTTCGAAGACAGCAATACTAGCGCTGAAAAAAAATGACAAAGAAAGAACGCTACCAATGGATACTTGACTATTTTCAAACGCATGTACCCATTGCCGAAACAGAATTACTGTATCAGAATCCTTTTGAATTACTAGTCGCTGTTATTTTATCTGCCCAGTGCACCGATAAGCGTGTGAATTTAACGACCCCCGCAATTTTTAAAAAATTTCCTACCCCTCAAACAATGGCCAAGGCAAGTTTTGAGGAAATGTTCGCACTCATTAAAAGCATTTCTTATCCCAATAACAAAGCCAAGCATTTAATTGGCATGAGTCAATTATTGTTGCAAAATTTTAATGGGGCAGTGCCCTTGACCATAGAGGACTTAATTACCTTACCTGGGGTTGGACGCAAGACCGCCAATGTAATTACCAGTGTAGTGGACAAACAACCCAATATGGCGGTGGATACCCATGTATTTAGAGTGAGTAGAAGAATTGGCTTGGTACCCATGACCGCAACTACCCCCTTAGCGGTAGAAAAAGAGTTGATCAAACATATTCCTAAAGCCTTAGTCCATACTGCACATCATTGGCTCATCTTGCATGGCCGATATACTTGTT
This sequence comes from Bacteroidota bacterium, assembly GCA_026391155.1. Classification (GTDB taxonomy): domain Bacteria; phylum Bacteroidota; class Bacteroidia; order Chitinophagales; family Chitinophagaceae; genus Sediminibacterium. The sequence goes on from JAPLEP010000041.1 coordinate 87,982, forward strand.
TAGCTAGAAATCCTAAATGTGCTACCTGTGGCTTACTTAGTTTTTGTAAGGAAGGGGCAAAAAAAAGCGCCTCTTAAATTAGAGACGCTTCTGTATAAAATATTATTTTACAAATATTGTTCTACTGCAGTTACTAATTCTTGTTTAGTAATAGGAACGCCCATGATTTTATTATAACCTTTAGCGTCTACAAAATATTTATCGCGAATAATTTTAATTAACTGTCCGTTGTTGATTTCTGGAATCACCACTGTTTCAAAATTCTTTAAAATATCTCCTAAGTTCTTAGGGAAAGGACGCATGTATTTAATATGTGCATGACTCACTGCTTTACCTTGGCTTTGTAAATGCAAGGCAGCACTCTTGATGGTTCCATAAGTGGATCCCCATCCTAAGATCAATACTTTTCCTTTTTCAGCACCAGAATCAATGGTTTGTAAAGGAATATAATCTGCAATAGTTTCTACTTTAGCTTCTCTGGCTTTGACCATGAATTCATGGTTCTCAGAGTCATAGCTTACGTTTCCAGTTTCTGCTTGCTTTTCTAATCCACCAATTCTATGTTCTAAACCTGGTGTTCCAGGAATAGCCCAAGGTCTTGCTCCTTTTTCATTACGCTTATAAGGAAGGAATTTTTCTTCCCCTTCATCCAATCCTTTTTTAAATTTCACTTCAATGGTTGGTAAGCTGCTTGCACTTGGGAATTTCCAAGGTTCTGCACCATTGGCAATATATCCATCACTTAATAAAATAACTGGAGTCATGTGTTGAATGGCAATACGAATTGCTTCAAAAGCCATGTAAAAACAATCACTCGGTGTAGAAGCAGCAATAATTGGAATCGGTGCTTCTCCGTTACGACCATAGTAGGCTTGCATTAAATCGCTTTGCTCAGTTTTCGTTGGCAAACCTGTAGATGGACCACCTCTTTGAATATTGATGATAACCAAAGGAATTTCCAACATCATGGCTAGTCCCATGGCTTCAGTTTTTAAAGCCATACCAGGTCCTGAAGTAGAAGTCATACCAATTGAACCACCATAGCTTGCGCCAATGGCTGCACTAATACCGGCAATCTCATCTTCTGCTTGGAAAGTTTTTACACCAAAATTTTTATACTTACTTAATTCATGTAAAATATCTGTAGCTGGCGTAATTGGGTAAGTGCCTAAGAAAATAGGTAGTCCACTTTTTTGAGATCCAGCAATTAAACCCATCGATAAAGCTTGGTTACCCATGATACTTCTGTAAGTACCTGGATCCATTTTAGATTTTTCTACTTTGTATCTAGAAGAAAAAAGCTCTGCAGTTTCTCCGTAAAAATAACCTGCTTTTAAAACATCAATATTGCTATTCAAAATAGATTCTTTCTTTTTGAATTTGTCTTTCAAATAATCTATGGTGGTATCTAAATTTCTATTGTATAACCAATAAATCATACCCAATACAAACATGTTCTTTGCACGATCTCTTTCTTTGATACCTAGGTCGGTATAGGCTTTCAAGGCTTCACGTGTTAATTTGGTCACATCTACTTTAGTTAAATCGTAGCCATCCAAACTTCCATCTTCCAATGGGTTAATGCCATCAGGGTAAGCAGCCAAACGTAAATTCTTTGTATCAAATCCTTCAATATTGGTAATAATCTTTCCGCCTTTTTTTAAGCCTTTTAAATTCACTTTTAATGCGGCTGCATTCATCGCAACCAATACATCACAAATATCACCAGGGGTATAGACTCTATTGGAACTAAAATGAATTTGGAAACCACTCACTCCAGGTAGGGTACCTAATGGGGCTCTAATTTCTGCAGGAAAATCTGGAAAGGTGGCCAAATCAATACCTAATAAAGCGGTATTGTTGGTGAATTGCTGACCTGTTAACTGCATTCCATCTCCACTATCTCCAGCAAATTTGATTACGACGTCTTGTAAAACAACTTCTTTTTGCATATTGCTTTTTATTGGAGCACGAAGGTACAAAGCCATGGGGCTAAAACCTTAACTTTTTATAATTTTTTTTATAGTTTTCTTGTCTAACTTTGCGCCTCTAATCCACTGGTTTTATGGCCTCTAGCACCATTTTATATGTATTCAGCCATTTTTTAGTTCAATTCCTACCCATGGAAGGAAATAAATTGGCTTTGGCGCCTTCAAAATTGACTGTTCATGGGCAATATCAATTGGCGGAAGATAGCCTACTTAAACACATTTATTTAACCTTTGATGATGGACCATTAAATGGAACAGCCAACTGTATTGACATCTGCAAGAGAGAAAAACTGGCGGCCTCTTTTTTTGAAATTGGACTGCACCAATCTAGGAGTAGTAAGGGACGCAAGCTCTATGTGCGAATCAAATCAGATACAAGCTTATTTTCACTTTCAAATCATAGCTATTCTCATGCTGCAGGCAAATACCATTGGTTTTATCAGCACCCAGATTCGGCCACTTTGGACTTTTTAAAGGGCCAGGCTGTGTTGGCACCCACCAATAATTTGGTCCGATTTCCTGGTAACAATACTTGGGATACCAAGTATGCCAAAAAAGCCAGTTGGTTAGCAAAGCCACTAGCGCATAAAATGGATAGTCTAGGTTGGGATGTGATTGGATGGGATATGGAATGGCGATTTAATAAAAACAGAAAGCCTGTGCAAAGCCCAGAAGCCATAGCCCTATTGGTGGATAGCTTATTTGCCTATAATCAAACAAAAACAAAAAATCACTTAGTTATTTTAATGCATGACCATATGTTTGCGACCTCTGATGATTCCACTAAATTAGCAAAAATGGTAGGCTTGTTAAAAAAGCGAAAGCATTACCGCTTTGATAAGATCACCCAATATCCAGGGCTTAAAAATGCCTTGAATTAACCTTTTTTTTAGACAATCATTCAAAGTATTTTGTATTTTTATAGTAGAAATTAAATTAATATTTTATGGCCATTTTTAAATCAAGCAACCCTACGCTTACAGACAAAATATTTGACAAAAGTTTGCATAGTACTTCACAGTCTTTTGGTATAATGAGTATTCGTGGTACTATTCAAAAATTTGGTTTTTTATTAATCATGGTCATGGCATCGGCAATGTACGTTTGGAATGTATATGCTGAAGGCAATACAAGTTCTGCCACCACTTATATGTTAGTGGGTGCTATTGGTGGTTTTGTGGTGGCCTTGGTAATGATGTTCAAGCCTCAGTGGGCAGGCTATATCGCACCTGCTTATGGAATATTAGAAGGGTTATTTATTGGAGGCATCAGTGCTTTTTTTAATGCCATGTTTCAAAAATCTTATCCCAATATTGTACTGCATGCAGTGGGTTTAACTTTAGGAGTAGCACTTTCTATGTTCTTATTGTATAATTTTAGAATTATTAGTGTCACCAATCGCTTGCGTTCAATTATCATGTCTGCGACAATGGGTATTGGTTTATTTTATTTAATAGTTTGGATTTTAGGATTGTTTGGAGTGAATATGGGATTTGCTTTTGATAGCTCTCCTTTAAGTATTGGTATTAGTTTATTTATAGTAGGTATTGCTGCATTAAATTTATTATTAGATTTTGATGCGATAGAAAAAGCAGCTGAAATGGGCGCCCCTAAATACATGGAGTGGTATGGCGCCTTTGGTTTATTAGTAACACTAGTTTGGTTATACTTAGAAATATTAAGATTACTGAGTAAATTAAACTCAAGAGACTAGTGGGAATATTTATCCCTTTAAATAAAAATAATAATGGAGTTTAAGCGGGGTAAATTAACGAACGAGCAACTTATTCATTTATATAAGTCCTTGCTTTTGCCAAGGATGATAGAGGATAAAATGTTGCTTTTGCTTCGCCAAGGAAAAATTAGCAAATGGTTTAGTGGTATGGGTCAAGAGGCCATCGCAGTGGGCGCTACTTTAGCGATGGATCCTACTGAATGGATCATGCCCCTGCATAGAAATTTAGGCGTATTTACTTCACGTAATATGCCATTAATTGATTTATTTAAACAATGGCAAGGCTATAAGTCTGGATATAGTAAAGCACGCGAAAGAAGTTTTCATTTTGGTTCTAAAGCACATCATGTTTGCGGGATGATTTCCCATTTAGGTCCTCAATTAGCTATTGCAGATGGCGTAGCACTTGCTTATCAACAAAGAGGACAATTAAAAGCCACTTTAGCATTTACGGGAGAAGGCGGAACAAGCGAAGGCGATTTTCATGAAGCCTTGAATGTAGCGGCCGTATGGGGACTGCCTGTTATTTTTATTATTGAAAATAATGGATACGGATTAAGCACACCTACCAATGAACAATACAAATGTGATTATTTAGTAGACCGTGCCAAAGGCTATGGTATTGATGGTATTCGCATTGATGGTAATAATATTTTAGAAGTTTACGATACCGTGAGAGGTGTAAGAGATTATTGTATTAATAATCAGCGTCCATACTTAATTGAATGTACCACATTTAGAATGCGTGGACATGAAGAAGCCAGTGGTGTGAAATATGTTCCAAAAGAATTAATGGAAACTTGGTCAAGAAAAGATCCTATTAAAAATTACGAGCAATATTTAGTGAAAGAAAAAGTAATCACTGAAATGGAAGTGGCTACGATGCGAAATGATTTAAAGCAAAGTATTGAAGCTGATTTAAAAATAGCCATGGAGCCCGAAACCTGGGAGCCATCTATTCAAGAAGAGTTTTCAGATTTATTTGCACCTGCCTTACCTAATACAATTTTAGATTTTACTGAATTAAATAATCCGATTTTAACCAAGAAGCGATTTATAGAATCCATTAGCGAAGCATTAAGACAATCCATGGTACTTTATCCTGAGTTAATTATTATGGGTCAGGACATTGCAGAATATGGAGGGGCTTTTAAAGTAACAGAAGGATTTGTTCAACAATTCGGAAAGCAAAGAGTACGCAATACCCCTATTTGTGAAAGTGCGATTGTGGGTGCGGCTTTGGGATTAAGTTTAGAAGGCATTAAGTCGGTGATGGAAATGCAGTTTGCTGATTTTGTAACAGTGGGCTTTAATCAAATTGTAAATAATTTAGCAAAAATAAATTACAGGTGGGGACAGAATGCAGATGTGGTGATTCGTATGCCAACAGGTGCGGGCGTAGGAGCAGGTCCTTTTCATTCTCAATCAAATGAGGCTTGGTTTACGCATGTGCCTGGATTAAAAGTGGTATATCCATCAAACCCCATTGATGCAAAAGGTTTATTGATTGCTGCATTAGCCGATCCGAATCCTATACTTTATTTTGAACATAAAGTAATGTATCGAAGTATTGAAGCAGAAGTGCCTGATGAATATTATCAAATACCTATTGGTAAGGCTGCGCTATTAAGTGAAGGAGAAGAGGCTTGTATTATTACATATGGTATGGGTGTGCATTGGGCCTTGCAATATCAAGCAGCAAATAGTGAAGCCTCGATATCTATTTTAGATTTAAGAACCTTAGCACCTTTAGATTATGAAGCCATCGAAAAAGTAGTGAAGGCTACAGGAAAAGTAATGGTACTTCATGAGGATAATTTAACCGGCGGTATTGGTGGAGAAATTAGTGCCTGGATTGCAGAGCACTGCTTTGAATATTTAGATGCACCTGTTATGCGCTGCGCATCACTAGATACACCTATTCCATTTAATACTGTTTTAGAAAAACAATATTTAGCGAATAGCAGGTTGGAAGAAATGATGCAGCGTTTATTAAGTTATTAATCAAAAAGCCTCTTGATAAAAATGAATAAGCCTCTTAAATTTTATCAAGAGGCTTATTCATTAATTAGGGTTATTAATACGGTACACTCTAAGGAAATTTCCTCCCAATACTTTCTCAATATCTTTATCAGCATAGCCTCTTGCAATTAAAGCCTGTGTAAATTTCGGATAATCCAATACCGTTCTTAATTGCTTGGGCGCAGATTCAATGCCATCAAAGTCAGAACCAATACCCACGTGATCAATACCGATTAATTTTACTATATGGTCAAAATGCTTCATTAATAGTTCTATATCAGGCTTATTGGCTTCGCTTTCCGTAGCATATTTATCAGCAAGCATGCCTTGCGCATATTCTTTTTGCATGCCTGCGTTTAACAAAGAGTCCATTTCGGTTTTATGATTGATTCTAAATTTTTCATCTTTCTTTTCAAAATTACTATCTACAAAGGCAGAGTAAAAATTAAGATGAATCACGCCTCCATTTTTCCCCAAAGCCAATATTTGATCGTCTTTTAAATTTCTGGTCACAGGACAAATAGCATAAGCATTGCTATGCGAAGCAATTACTGGCTTGGTGGTTGTTTTGATAGCATCCCAAAAAGTAGCCTCACCCACATGAGAAATATCAACAATGATACCAAGTTGATTCATGCGTTGTATAATTTGTTTTCCAAAGGGAGTCAAGCCTTTTGGTCCAGTATACTTTGGATCTTTTTCATCCATATGTGAACTCGCCCAAGTAGGAGAATTGTTCCAAGTAAGGGTCATGTAACGTACCCCTCTTTTATAAAAAGTATCTAAGCGATCAATATGGTCTTCAATCATATGTCCGCCTTCCACACCAAACTGTGCGACAATTTTATTTTCTTTCAATGCTTTTTGTATGGCCTTCCAATTTTTGGCTACTACAATTTTATCAGGATTGCGGGCTGCTACTGCATCCAAGGTATCCATTTCTCTCATGGCCCAGGCATAGGGATTGGCCTTGCTTCCATCACACCAAACAGAAAACAATTGGTAATCCAATCCACCTTCTTTGAATCTTTTTAAATCGGAATGATTGATGCCCGTTAAATCCTGATCCAAACTTACTTTTTTCACAATACATGCGGTCAAAGCATCATTATGCGTGTCTACTAAAACCGATTTAAAGTGGATGGCTTGTGCGCCAGCATTGATAGTAATTAAAAGCAAAAGGGAGGCTAAATATTTCATGGGACTAGATTGTTTTATATTGACAACTAAAATAGCTATTTTTGCTCACCTAAAAAGTACTATGTTAGACAAATTAGAAGCCATAAAAGCAAGATTTCAGCAGGTAGGGGTGGCTTTGACCAATCCAGAGATCATTAATAACCAATCAGAATTTGGTAAAATGAGTAAGGAATACCGTTCCTTGGAAAAGATCATTATACCTTATGAGCGTTATATGAAGGTGTTAGAAGAACATAAATTTGCCAAAGAAACTTTGAATGGAGATGATGCAGAAATGCGTGAGTTGGCCAAAATGGAAATGCCAGGATTGGATGCGGAAAAAGAAAGTTTGGAAAAAGAGTTGACGAAATTATTAATACCCAAGGATCCACAGGATGACAAGAATGCCATTATTGAATTAAGAGCAGGTACAGGGGGTGATGAAGCTAGTTTATTTGTAGGTGATTTATTGACGATGTACACAAGGTATTGTCAGAAAAAAGGATGGAAAGTAGCATTAGTGAGTGAGAGTGAAGGTTCAGTGGGGGGTTATAAGGAAGTGATATTAGAAGTAGTGGGAGAAGATGTATATGGTACGATGAAATTTGAAAGTGGTGTGCACCGCGTACAACGTGTACCTTCTACTGAAACGCAAGGTAGGGTACATACTTCAGCTGCCACCGTGGCCGTGATGCCAGAAGCGGAGGAAGTAGATTTTGTTTTGAACCCTGCCGATGTGAAGATGGAAACTTCACGAAGTGGTGGAGCAGGTGGACAAAACGTAAACAAAGTAGAGACCAAGGTAATGTTAACACATATACCCACTGGTACGGTGATAATTTGTCAAACAGAACGTTCTCAATTAGGTAATAGAGAAAAGGCCATGACCATGATGCGTACTAAATTATTTGAAGAGCAAGTGCGCAAACAAGAAGATGAAATTTCAAGACATCGTAAAACATTGGTCAGTACTGGAGATAGAAGTGCAAAAATTAGGACCTACAATTGGCCTCAAGGAAGAGTCACAGACCACAGAGTGGGCGTGACATCATACAATTTAGATGCGGTCATCAATGGAGAGATCGAAGAATTTATCGAAGCATTGCAAGTAGCAGAGAATGCGGAGAAGATGTTAGTGAGGCAATAATCCAATCTTTATTTAGCAGCGATACTTTTTTCCCATTCCCAGGCAGTACGCATCATTTCGTCTAAATCATATTGACAGGTCCAACCTAATTTTTGAACGGCATAATCGTTGTTGGCATAGATGGCCACAATATCGCCGGATCTTCTTGGCCCAATTTCATAATTCAATTTTATACCTGCTACTTTTTCAAATGCTTGTATGGCTTCTAAAACAGTAATGCCATTGCCTGTGCCTAAATTAAAAATTTCACAATGATTTACTTGGTTATTTTTAATAGAATACTGCATGGCTAAAGTATGCGCATGAGCAATATCACATACATGAATGTAATCACGAATACAGCTGCCATCGCGGGTATCATAATCGTTGCCATGCACTTGCATTTTGGGTAATTTACCAATGGCAGTTTGAGTAATAGCGGGTACTAAGTTTTGCGGACGACCAATAGGCAGTTCACCAATGGCAATGGAAGGATGTGCGCCCACTGGATTAAAATACCTCAATAAAATTCCGGATAATGGATGGGCGACTGTGGTGTCTTGTACCATGGTTTCTCCCATTTGTTTGGTCGCACCATAAGGAGAGGCGGCTGTTTTTAAAGGAGTTTGTTCTGTTACCGGAATGCTATCTGGATTACCATACACGGTACATGAAGATGAAAATATAAAATGCTTTGAATTGTATTTGACCGCCAATTGCAATAAGTGCACCAATGAAAATAAATTGTTTTCGTAATAGTCTAATGGTTGTTCCACCGATTCCCCTACTGCTTTGTAGGCTGCAAAATGAATGATGCCAGTGATGCTAGGATGGTCAATAAAAATTTGTTCTGTGGCTACTTTATTCGTGAGGTCAACAACGTAGTTTTTAATTTTTTTACCCGTAATTTTTTCAATGCCAACTAGGGAATGTTCTGAAGCTCTAGATAGGTTGTCCACGGAAATCACCTCAAATCCGTTTTGAACTAAATCAACAATGGTATGGGCGCCAATAAAACCACAACCCCCTGTTACTAAAATAGTTTGCATTAAGAATAATTAGAACACAAAGTAACGAAAAAAACCTTTATCAGGCCTTGTTGGCCAAGGTAAATCCAACCGTAGTGCCTACGCCTAATTTACTTCTGATATGCATGGTTTCGTTATGTGCTTCAATGATGTGTTTGCAGATGGCTAAACCAAGTCCTGTGCCCCCAATATCTCTACTTCTAGCATCATCAGTTCGATAAAAACGTTCAGATAACCTAGGAATGTGTTCCTCTGCAATGCCAATACCATCATCGCTAAATTCAATCAATATCTTTTGTCCTTCAATGGCGTATACGCTTGCTATAATTTCACCATCAATTTTACCATACTTAGTCGCATTAGAAAGTATATTCACAATCACTTGATAAATTTTATTTTTATCAGCAAATACATGCGTAGGTGTTTCGGAGCCCTTCTTGAAATGAAATTGAATATTTTTTTTGATCCATTTTACATTTAAATTATTCACTGCTTCTGTGATTAAATCTTGAATAATAAAAGACTGTTTTAAAATAGGGTCTTTGTTAATTTCAAGGTTGGTAATAGAATCAACATCGTTTAGTAACTGCACCAGTCTTTGCACATTGGCTTGGGCTTTGTTGACAAATCTTTTCCCTGTGGTAGGATCGTCCATGGCCCCGTCATCCAACAATTCTAAATAACCTTGTATGGCAAAGATGGGTGTTTTGATTTCGTGAGAAAGATTTTGCAAAAACTCTTTTCTAAAAGCCTCATTGGATTGTAAGTCTTGAATTTCTTTTGTTTTTTGCGCTGCCCATTCTTCCACATCTTCTCGAACATCGTCAATACCCTTTTGTGGCAAAATGTATTTTTGATAAGCTTCTTCTCTTTTACTTGCCTTGGTTTGTGAAATAAGCTTATAAATTAATTTTATTTTTCGATAAATAAAACGTTCTAAAATTTCATACAACAAAAAATAAATGACGCCAAAACTTACAAAAAAATAAATTAAGAGCAATTCCCATTTAGTAAATAAAATATAAATACTTACTGCAATTAAAGAGGCTAATAGCAAGGCTGTTAATGCAGCCAATTGTTTAGGTGAAAGATTTTTTTCTTTAAACATAGTAGGTATAAGCCCTTGGATAAATTTAAAAACGCTTAAGCGAAGTTATCCATTTATTGCTAATAATCGAACTTGTAGCCAACGCCTTTAACGGTAGTAATGCAATCAATGCCTAATTTGGCTCTAATTTTTCTTATGTGCACATCAATGGTACGGTCCCCTACAATTACATCGTTGCCCCATACCTGAGATAAAATTTCCCCTCTTAAAAAAACTCTTCCAGCTTGTGCCGCTAACAAATAAAGTAATTCAAATTCTTTTTTTGCTAAAACATGTGTTACCCCTTTGAGTGTAGTTTTGTATTGAGCAATATCGATACTTAAATCGTTGATATTGATTATTTTTTGACCTGTGCTTGGTTGTAATCTTCTAAACAAAGCGCTGATGCGACTAATTAATACTTTTGGACTAATGGGCTTGGTAATGAAATCATCTCCTCCTAATTCCAAACCTTTAATATGAGAAGTTTCGTCATTCAATGCAGTCAAAAGCACAATCAATGTTTTATCAAAACCAGGATTGCCTCTTAGGTATTCGCAAACTTCAAAACCATTGCGCTTGGGCATCATGATGTCCAAAATAATACAATCAGGTGAAAATTGGTTGGCTTTTTCTATGGCTTCGCTTCCGTCTTTTGCAGTGATCACTTCAAATCCTGCTTTAATCAAATGAAAGCTAATGATTTCAAGTATGTCCGCTTCGTCATCTGCAATCAATATCTTTATAGGTGCTTCCATAGGGTTTATGCTTATTCAAAATTAGTTTTTAAATGCCACAAGTCTTAGACTATTCTATATTATCAAATTGTTAACGAGCCAGAATTTCATTGTCCGAAACAGCACCTAATTAATTGCTTAGCAAGTGTTTGATGTAAGGATTCATTTTTCTTTCTCTTCCCAATTCAGTCATAGGCCCATGTCCTGAGTATATAGATAAAGTATCAGGCAGGGGTAAGATTTGATCGCGGATACTTTTGATCAGGTCTTGTGGATTGCAGCCTGGAAAATCAGTTCTTCCCACACTGTCTTTAAAGATCAAATCTCCGCTTAAAATAAAGTCTTGTTTTTGATGGTAAAAGCAGATACTTCCTGGTGAGTGACCTGGCGTAAGCAACACTTTAAAAGCATCTTTTCCAAAGGCAATCATGGCTTGGTCTTCCACATATTGAATAGGGCCTCTGTAGGCTTCTACTGGAATGCCATACTTGGCTGCAGCATCTGGCAAGCGATCCAATATGATTTGTTCATTGGCGTGCAAAATAGCCGTCAATCCATAAGTGTCATGAATAAAATTATTACCAAACACATGATCTAAATGGCAGTGCGTATTCAATAAAAGCGTTGGCGTTAATGCGTGTTCAACAATAAAATCGGTCAATATCTTTTCTTCGATACGGGTATAGCATCCTGGATCCACGATGATGGCTTCTTTATTTTCATTGTACAATACATAAGTGTTTTCCTGAAAAGCGTTAAAGCAAAATGCTTGTATCTTGATCATAATTATTTTTTTGCGCTTAAGCTTTGACAGATATTTTTCACAATGGAAGGACCTTCATAAATAAAACCGGTCCATACTTGCACTAAGGCAGCGCCAGCATTTATTTTTGCTTGGGCATCAGCGCCATTGAAAATACCTCCACTGGCAATGATGGGGATACGACCACCAATGCCTTGGTGCAAGTAATTCAAAATGCCTGTAGATTTTTCTAATAAGGGTTGACCACTTAATCCACCCGCGCCAATTTTGATAGCCCTTTCAATATTTAATCCTTTCAATAAGCTGCGGTCCAAAGTGGTATTGGTGGCTACTAAGCCATCAATTTTTATTTCGTTGGTTAAAGCAATGATATCATCTAAAGCGCTTGTTTCTAAATCGGGAGCAATTTTTAATAAGATGGGCTTATTGTTTTTATTTAAATCTTGCAGCTCCGCAAATATTTTTCTTAAAGATTCTTTTTCTTGTAATTCTCTAAGGCCTGGTGTATTAGGTGAACTTACATTCACCACAAAATAATCAACTACATTTTCTAATGCTTTAAAATTGGTGCAGTAATCTATCCATGCCTCCTTGTTGTCGGTCACTTTATTTTTTCCAATATTGCCACCCACAATTAAGATTGAATTGGATTTTTCTTTTCTTTGGTTTAATCTTCTAGCAATCATTTCAACCCCATCATTGTTAAAACCCATTCTGTTGATCAATGCTTTTTGATCAGGTATTCTAAATAACCTTGGTCTTGAATTGCCCGCTTGAGGTTTGGGTGTCACCGTTCCTATCTCTACAAAGCCAAAACCCAGCATTTCCAATTCGTCTAAATAGCTTGCATTTTTATCAAAGCCGGCACCTAGGCCAATAGGGTTAGGAAACTGGAGTCCAAAACAGGTTTTTGCTAAATTAGTTTCCTTGTATTGAAAACGATTAGCCAATTGATTTTTAATCAAGGGCACCGAATGGCCCAGCTGCAAACCTTTCATAGAAACCTGGTGTGCAATTTCGGGTGGTAGCGTAAATAAGCAGTTTCGGAGCAAGGAATATAACATACCGCAAATTTACAATGAAATATTTAGTTGCATAAACAACTTTTTATAAAAAGGCCTACCTTTAGGCAACCATTGATGAACTATTTCAAAATTTTTATTTTATGCAAGAAGCTTATATCGTCGCAGGTTTTAGAACTGCAGTAAAAAAAAGTAAAAAAGGGGGGTTTAGATTCATGCGTTCCGATGAATTGGCCATTGAAGTCATCAAGGGCTTGGTGCAAACTATGCCTAATTTGGACCCTACACTAATTGATGATGTAATCGTGGGGAATGCAGTTCCAGAAGCCGAGCAGGGCTTGCAGTTTGGAAGGATCATTGCTGCCAAAGCCTTGGGAATTGAAGTGCCAGGCATTACCATTAATAGATATTGTGCAAGTGGTTTAGAAAGTATTGCCATGGCCACTGCTAAAATAAGAACAGGAATGGCGGAATGTATCCTTGCTGGCGGAACCGAATCCATGTCCATGGTCCCCACCGCAGGTTGGAAAACAGTACCTGCCTATTCTATTACGGTGGATGAACCTGACTATTATTTATCGATGGGTTTAACTGCCGAAGCAGTAGCGAATGAATATAAAGTCTCAAGAGAAGACCAAGATGCCTTTGCACTAGCATCTCATCAAAAAGCAAAACAAGCTATTGACCAAGGTTATTTTAAAAATGGAATATTACCAATTACAGTTAATGAAACCTATGTCAATGAAAAAAATAAAAGAGCTACGCGAAGTTTTATCGTAGATACCGATGAAGGTGTAAGAGCCGATACTACTTTAGAAGCACTGGCCAAACTCAAGCCAGCCTTTGCTTTGAAAGGATCTGTGACTGCTGGTAATTCTTCTCAAACAAGTGATGGTGCAAGCTTTGTCATGGTGATGAGTGAAAAAATGATGAATAGTTTGGGCTTAAAACCTATTGGTCGATTAGTGAATTGTGCATCTGCAGGCGTGCATCCAAGAATTATGGGCATTGGCCCCATTGCTGCTGTGCCTAAAGTGCTAAAACAAGCCGGAATGAAGCAGGACCAAATTGATTTATTTGAATTGAATGAAGCGTTTGCGTCACAATCTTTGGCAGTGATCAGAACCCTTGAATTAGATACCAATAAAGTGAACATCAATGGAGGTGCCATTGCACTTGGGCATCCCTTGGGTTGTACGGGCAGCAAATTAACGGTACAAATCTTGAACGATTTAGCGCGTTTGAATAAGAAATATGGTATTGTCACTGCCTGCGTTGGTGGAGGTCAGGGCATAGCCGGCATCATTGAAAGATGTTAAATCCTATAGAAATTTAGGATTTAACATCTTTCCCTCTTATGATTTTCAAACCCTTCCTGGTTGGGGAAGTTTGAAACCCATACCATACATCAAAATGAGTCGTTTTTTCTCCGCTTTTTTCCCATTTTTTGCCCAAAAATGGATAGTTTAGACATTCATTATTCTTAAATAAGCAAATATTTAACCATGCGTATACTTACGACCGGATTCTTAGTATTGACTTTAGGTTTCTCAGCGACAAATTTGTCTGCACAAAAAGCAAAAAAATCAGTACCAGTAGTGGCTGCCACCGAAGCAAAAGTGGACATCAATAAAGTGTTTAAAAATTGGAAACCACGCAATGTGGGTCCAGCGTCTATGAGTGGTCGTGTGACAACCATTGATGCAGAAGTAGCCAATCCTAATAATATTTGGATAGGGGCAGCCTCTGGTGGTGTTTGGAAAACAAGCAATAGTGGAGTAAGTTGGACACCAGTTTTTGATGAGCAACCTATTTTAAATATTGGTGCATTGGCCATTCAACAATCCAATCCAAGTGTGGTATGGGTAGGAACAGGCGAAGGCAATCCAAGAAATTCAGTAAGTATTGGCGAGGGTATGTATAAAACATTAGATGCTGGTAAGACTTGGAAAAGAATGGGCTTGGAGCAAACAAGAAATATCCATAGAGTCATCATTGATCCAACCAATCCAAGTACAGTTTATGCGGGCGCCATTGGAAATCCTTATGGACAAAGTAAAAACAGAGGGGTATATAAAACAACAGATGGCGGTGAAACTTGGAATCAAATATTGTTTACCAATGACACTTCTGGTGTGGGGGATATGATTATGGATCCAAAAAATCCGAATAAATTATTTGTAGCCATGTGGCATCATTACCGCAATCCTTATCATTTAGAAAGTGGCGGTAAAGGAAGTGGAATTTATATGACCATTGATGGCGGAAAAAATTTCACCAAATTGGGTAAAGAGAATGGACTGCCAGAGGGTAACCTGGGTCGTGTAGGTATTACTATTAGTAAATCAAATCCCAATAGAGTATATGCTTTGGTAGAATCTACTAAAAGTGGATTGTACAAAAGTGACGATGGCGGTTACAATTTTACTTTAGTGAATGCACAAAAATCAATTGTAGACAATCGTCCTTTTTATTTCCAAGACATCATTTGTGATCCATTGAATGAAAACACTTTATGGTACATTAGTCAAACGGTGGTAAAAAGTATTGATGCTGGAAAAAGTTTTGAAACCATTATTCCTTACAGTGGCATTCATCCAGATCATCATGCTTTTTGGATTCATCCTACCGATAATAAATTAATCATAGATGGTAACGATGGAGGAATTGGTATCACAAGAGATGGTGGAAAAACTTGGATGTTTGATGAAAAAATTCCGGTGGGTCAATTTTATCATGTGAATGTGGACAATGAAATTCCTTACCATGTCATGGGAGGGATGCAAGACAACGGTTCTTGGAGAGGCCCAGCCTATACTTATATAGAAGGGGGGATTAAAAATTTCTATTGGGATAATTTATGGGGTGGAGATGGATTTGATGTATCACCTGATCCGGAAGATGCCAATTGGGTATACGCCATGAGTCAGGGTGGATCTGTAGGTAGGTACAACACATCTACTGGAGAAAATGCTTATATACAACCTCCAGCGCCAGATGCAAAAACGCTATTGCGTTTTAACTGGAATGCAGCCATTGCACAAGATCCATTTGATAAAAAAACTATTTATTTTGGTTCTCAATTTTTACATAAGAGCTTAAACAAAGGTGCTGCTTGGAAAGTGATTTCTCCTGATCTAACCACCAATGATAGTGCACAAATTGATCAAACCAATAATGGTGGCTTAAGTGTCGATATCACTGGCGCAGAAAATCATTGTACCATTATCAGTATTGCACCTTCCACTGTTCAAAAAGATTTAATCTGGATAGGTACCGATGACGGCAATGTGCAAATGACCACTAATGGTGGAACTACTTGGACAAATATGACAGCAAATATTACAGGCCTTCCAAAAGGGGCATGGATTCCTCAAATTAGACCTTCCACTTACCAAGCCAATGAAGTTTTTGTAGTGGCCAATAATTACAGACAAGGTGATTTTGCTCCTTATGTATTTAGATCTACAGATTTTGGTAAAACTTGGACCAATATTTTAAGTACAGCCAAAGTAACTGGCTATGCCTTAACTGTTATTCAAGATATTGTTGAACCTAATTTATTTTTTGTAGGTACAGAGCAAGGGATGTATGTGAGTTTAGACAATGCTGAGAGTTTTCAACAATGGAAAAATGGCTATCCTTCTGTGTCTACTTATGACTTTGCCATTCAAGAAAGAGAAGCAGATTTAGCCATTGCTACTTTTGGTCGTGCCTTATGGGTATTAGACGATATTAAACCATTGCGTAAGTTGGCACAAAACAAAGGGAAGTCTGCACCATTTTTTGTATCAGCACCTACTGCGGTTATCAACGCTGCTTATAAAAACGCCACTTATGAATGGAGTACTTGGGGCATGTATGATGGAACCAATCGTCCTAAAGGTTATCCATTGACGATTTACATAATGGATAGCGTTAAAAAAGTGAAAGTGCAAATTAAAGATGCGCAAGATTCTGTGATTAGAAATCTAAGTTTTAAAGTTGATTCTGGTTTTAACAGACAGTACTGGGGTTTTGAACAAAAAGGTAAGCGTGCTGCAGGTATGCCAAAATCTGGTGGAGGCGGAAGAAGAATGATGGAAGAAGCAGGTGCTGCAGATCCAGAGGAAGAAAAAGAATTTAGAGGCCGTGATGTTTTGGCTGGTAAATACAAAGTAGTCGTGACTGCGAACAATCAAAAAGATTCCACTTGGATAGAAGTGAAAGACGACGCCAGGTTGTCTAATATTAACGAAGTGGTAAAAAAGCAGGATGTATTATTGGCGAAGCATCAGCCAAGTGTTGACAAGTTCAATAATGTCTTGGATCAATTGGATGAAATAGATGCTTTGTTGACACAATTAAAAACTGAGTGGAAAGATAAAAAAGACAAGGGCTTGGATACTTTAAATAAAGCGCACAAAGCTATTGGTGTAAAATCTAAAGCTTTGCGTGAATTCATCATGGGTAAAAAGCAAGAGAAGCAAGGATATGGAACTGTTGATGCAATAACGCCAATTTCAATCATAAGAGATGCAAGTATGTTGATCTTGGGAAAAAATACGATGCCTGGTGAACAAGAAGATAAAAAATTAGCAGAGGCCGAAACAGCCATTCAAACAGTGCTTGTTAAAGCCAATGATTTCTTTACCAAAGATTGGGCTGATTTTAGAAAATTAGTAGAAGCCACGCCCATTGCTAAGTTTAAAGATTATGAATCAATAAAATAAAAACCATGAAAAAATTTCTATTGATCGGAGTTGCATTTTGCACTTTGATTTTTGTCAATCAGGTTGAAGCACAAAAGAAAAAAGCAGTAGCTCCTGCTGTAACAACAAGTTTGTCACAGGATCCAATTATAAAAGCACAAAACTTTAGATTGATTGGGCCATTCAGAGGCGGCAGGGCTGCCGCAGGCGTAGGTTCTTATACTGATGTCAATACTTTTTACATGGGTGCTACGGGCGGAGGTGTTTGGAAATCTACGGATGCAGGAAGCAATTGGAAAAATATTTCTGATGGTTTCTTTGGTGGCACCATTGGGGCCATTGCCTTAGCCCCTACCAATGAATCAATAGTGTATGTAGGTGAAGGTGAAGGGACTATGAGAGGTAATGTGAGTGAGGGTTTGGGCGGTATGTGGAAATCAACCGATGACGGAAAAACATGGAAAAATTTAGGCTTAAAAGAAGCTAGACATATTGTAAGAATTATTGTACATCCAAAAAATCCAGATATTGTTTGGGCCGCAGTGATGGGTCATTTGTTTGGACCTAACGAAACAAGAGGCGTATTTAAAAGTATCGATGGTGGACAAAATTGGAAAAAAGTTTTGTATGTCAATGAACAAACAGGAGCAAGTGATTTAGTGATAGATCCAAGCAATCCAGAAATAATGTATGCAGGCACATGGCAATTAATTCGTACCCCTTATAGTTTGGAAAGTGGTGGAGCGGGCTCTGGTTTATACAAAAGTACGGATGGTGGAGAAACATGGACTTCTATCAAAACCAATAAAGGATTTCCAAAAGGGGTATGGGGTATTACTGCTATTGCGGTGGCAAAATCTAATACAGATAAATTATATGCTTTAATTGAAAACAAAGACGGCGGTTTATATGTATCAGAAAATGCAGGTAAAACTTGGGATTTGGTCAACAGCGACAATAACATCCGTCAACGTGCCTGGTATTATACCAAGGTATTTGTAGATCCAGCAGATGAAAATAAAGTGTATTGCCCCAATGTAAATTTCATGGTGTCTAGTGATGGCGGAAAAACCTTTGCAGCAGTTAGAACACAACATGGAGATCACCATGATTTATGGATCGATCCTAAAAATAGCAAAAGAATGATTTTGTGTGATGATGGCGGTGCTGTAGTAAGTTTAGATGGCGCTAAAAATTGGAGCTCAGTGATGAACCAGCCTACGGTTCAAGTATATCGCTTAAGCACAGACAATCATTTTCCTTATAGGGTATTAGGTGCGCAACAAGACAATTCTGCTTTTAGAATTTTATCAAGTTCTTATGGTGCTTATATTGGAGAAAGTGATTTCGAAGTAACAGCTGGCGGGGAGAGTGGTTATATAGTAGCAGATCCTTTAAACAATGAAGTGGTGTATGGTGGTTCTTATGGCGGCTTGATTACCAGATACGATCACAAAACAGGAGAGAATAGAGTAGTGAATGTATGGCCAGATAATCCAATGGGTGCTGGTGCAGATGTACAGAAATATCGTTTTCAATGGAATCATCCCATTTTCTTTTCCCCACACAATCCTAAAAAATTATATACCGCAGGTAACCATTTATTTGCTTCTGAAAATGATGGTGCAAGTTGGACACAATTGTCTCCGGATTTAACCACCAATGATAAGAGTAGACAAAAAAGTTCTGGCGGTCCTATTACACAAGACAATACCAGTGTAGAGTATTATTGTACCATATTTACAGCAGCAGAATCTCCATTAGAAAAAGATTTGTTGTGGACAGGAAGTGATGATGGCTTAATTAATGTAAGTAAAGATGGTGGGGCACACTGGAAAAATGTCACACCTAAAGATGTCCCACAATGGATGATGTGGAATAGAGTAGAAATAGATCCCATTAGAAAAGGAACTGCTTATTTTGCAGGGACTAGATATAAATTAGATGATTTTGCACCTTATTTATATGTTACCCATGATTATGGGGAGACTTGGGAAAAAATTACGAGTGGCATCAATCCACTACATTTCACCAGAGCCATTGTAGCAAGCCCAAGAAAAGCAGGAGTCTTGTTTGCAGGTACTGAATATGGATTGTATGTATCTGTCAATGATGGTAAATCTTGGGAGTCATTGCAATTGAATTTGCCTTTGACGCCAATTACAGATTTACTTGTGCGCGATAATAATTTAATTATAGGTACACAAGGAAGAAGTATTTACATTTTAGATGATATGTCTTTTATTGAGAATTATCAAGCAAGCAATGCCACTGCTTCTAAAGTATTCCCTGTAGCCAATACCTACCGTGTACCTCCTCAAATGGGAGGACGTCGCAATCGCGGTGCCAGAGCAAGTATGCCAGCAAATGTGGGTATGAATCCTCCTAAAGGAGCGGTGATTAATTATTGGTTGAAGGATGTGACGGATAGTACCACTATACAAATAGACATCTTAGACGAGAACAAAAAATTGGTTAGACATTTTAGTTCTAAAGAAACCGGAAAAGAGAAATCAAATATAGTAGTAGAGAATGGTATGCAACAATTTACTTGGAACTTGTACCACAAAGAAATCGAAAAACCAGCAGAAGATTTAATTTTCTGGAATGGCACTACCAGTCCTGTATTGGCTGCCCCAGGCAAGTACTTTGCTAAAGTAAGCATTGATCAAGATTCGGTGACTTATCCTTTTGAAATCATCGCCGATCCTAATTATAAAGTAGCCAATGCCGACCTTAAAGCACAGGAGCAATTCTTATTAGAAGTGTCTGCTAGTTTCAGCGACATTATCAAAGCCATGAAAGGCATCAAGGAAATTCGCACACAGGTGCAAGTTTTACAAAAGAAAACCAAGGATAGTAATTTCCAAAAGCAAAGCGAGATGCTACTTTCTAGCCTGAAAACTATTGAAGAAGCTTTACACCAAACCAAGGCGAAGAGTATTCAAGATGTTTTAAACTTCCCTATTCGTTTGGATGATAAGTTGTCAGGTATATTTGAATCTGCAGCAGCAGGCTATGTAGCCCCTACTAAACAAGTAAAAGAAACTTATGCAGAATTAAAGGCACAAGCGGAGGATCAATTAAAGAAATATGAAACCATTAAAAAAGAAGGCGTGAAAGCTTTGAATGAAGTAGTTCATAAATTAATGATTCCCATTATTGGAAATTAATCAAAACTAGCATTGTATAAAAAAGGTCCCCCGAAAAACGGGGGACCTTTTTTATTATTCAAAATCTTTGTACAGTAGATATTTTTTTCTAATCTTTTTAAACTTGGTGATTCCTTTTTGCCAGCTAGCTCTGATGTCTTTAGCAGATTGCCCAGCTTGGATTTGTTCCATCAAACTGGCATTGCCAGCCAATTTATTGAAATAATAGCTTGTATTCTTGCCTTTGGATGCTACAAAAAAAGAATCTCTTAGGGGAAAAGCATCGTAAATTTCGATCAGCAGTTCAAGATCAATTTTATGGGTCGGCGCTTTTCTTTGAGACAGATCCCAACCATAACAAATTTGATTTTTTAATTTTGGTGCTTGCGCGCCTTTTTTTGAAATAGGCGTGAATTCAAAACCTTTGTTGGCGATTAATGGGTGTCCAAGGTATTCAAAAGCATGATCTGTGCCTCTGCCTTCGCTTAAAATAGTTCCTTCAATCAAACAAGTGGTGGGATACCAGTAGATGGCATTCATGCTTGTTAAATTGGGAGAAGGGGCAATGCCAATGGAATACAAACTAGTATGGTCATAATTTTTGCAAGGGACGATGGTGAGTGTAAAACCATTGCTCCTGCTGTCTTTCATCCAATGTTCCCCTTTCAACATACTGGCATATTCTCCAATGGTCATGCCATAAACAATGGGGATGGTGTTTTTCCCAACAAAACTTGAAAATGGCTTTTCAAGTACAGGTCCATCTATATAATATCCATTGGGGTTGGGCCTGTCTAAAATGATCAGTGGCATATTGTTGGCCGCTGCCGCTTCCATAAAATATTGTAAGGAAGAAATATAAGTATAAAAACGAGCACCTACATCTTGAATGTCAAATAGTAAAATATCAAGGTCTTTCAAGTCTTTTTCATCGGGTCCGAATTTGTTGCCATACAAGGAAACGATGGGTAGGCCTGTTTTTGAGTCAATGCCGTCTTTAGTGATTTCTCCTGCATCTGCAGTGCCTCTTAAGCCATGCTCTGGAGTAAATATTTTTTGAATGGAAATACCTGCCAGTAATAAAGTATCAATAAGGTGTTGCCCATTGACCACGGCGGTATGGTTGGTGAAAATTCCCACCCTTTTGTTTTTTAATAAAGGCAAGTATTCGGCTGTTTGATAAGCTCCGGGTAAAATGGATGATTGGTTTTGGGCGAAACTGCTTAAGCTTATACAAAGCAGGAACAAGCTTAGACTAAGAAAAAATACTTTTTTCATATCAGAATTGAAGTTATTGATAGTACAATATAAGTTTTAAAAGAATCGTACCCTATAAAATTAGGACTGCTAATTTAAATATTTAGCCACAATTGGAACACGGCGGCCAACGCCAAATGCTTTAGGTGAAATACGAATGATGGGACAAAACTGATTCCGCTTGTATTCGTTCGTGTTTACCATCTTCAAAGTTTTATCAACCAAGCCTGCATCAAATCCTAATGCTTTAATGATGGCAGGACCTGCTCTTTTTTCAATGTATTGAAACAAAATCTGATCTAAAATTTCATAAGCTGGTAAACTGTCACTGTCTTTTTGGTCGGGTCTCAATTCTGCACTAGGTGCCTTGGTGATAATGTTTACAGGAATAATTTCTTTGTTACGATTGATGTATTTGGCTAGTTCATACACTTGCATTTTATAGCAGTCTCCCAAAACACCTAAGCCACCTGCCATGTCTCCATATAAAGTGCCATAGCCGGTAGCTAATTCACTTTTATTGGAAGTGTTTAATAATACATAACCAAATTTATTGGCCAGGGCCATCAATAAATTACCTCTCGATCTACTTTGAATGTTTTCTTCTGCCAAAGAAAAAGTAAGGTCTTTAAACAAAGGTTTCAAAGTGCTTAAAAAACTTTCATACACTTCCTTGATTGGAATGAGGTCGTAAGGGTTATTTAAATTTTTACTTAATTGAACTGCATCGTTAACAGAATGTTCGGTGGAATAAGGAGAAGGCATTAAAATGGCGTGTACATTTTCTTTGCCTAAGGCTTCGCAAGCAATGGCCAAGGTTACTGCAGAATCAATGCCTCCAGAAGAACCTAAAATTGCTTTTTTAAATCCCATTTTATTAAAATAATCTTTCACACCTAATACCAATGCTTGGTAAACTTGATCAATATTTAAATCTGGAATTAATTTTAAAGGATTCAGCTCCTTGCTCGGAACACTGGCTGCAGGTTCTAAAATTGGGGCAAGAATAGATCCATCATCGGCACAATCAAAAACCGCCAGGGCCGATTCAAACATAGGCAGGGCGCCACATAAGTTGGCATTTTTATCAAAAACCAAGGAACTGCCATCAAAAACAATTTCGGTTTGGCTACCAATGGCATTGCAATAAAATAAGGGAATCTTGTATTTTAATACATTCGATTTAATGGTGGCTTTTCGATCTTCGTCATGCGTATAATCAAAAGGAGAAGCACTTAAGTTTAATAAGATGTCTGGATGTTGATCCATCATTTTATCCATGGGACAAATTCGGTACAATGGGTTGTCTCCTAAGTTCCATATATCTTCACAAATGGTAATAGCTAAATTTTTTCCTTTGAATGGAATTACTTTCCAATCCTCTGCAGGTTCAAAGTATCTGTTCTCATCAAATACATCGTAAGTAGGTAACAATGTTTTATGTATTTCTGCAAGAATCTTTTTTTCGTACAAAAAAAACGCAGCGTTGTACAAGTCCTTTCCTTTTTTATTGGGATTGCGCGCGGGGCTGCCAATTAAAACGCCAATGGTGTCAGCTGCGGCTTTAATGGTATCGATACTTTCGTAACATTTTGCAATAAAATCATCAAACTCCACAAAGTCTCTGGCAGGATAGCCGCAAACGCTCATCT
This sequence comes from Bacteroidota bacterium, assembly GCA_026391155.1. Lineage (GTDB taxonomy): Bacteria > Bacteroidota > Bacteroidia > Chitinophagales > Chitinophagaceae > Sediminibacterium. Next base: position 111,424 of record JAPLEP010000041.1, read on the forward strand.
CACTAAATAAAATTAAATCCGCTCCTAGTTTTTTGGCTTCTTCAATAGCGCATAAAATTTTATGCGTGTTTTGTTCAAAATTGCCAATATGATAATTCTGTTGAGCGATACAAATCTTCATAAAGCAAAGGTCGGTTTTTTAAAAGAAATAAACTGGCTATTTAAGTAAGATTTATTGCAGCAGAGAAAGGGCAACAGCCTTGCTTTCAGGCTTAGTTTAATTTAACTGGCGCCACCATTTTAAATGCCGGGATATTGACATTGATTAAATCCCTAGTTTCGATGTTTTCCATCGTATAATGGCCTTGCATTTTTCCCAATTCGCTCTTTAAATGACAGCCGCTCACATATTGATAATGTTTACCAGGCATAATTAAGGGCTGAACCCCCACAACGCCTTCGCCTTCAACAATTCTATGTTCTGAATTGCTGTCAAAAACTTCCCAATAACGTTTCAATAATTTGACAGGAAAAGAGTTGTGATTTTCAATAGTGATGCGGTAAGCAAACATGTACTCATTTTGCATAGGATTGCTGTAATCCTTTTGATAAAAGGTTTCTATGCTTACTTCAACACCTTCTGAAATTTTTGAGACCATAAGTAAACTGTCAGTTATACAAGGCAGGTAATACTGCAGGATAAAAGTACCAAATATTTGCCCCTCTTATATAAAAAGGTAGTCTATTTTTTTATTAGACCCCATAAGTCGCGTAACTTTGCGAAAACTAATGAATTAGGCCAGGCCTAGAATTGGTTTTCAAGCTAAAATTTATCAAAAATGAAGATCGCAGTTGCAAAAGGAGATGGCATTGGGCCCGAAATCATGGAAGCAGTAATCACCATTTTCAATGCGGCCAAAGTGTCCCTGGACTATGATTTTGTGGACATGGGTAAATGGGTTTTTGATAAAGGGTTTAACAATGGCATGACCCCTCAAGCCAAAGACACGATTGAAGCCTTGGGCATACTTTTCAAAGGTCCGATGGAAACGCCTAAGGGCAAGGGGGTAAAAAGTGTGAATGTAACTGCAAGAAAAACTTGGAATACTTACGCGAACGATAGAAAATTTCAAACCCTAAGTGGCGTTGATACCGTTTTTAGTAAAGCAGGTATTGCGATTGATTTAACCATTGTAAGAGAAAACATCGAAGATACTTACGGAGGTATTGAACACATGCTAACGCAGGATGTAGCCTTAGGTAGACGTTTTATTACACGTCCAGGTAGCGAGCAGGTGATTCGTTATGCATTTGAAATGGCCAAGAAAAAAGGAGCCAAAAGAATTACTTGTGGCCACAAGGCCAATATCATGAAATTAACGGATGGTTTATTTTTGGAAGTATTTAAAGAAGTAGCCAAAGAATATCCTGAATTAAAAGCAGATGATGTCATTGTAGATGACTTGTGCATGAAATTGGTCAGTCGCCCCGATTTATTTGATGTGATTGTTTTAACTAATTTACAAGGAGATATCGTAAGTGATTTATGTGCTGGATTAGTAGGTGGGCTTGGTTTTGCGCCGTCTGCCAATATTGGAGATCATATTTCTATTTTTGAAGCAGTGCATGGAACAGCACCAGATATAGCTGGAAAAAACATTGCCAATCCAACTTCTTTATTGTTAAGTGGATTAAGTATGCTTAGACATTTAGGTTTGATGGAACAAGCCATCATGATTGAAAATGCATTGTTGTTTACTTTAGAATCTGGCATTCATACTGGGGATTTTGGTGATAAATCAATACCCTCGGTCAATACAACTGTTTTTGCACAAGCCATTATTGATAATTTTGGAAAGCAACCCAAGCATAATCCAAAACCACTCTTACCTAATTTTTATGTAACACCCACCAATTTTAAATTGGAACATCATCCTATGTTGCAAAGTGATTTAAATGATCAACATAAAATTGTAGGGGTAGATTTTTTTATAGAAAGTAATGATCAACCGCTAGTAATTGCAGACAAATGTTTAAGTCATACAACTGAGGCCCTAAAATTGGTGACCATCACCAATAGAGGAACACAGGTTTGGCCTTCAGGCTCTATATTTACCAATTTGGTGAATCAATATTATTGCAGGTTTGAGACTGCGAATGAATTGCCCATGTCACAAAATGAGGTGATTGATTTATACCGCGCTTTGGCCATGGATTTTACCATCTGTTCCCTAGAAATATTGAATATGTGGGCAGATAAGAAAGCCTATAGTTTGGCGCAAGGCCAATAGTATCCACTCTTTTGCTCAAATAGCCTTGAATTTGACTGTTTTTGCTATAAAATTGCTTTTTCTGGTGGGAAAAAAAACAATTTTGACGTAATTTCACGGCTTAATTACAAAACTTACTTTTACCTATGGCAGAAGTTATCTTAATGCCCCGTTTAAGCGATACCATGACCGAAGGGGTGGTGGCTGCATGGCATAAAAAAGTGGGGGATACCGTTAAAAAAGGTGATCTATTGGCCGAGATTGAAACGGACAAAGCCACCATGGAATTAGAAAGCTATCAAGATGGCATTTTATTACATATAGGTACACCAAGAGGTGGAAAATTACAAGTAAACGATTTATTGGCCATTTTTGGAAAAGTGGGAGAAGATATTTCTGCGTTGATTGCAAAAAATACAAATGGAGCTGCGGCAACTGCACCAGCTACCGAATCAAGTCCGCTTGCTGTTGAATCTGATCCATCTACTGTTGCGCCAATTGCGGATGCAACTGCCATGGAAGAAGTAGTCTTGATGCCACGTTTAAGTGATACCATGACCGAAGGGGTGATTGCAGGTTGGCATAAAAAAGTAGGCGACAAGGTGACAAAAGGAGAAGTGTTGGCAGATATCGAAACGGATAAAGCCACCATGGAATTGGAATCTTATAAAGATGGAATTTTATTGTATCAAGGTGCGCAGGCAGGAGAAAAAATATTGGTGAATGAATTGTTATGTATCATTGGTCAACCTGGTTTAGATATTGATGGTATTGTAAAATCTATCAAAGCACCTAACAATGTGGCAGCCACAGAAGCGCCAAAAGCTGCACCTGCAGTACCTGCAACAGCAGCAGTAGCTGCAAGTCCAGCGCCATCCAGCACTAGTGCACAAGTGGTGAATGATGGAAGAATATTTGCCTCTCCTTTGGCAAAAAAAATCGCCAAAGACAAAGGCATCGATTTAAAATATGTGAAAGGCAGCGGTGAACATGGAAGAATTACTAGAACTGATTTAGAAAATTATACGCCTGCTACTTCTACTGCAGGAGGAAAAATAAATACGACCAGAAGTAATTTTGTAGGTCAAGTAAGTTTTGTAGATACACCAGTTTCTCAAATGCGTAAAACCATTGCGAGACGTTTAAGTGAAAGTTTATTTACAGCGCCTCATTTTTACTTAACCATGAAGATTAATATGGATGCCACCATTGCTGCAAGAACAGTAATGAATGAAACGGCCCCTGTTAAAATCAGCTTCAACGATTTTATTGTTAAAGCAGTAGCCCTTTCTTTGAAACAACATCCTAAAGTAAACAGCAGTTGGTTGGGTGATGTGATTCGTGAAAACCATCATGTGAATATTGGTATTGCAGTGGCAGTGGACGAAGGTTTATTAGTTCCTGTACTTCGTTTTGCAGACGGACTTTCTTTGGATGAAATAAGTGTATCTGTAAAAGAGTTTGCTAAAAAAGCAAAAGATAAAAAATTACAACCTTCAGATTGGGAAGGAAGCACATTTACGATTTCTAATTTAGGTATGTTTGGCATAGATCAATTCACGGCCATCATCAATCCTCCAGATGCTTGTATTTTAGCAGTAGGTGGTATTGCACAAGAGCCTGTGGTAAAAAATGGTCAAATTGTACCAGGCAATATGATGAATGTAACTTTAAGTTGTGACCATAGAGTGGTAGATGGTGCAACAGGGTCTGCCTTCTTACAAACCTTAAAAGCGAATTTAGAAGAACCTATAAGAATGTTCATTTAATAAATAAGGGCCTTTAAAGAATTTAAGGCCCTTGTTTATTAATAATAATGATTTTTTCGAGGGACCCCATAAACGGGCCCCTCGTTTTTTGAACACGCTAATGATTTTAAAAAAGCCTCCCCGATTTATCGGGAAGGCTTTTTTGTGAGGTTCTTCTTTCAAAGTCTATATATAATAAGACTTTAATTAATAAACTAATCTAGATCACATCCAATGGGCGCGCCCGGAGGGATGATGGTAGGTTTAGGAAGTACAATGTCTTTTGGATTATTAATTCTTTCTAAAGCATAATTGTATTGTGCTTTGTGGGCAAGATCTGTTTTTGCTAAAGCTTCTAATTTAGATTTTAATAGTTGGATTCGATCATTGCAAATGCTTCTCACTTCATAATTGGCCTCAGGGCTTTGCGCCACACCTAGCAACCAAGTCAAGGTTAATTCTTGTGTTTGCAATTGAATGCTTCCTTCTAAACCTGTTGGTATTTTCGTATACCATGTTTTTTCTAAAATAGCATCTAATACTTGATCCCAGCCGATGGTATTGGCTCTGGCTTTATTTTGTACCAATCTATTGGCTCTTTCCACATTGAATAAAAAGCCTAATTCAAAATCTGCCAATGCTTCTGCCGCTGCCAATGCATCAAAGCTCATGCCAGTTCTTTTGTCAAATAATTCACCCACGCCATAATACATCGGAGGGCGAGGCGGAATCAATGCTAAAATTCTTTCAGGTATTACTAATGAACTAGCAGACAAGCAAGCTAATGCCGCAGACAAAGCTTTTTGTTGAATCGCATTACTTAAAATGGTTGGTTTAATTTGACCTGCATCACCACGAACACTGTAATTATAATTCATGCCCCCAATCAACTTAGTGACTGCCTCGAATTGATAGCGGTGGTAATTGTACAGGGGAACTAGTACATCTTCTAATTTACTTAGTGGTGTGCCATTGGTGATGGCCGATTCGTCAAATTGTTCCAATCCTTTTTTTCTTACAGCCAATACTTGGTCCAAACCAGCCACTGCATCAGCTTGGTTGTCCCATAAATGGGCATAAGGATGAAAACCACTTGCCGCTCTTGCATCCGCATCTGCAATAAACAACAAACCATTTTTAGAATTCTCTACCAATAGATTGTCTAAAGCAGCCTTTTCTGTCTCTGCACTTATTCCCCCAAAATCTTGGTAGCCATAAATGATAGCGCGCTTATCCCAGGCGCCAATTTCATTAGTGTAAATTTTTGAAAAATCTATTTCTCCTTTTTCATTCACGAATACATTGGGGTGTGGGTAGTCCATCACGGATGCGCGATCATTGTAACTTGATGCATAATTATGTTGTAAGCCAATGGTATGGCCCACTTCATGCGCTGCCAACTGTCTCAATCTTTGCAAAGCAGCGGTCCTCATTTTGTCTGTTACAGGTTTTCCATCGATGTAAGGAGAAAGTAAAGCGGTGAATATTAAATAATCTTGACGTACACGTAAGGAGCCCAAGGTAACTTGCCCTTTGATGATTTCTCCAGTCCTTGGATCAGAGATGGTCGATCCATAACTCCAACCTCTTGTGGAACGATGTACCCAATTGATCATATTGTATCGAATGTCCATTGGATCTGCTGAATCTGGTAATACTTTTACTTGAAAAGCATTTTTATAGCCCGCTGCTTCAAAAGCTTGATTCCACCATCTTGCACCATCCAGTAAGGCAGATCGAATAGGTTCGGGGGTACCGTTGTCTAGATAATAAATAATAGGTTTCACTGGTTCGCTCAAAGCGGCAGTAGGATCTTTTTTAAATAAACGATGTCTATTGATGACCATTTTCTGAATGGGTTCACTAATGTCACTTCCATAATCAAAATAACTGTTGCCAAAATAGCCACTTCTTATATCGTAATTTCTGGGTGTATAATTATTGTCTGGAAGTTCTACAAAACTATGGTGCGTTCTTACAGTCAGTGCTTCAGTGGATGGAGCAATGGTTTGAATGAATCTACCTGCGTCTGCGCCGCCTATAAAAGTAAGGGTGGCTTCAAATTCTGAATTCTTTGGAAAGTTTTTGGTATTCTTGATGTAAATGGCAGACCTTGGTTCGCTCAATGCGTAAGTACCTTGTTTCATTTTTCTAATTCTGTCTGACACGCCATGAGCGTCTCTTAAAAAGAAAGGAGTAGCATCAATCAAGATGGTATTGTTTTCTTCTGCTTCTACGCTGAAGCTAAAAAGTATGGATTGTGCAAAAGATTCATTCACTGCTTTTTGCTCTCTTGGATCATTGGTGATGGCACGATAATCATAATTGGGTTGGGTGAGCAATACTTTCTTACCAACTCTTTGAAAATAGACAATTCTGCTATCCCCAATCTGACCTCTGTCAAGCCCTATATCATTGGATCCTAGCCCGGCAGGCAATGAATTGACATACAAAAATGGTAGTTCTAATTTATCAATGGCTACGTATATTTTTCCCTGTCCTGCATCCCACCAATAATTAAAATAACCTTGGTGTAATTCCATCGACTTGGTTTTTTCTGCAATGGAATTGTTTTGTGCTTGCAGCAAAAAAGGAAAACATAATAACATTAAAATAATACGCATAAAAAAGAATTTATATAAAAAATAAAAAATCCCGCCTCACCCGAAAAATCGGAAACGGGGCGGGATTGTAATTTAAGTTTTTTTTACTAAACTGTAGGCGTCGAATTTGTTGTTGGTTCAGTAAATAAAGTAGGCGCTACTACTGGAGCTACTGCTACCACCTTCTTCTTAGGCGCTACTTTTTTAGCGACAACTTTCTTTTTAGGTGCTGCTTTTTTTGCTACGACTTTCTTTTTGGCTACCACCTTTTTCTTAGGTGCTGCTTTTTTAGCGGCTACTTTTTTCTTTGCTAAGACTTTCTTTTTAGGGGTTGCCTTTTTTATAGTTGCTTTTTTCTTCGCTACTACTTTTTTCTTAGGTGCTGCTTTTTTTGCGGCTACTTTCTTTTTTGCTACTGCCTTTTTCTTAGGAGCTACTTTTTTTGCTACTACTTTTTTCTTTGTTGCTTTTTTCTTACTTGCCATGAGGGTTATTTTTAAAGGGTTATTTAATTTAGAAATATAAAATTACATTGTTTTATTGTAACTATATTAAATGTGTTGATTTTTTATAATAGTTTTGTACCATGCAAGCACCTCTTACATTAGTGGTTGGCGCCACACCCAATCCGGAACGTTATAGTTTTTTAGCCACAGCACTTTTAGCAGAAAAAGGTTTTGCAGTGTATCCTTTTGGCCTCAAAAAAGGATTCATCCATGAAACGGCCATTATCAATGAATGGCCCAAACAAGGAAGCATTGATACGGTTACTTTATACCTTGGTCCAACTGCTCAAACGGAGTACTTGGAGGCCATTGTTGCACTTGCGCCACGTCGAATTATATTTAACCCAGGCACGGAAAATCCAATACTGGCTTCACTTGCAGAAAAAAAAGGCATACAAACCATTGAAGCTTGTACCTTGGTTTTACTCAAAACTGGGCAGTATTAAAATAGCCCTTAAAGCCTATTTTTTTGCTTAGTTTTTGAATTGTCCCCAATTAGATCGGTCTAGATTTCTGTATTGAATTGCTTCGCTGATATGGTGAATTTCAATATTTTTACTATCTGCTAAATCTGCAATGCTTCTACTCACTTTTAGAATTCGATCGAAGGCTCTTGCGCTTAACTGAAATTTTTCCATGGCTTCTTTCAACAATTTTTCTGCAGCAGCATCAATGATACAATAGTTTTTTATTTGATTCTTGTTCATTTGGGCATTGGTAAATACCCCTGTTTCCATTGCAAACCTTTGCAATTGTAGTGCCCTTGCTTTTTTAACTCTTAAAGCAACCATTTCCGAGCTGTCCGTTTCCTGTTTTCCCCTCAATGCTTCATACATTACAGGGGCCACTTCTACATGTAAGTCAATTCGGTCTAACAATGGCCCAGAAATTTTATGCAAATATTTTTGAATAGCACTGCTGCTGCAATGGCATTCCTTTTGGGGATGATTGTAAAACCCACAAGGGCAGGGGTTCATAGAAGCCATTAACATAAATCTAGCTGGGAACTGCATGCTCATTTTGGCTCTTGCAATGGCTACGGTGCCTTCTTCCATGGGTTGTCTTAAAACTTCAAGTACGGATTTATTGAATTCTGGAAGCTCATCTAAAAAAAGGATACCGTTGTGCGCCAAGGAAATTTCACCTGGTTGCGGAAAACTGCCACCGCCAATCATGGCAATGGCGGATAAAGTATGATGTGGTTGCCTAAATGGCCTTTGAGACAACAAAGGCTGATTCATGGGCATTTTACCGGTAGCACTGTATATTTTACTGGTTTCCAATGCTTCCATTTTACTCAATGGAGGTAAAATAGAAACCATCGTTTTGGCCAACATGGTTTTCCCTGCCCCCGGTGGGCCAATCATAATAATATTGTGACCACCTGCACTTGCTATTTCTAATGCACGTTTACAATACAATTGACCTTTCACCTCTGAAAAATCTGGAATGCTTTGAACGCTTGGTTGTCCAGTATAGGATTTTGAGGGAAAAGAATTGGGTTTGTATTTTATGGAATTTTCAGCAGGGATGTACAAAGGGTCTTTTAAAAATTCAATGACTTCATTGAGGTGATCAAAAGCAAAGACAGCTAGTTGATCCACCATGGAAGCTTCTATTTTATTGGCATTGGGTACAATGATACCCGTAAAACCTTCTTCTTTTGCTTGCATGGCCATGGCCAATACCCCTTTGATTGGATTCAAGTACCCATCCAAACCAAGTTCACCCATGATCAAATAATTTTCTAAGGGATGGGCAGCTGGTAATTGTTCCGACGCAGCTAAAATACCAATGGCAATAGGAAGGTCAAAAGCGGCCCCTGTTTTTTTTAAATCGGCTGGAGATAAATTGATGACCAATTTGGTTCTTGGCATATGGAAGCCATTGGCTTTAATGGCAGTTTCGGTTCGGTCTAAACTTTCTTTGACTGCATTGTCGGGCAGACCCACGATGCAGTAGCCCTGACCCATACTTACATTTACTTCAATAGTGATGGTAATGGCATCAATGCCCAATAAGGCAGCGCCTTTTATTTTTACAAGCATTTTTGCTTGTAATTTAAGTACTTAGGGTTGGGCTGAGTAAAGTATTAATACTTGATTTTGCCTATTTTATCTAACAGGTCCACCACGCCTTCTCTTTCTAAAATCAAATAACCCAATCGGTCCTGACTTACGCCTTCTTTTAATTGATAGTGAAAGATTAATTCTTTTTGATGCACTTCGGTTTCGAAATAACTAAACTGAATATTGGCATATTTTTTTAGCCCATCACTAATTTCATACAAATGGGTCGAAATAATTAATAAGCTATTGTTTAAGTTTTGCAAGCCTTCAATCACAGCAGTACTGCATTTCATGGCATCTTGAATATTGGTCCCTTTAAAAAGTTCATCTATCAGCACAAAATATTTTTTACCATCCATTATTTTTTCAATGGTATTTTTTACTCGCTGTACTTCGTTAAAGAAATAGCTTTCCCCTTTGACCACATTGTCTGCAATGGTTAAATTGGTAATCAATCCATCAAATAAGGAGAGGCTTAATTTTTTAGCAGGTACGCCCATTCCAACATGGGCTAAATAAATAACAATACCGATGGTTTTAATAAAAGTACTCTTGCCCGCCATATTGGCCCCAGTCAAAAATAGTAGATTACTATTTTGTGTCAAGGAAATGGCATTGTCAATGGGGTTAGGCACCAATGGATGAATGGCGCCTTCTACTTCAAAAAAAGCTTGATGGCCTTGATGCCAATGTGGGAAAACAAAATTATAATTACTAGCCGCTTCTGCCATACTGTAATAAGCGTCTAGCTCATAAAAACTATTCAATAATTGACGCGTGTTGTTTTTGTATTGGTAAAAGAAAAAATAACAAAGCGACAACAATTCTTGCGGATTGTCCACTTTGGTTTTTTTTGGCAACTGTGCTAAACTAGGATGGCTGGTATATTTTTTAATTGTTGCTACTAAATCCTGAATGATTTTATTTTCTTTTTTTGTTTCAAAAACGGTCACCCAGGCTTGTAAATTTTGATAAAAAACAATCAAATGTTCTAAGGAGTAACTTAATAAAGAATAATCTGAAGCCTGAAGGTACCTGTACCAATAAGCCCCAGGCAAACTAATTTGAACTGGAATATTTTTAAAACTAGTTTCAAAAAACTTTTCTATCACTAATGTACTTCCATTGGTAATACCCATGGAACGAACAAAATCAATCTCTTGAATAAATAGCACTATGGCATTTTGTCTTTGCTCAATGGAATTGATGGAGGCTAAAGGACTAAGTATAAATTGGTCTAGTTTTTCTTTACCACCATTGGTTTTACAAAAGTTAAGATGGGTAATTAGGCCATTGCTTCCTTCGGTATCAAATAGTCCAATGTCTTGTAAGGTAATTTTATCAACTTGCATAAGACAATTTACTAATTAAGCTCTGGTAAACTGCAAACGTTGCCCTTTTTCTACCTCATTAAAAACACCTTCATGATAAGCAAGATGACCACTTACAAAAGTACTCCGCACTTGATAAGGGAAGGTGATGCCTTCTAAGGGGCTCCAAGCGCAATGGTATAATATATTTTCCTTGCTTACAGTGTAGGGCATTGCTTTCACTAATACTAAGTCGGCATGGTAGCCTTCTCTGATAAAGCCACGTTCTTTTATTTGAAAACAGGTGGCTACGGCATGACTCATTTTCTCTACCATTTTTTCCATGCTTAATTTGCCCTCTTGCACATATTTAAGCATTAACATTAATGGATGTTGAACCAAGGGCAGACCTGCATGAGCATGGGCGTATGTTTCTTGCTTTTCGGCCCAAGTATGAGGGGCATGATCGGTCGCAATCACATCCAATTGATCATTCAACAAGCCTTGCCATAAGGCTACTTTGTTTTCAGGACTTTTGATGGCAGGATTGCATTTGATTAAATTGCCTAAGCGTGCATAATCATCCGAAGTAAAATGTAAATGATGGACACAAACTTCTGCCGTGATTCTTTTATCCGCTAAGGGCCTTAAATTAGAAAACAATTGTAATTCTTTGGCAGTGCTAATGTGTAAGATATGCAAACGTGCATCAAACTTTTGGGCCAATTGTATGGCTTTAAAGGAAGATTCAAAACAAACTTCTTCATTTCTGACAATGGGATGATCCGAAGGTTCTAAAATTGGCTTGATGGCTTCTAATGCTGCTTTATTTCTTTTAATCAAGCTTTCTTCTTCACAATGTGTGGCAATTAAAAGTTCGGCGCCACCGAAAATTTTTTCTAAAACTAAAGGGTTGTCTACCAGTAAATTTCCCGTGGAAGAGCCCATAAATATCTTGATGCCACAGACCTCATTTTTTTTGTCATTGGTTTTTAAAACTTCTTCCCAGTTGTCTTGAGAAGTACCCATGTAAAAGGAATAATTGGCTAAGGAAGTACGTGCGCCAATGGCATACTTATCTTCTAATAACGCTTGTGTAAAAACCGGAGGTTGGGTATTAGGCATTTCCATAAAACTGGTCACACCCCCAGCCACTGCGGCTTTGGCCTCGCTGTAAATATTGGCTTTATGTGTTAAGCCAGGCTCTCTAAAATGCACTTGATCGTCAATGACACCGGGTAATAAAAACTGGCCTTCTCCGTTTATCTCAATAACTGCTTCTTGTGCATTAATTTGCTTTGCTATTTTTTCTATGCGACCATTTTTGATCAGTACATCGCCCTGAATGGTTTTACCTTCATTAACAATGTTTGTATTTTTAATTAAGTAAGTATGCATTGTTTTTAATTTTTCAAAAAGAAAGATTCTCCTTCCAAATGGATAGTAAAGTATATAAAATTAGAACTGACTTTATCTAAGCTATTCAAAAGTGTATTTTTGTTATGAATGTCTTTCTGGCCATAACTAAACTTTATTTCAGGCGAAATGGTGGCATATTGAAAATAAAAGCTAAGGCCCAATCCAAATTCATAACCATAATCTATGGAACTTAAAAAGTTTGCTGGAGCTACTGGATTTGGATAAGAAGTTAACGCTTTACTTATTTTTAAAATATCAGGATTTTTGCCAGCAGACAAATCATAATCAAATTTTACACCGGCAAAAACATAATGACGCATAAAATCGGGCTTTCTAAAAAAATTATACCTGTCTGATTCTAGCTTTAAAACGATGGGTAAATTAATAATAGAAGCGTTTGTTTTCAATTTAAAGGTATCTGTAATATTTTGTTTTACAGTAAACTGGAAATCCTTTTGCCCAATAAGTAAATTGGGGTTTACCCTTAATAAAAAATGGTTACTTAATCTTAAGTTTCCACTTAATCCCATATTCCAAAAAGCATTAAATTTTTTATAATTAGAAATCCAATTGGCATCATCAGGACTTGGGTTTAAAAAAGGCAAGCCTCTTTCAAAGTTCATATACCCATTAATTAAACCAATGTTTAATCCAAGATATATAGGTCGCTCATCATTGTAAGGACGGTATACTTCGTCTGTCTGCGATTGGGCAGCCAGGCCAATGCTTAATAAAGCAACCAATAAAATTATTTGCTTCCGCAATAAATGCTGCATATGCCTAAACTTAATTTTTCTTGCGAAACATTACTGAATCCCGCTTGCTCTAATATAGTTAAAAAAGCAGCACCTTCCGGAAAAGCAATCACACTTTCATTCAAGTAGGCGTAGGCTTCTTTATTGCCTGAAAATAATTTTCCAATACTAGGGGTCACCCATTTCATGTAAAAGGTATAAATGGGTTTAAACCAAAAGCTAGAAGGTTGTGAAAATTCTAAAATAACGAGTTTACTACCTGGCGTTAATACACGATGAATTTCTGATAAGCCTTTTTCTAAATTCGCAAAATTACGAACTCCAAAAGCCACCATGGCGCCGTCAAATGTGGAGGCATCAAAAGGAATGGCTGTACTATCACCTAAACTTAATTGTATTTTTTCACTCAAGCCTTTTTGCTCAATTTTTATTCTGCCGTATTGCATCATTCCTTCCGAAATATCAATACCGGTAATTTTACCTGGATGAATTTGTTTGTAAGCCATCAAGGCCATATCTGCAGTGCCGGTAGCAATGTCTAAAAGATGGTTTATTTTTTTATCCTTTAAATAGCCAATGGCTTTTTTTCTCCAAGCTTGATCAATGCCTAAACTTAAAAAACGGTTTAAGAAATCGTACCTTTTAGCGATAGAATCAAACATAGTGGCTACTTGATCTTTCTTTTCCGCATTACTTTGTCCATAGGGGACCACTTTATCGTGTGCAAATTGACTCATGGCGCAAAGATATTGAATTTGTCCTGCTTTTTTGGATAGTGTAGTTCTTAACAAATACTTTTATCTTCGTAGCGCATGAAAGCACGTATTTATAAGTCTACAGGTAGTTGGTATTCGGTCAAATCCGAAGCGGGACTGTTTTATCAGGCCCGTATCAAGGGGGTGATTAAGTTAGACAATATCACTTCTACCAACCCTATTGCGGTAGGCGATTGGGTGGAATATGAACTAGAAGATGAGGAAAGAGGGACGGTGATGATTGACACCATTTTAGATAGAAACAATTATGTAGCCAGGCAATCTCCCCACAATAAAAGACAACAACATATTATTGCGTCTAATTTAGATCAATCCATTTTACTCGGCACTTTGAAATCACCTAAAACTTCTCAAGGTTTTATAGATCGTTTTTTAATTTCCTGCGAAGCCTTTCATATTCCTGCTATTATTGTTTTTAATAAATCGGATATCTATGGTGAAAAAGAAATGCATACTTATGATGAAATGAAAAAAATGTATGAGGCCATTGGCTATCAAGTGCATTTAATTAGCGTTGAGAAAAAACAAGGCTTGGATTTAGTGCAAAAATTAATGGCTGATAAAACCACTTTAATTAGCGGACATAGTGGAGTAGGAAAATCTTCTTTAATTAACTATTTATTTCCGCATTTAGATTTAAATACCCAAGAAGTGAGTGATTGGAGTGGTAAGGGACTACATACCACTACTTTTGCGCAAATGTATGATTTACCAGAAGGTGGTTCGGTGATTGATACACCTGGCATGAGAGAACTAGGTTTAGTAAATTTAGAAAAAGAGGAACTAGCACAATATTTTCCGGAGATGCGCGCCAAAATGAATGATTGTCAGTTTAACAATTGCCAACACATTAATGAACCGGGATGTGCAGTGAAAGCAGCAGTTGAAAAAGGAATTATTACGGAAGCCCGCTTTTATAGCTATGTCGATTTATGGCATGGGATGGAAGGGCCTATGTATTAATTTCTATATAAATTTTAGTACTAGTCTTAGTAATTATTTTAGTCTTTATTTTTTTGCGTCATTATAGTCCTCAAACCAACTTGAATACTTAACATAGTTATCGGCAATTCTATTAATCTCACCAGTGATCATGGCTTCGGATACCATTTTTACTTTTTTAGCGGGCACACCTGCATAAATACTTCCTTCTTCTACAATAGTTCCTTCTAAAACCACTGCACCTGCAGCAATAATGGAATTAGAATGCACTACGCATCCATCCATCACAATACTACCCATACCTATTAATACATTATCATGTATTGTGCAACCATGCACAAGCGCATTATGTCCAATAGAAACATTATTGCCAATATTGGTGGGATGTTTTAAATAAGTACAATGAATCACCGCGCCGTCTTGCACATTTACCTTATTGCCCATTTTAATATAATGCACGTCGCCCCTAAGTACGGCGTTGAACCAAATGGAGCAATCACTGCCCATAGTGACATCGCCTGCAATGGTGGCATTGGGTGCTATAAAACAATTTTCACCAAATTGTGGATCTTTTCCTTGAACGCTGAGTATGGTTGCCATAAAAATGCGACTTTTGTAGTGCAATTTAATAGTTATTATGTCCGGTATGAATAATAGACAACTTTTTTTTCAGCATTTAGCGCAAACCTCTGATCTGCCAATTGGTATCGAAGTAGCTTCTGCCCAAGGCATCTATATAAAGGATGTGCATGGAAAATCTTTTGTAGATATGATTGCTGGTTTTAGCGTTTGCAATATTGGGCATAGTCATCCCGATGTAATTAAGGCTATTCAGCAGCAAGTTGAAAAGTATATGCATGTTATTGTGTATGGAGAATTTATACAAGCACCACAAGTACAATATGCAAAAGCATTAACAAGTTTACTTCCAGAAAATTTACAATCGGTTTATTTTACCAGTAGTGGAGCAGAAGCAACAGAAGGTGCGATGAAACTTGCTAAGCGTGTGACGAAGCGAACAAAAATCATTTCTTTTATAGGAGGTTATCATGGAAGTACCCAAGGTGCTTTAAGTGTAATGGGCGATGAATATTTTAAAACTGCATTTAGACCATTACTGCCAGACACGCTTCAATTAAGGTATAATCATTTTGAAGACCTTGAACAAATTGATTCTACAGTTGCTTGTGTGATAGTGGAACCAGTGCAAGCAGAATCTGGCATTAATCCAGCTAATAAAGAATGGCTAGCTGCCATTGCCCAAAAATGTAAAGAACATTGCGTACTATTTATTTTTGATGAGATACAATCGGGCTTTGGCAGAACAGGCTCTATGTTTGCCTTTGAACAAATGGGCATCGTGCCAGATATTTTATTGCTAGGCAAGGCCTTGGGCGGTGGGCTTCCCTTAGGTGCTTTTATTAGTCATCCTAGAATGATGGCGTTGCTTACTGAAAGTCCGGTACTTGGCCATATTACCACCTTCGGAGGTAATCCGGTTTCTTGTGCGGCAGGACTTGCAGCATTAAAAGTATTGCAAAACTCAGGTTGGATAAAAGAAGTAGCGGAGAAAGAAAATATTTTAGTAAAACAGATGAATCATGATGCGATAATAAATAGAACGCATCAAGGTTTATGGATGTCGCTTCAATTTAAATCAGCAGCACTTACTAAAAAAATTGCTGCTACTTGTGTAGCTAATGGAATTATTACCGATTGGTTTTTGTTTGCAGAAGATAAAATTAGAATTGCTCCGCCATTATGTATAACTGAAGACCAACTTTTATCTGCGGTAAAGAATATTCAATTAAGTATAGATCAAGCTATACAATAAATGCGCTACTAAAAATTAGCAGTCGCCCGTTCTACAAAATTTTCTATAGAGTGCCTCGTACTTAGGAATGATATGATGAATATCAAAAAGCTTTGCTTCTTTTAAAGCGTTATGTTTAAAAGTTTTTAATTTAGCCTCGTCTTGCAATAATTCAATGGCATTTTTGCTCATGCCTTCTACATCACCCACAGGGGAGGTATAACCAGTGACTCCATTAATATTAATTTCATTTAATCCACCCGCATCAGAGCTAATGACCACGGTACTTGCGGCCATTGCTTCAAGGGCAGCCAATCCAAAACTTTCATATTCAGAAGGCAATAAGAACACGTCGCTTACTGCTAAAATTTCTTCCATTTGTTCTTGCTTACCTAAAAAACGCACATCGGCTTCTAATCCATATTGTCTGGTTAAATCTTCGGCCAGTGGACGCTCTGGCCCATCACCCACCATCAATAATTTGGAAGGTAAAGCAGTATGAATATTTTTAAAAATCTCCATCACATCGTCTATGCGTTTTATTTTTCTAAAGTTAGAAGCGTGAATAATAATTTTTTCATCATTAGGTGCAATGACTTGTCTAAAAGCGGCCACTGGTTTTTTATTGTACCTATGTACATCCACAAAATTGTGAATGACTTCAATGTCTTTTTTAATCTCAAAATGCTTGTAGGTCTCTTCTTTTAAATTCTCAGATACAGCGGTAATGCTATCACTTTCATTGATCGAAAAAGTAACCACTGGTTCGTAAGTTTTATCACGACCCACTAAGGTAATATCGGTGCCATGCAAAGTGGTAATAACCGGTACGATACGACCAGTTTTTTGTTTTACAATTTGCTTGGCAGTATAAGCGGCCGATGCATGTGGAATAGCATAATGTGCATGGATCAAATCTAAATCGTGGTTTAAAATCACATCCACCATGGTGCTGGCCAATGCCAATTCATAAGGAGGGTAATCAAATAAAGGATAAGTAGGTACCCTTACCTCATGGTAAAATATATTGGTATGAAAACCATTCAACCTTACAGGCTGTTGATAGGTGATAAAGTGAATTTCATGACCTTTTTCGGCCAAGGCCTTACCCAATTCTGTTGCTAGTACGCCGCTACCGCCAAAGGTGGGATAGCAAACAATTCCAATCTTCATTTTTGTGTTATTGTGTATGCAATTAACAACTAAATCTTTGATAAAGTTTAATTATATTTAGGAATTATTTGAATGTTAAATTTATACCCATGCGTAAGTTGCTAATTGTAGTTTTTTGTTTGCCTTTAATATTGCAAGCACAAGTGAATCAAGACAGTATCAATATTAAAAAAATGGTGGATGATATTATGACCAATGGCAAAGCCTATGACTTATTAAGAGAGTTGACCAAAAACATTGGCGGCCGATTGGCAGGATCTCCACAACAACAAAATGCAGCTATTTGGGGTAAAAGAAACTTAGAGGCCTTGCATCCAGATCAGGTTTTTATGCAGCCATGTAAAACACCTAGTTGGCAAAGAGGCGGCAAGGATTTTGCAGCCATCGTAAGTGTAAATGGAAAGGCACAAAATGAACCCTTAGCTGCACTAGCTTTAGGTAATTCATTAGGAAGTAATGGTTTGCTAGAAGCAGAACTATTAGCAGTGGCTAATTTTGATGAGCTAGAAAAAAGAAAAGACGAAGTAAAAGGAAAGATTGTTTATTACCATAGTGCTTTTGATCCAACACGAATCCAAACTTTTATGGCCTATGGAGAGTCTGGTGTTTATCGTGGATCGGGTGCAAGTCGTGCTGCTAAGTATGGCGCAGTGGGCGTGATGATACATTCTTTAAGTACAGCACCAGATAATGAGCCTCATACTGGTAGTATGCATTATGATGAATCACTGCCAAAAATTCCTGCTGTGGCTTTAGGGCCTAATGACGCAAAAGCAGTTTGGGAAGCTGCTAAAACTTCAAAGATGCGTATTCAAATGCAAACCTATGGTTATTTTTTACCGGATGCTGATGAGAACAATGTAGTTGCTGAATTAAAAGGTTCAGAATTTCCAAATGAAATTATTACCATTGGTGGTCACTTAGATAGTTGGGATGTAAACGAAGGCGCCCATGATGATGGCGCTGGCATTGTTCAAACAATGGAAATATTGCGTGCAATGAAAGCGAACAATTATGTTCCAAAGCGTACGATTCGTTTTGTATTATTTGCCAACGAAGAAAATGGAATGCGCGGTGGTAACAAATATGCTGAATTGGCAAAACAAAATAATGAAAAACATATTTTCGCTCTAGAAAGTGATGCGGGTGGATTTACGCCAAGATCAATTGGTATTTCATGCAGCCCAGAGCAATTTAAAAAATTTCAAACTTGGACTAGTTTATTAAAACCATATGGCACTGAAATAACTGCAGGTGGTGGTGGAGCCGATATAGGCCCCTTAAAAACAGTGGATAAGAATGTTGTATTATCTGGACTAATGCCAGATAGTCAACGCTACTTTGATTTACACCATGCTAGAACCGATGTATTTGAAAATGTAAATAAACGCGAATTGCTTTTAGGCGCTGCGAATATGACCGCCGTGATTTATTTAGTGGACCAGTATGGGGTAAATCCGTAAATAAAAACCAAGACCCCCGTTTATGGGGGGTCTTGAAAAAATCATAAGAGAAAAAATTATATAGTCCTTAAATTTTCTTAAGGACTATATAATTATCTACTCAAGTTCATGGAACGCTCCTTGTATAAATTTCTAAAGTAAGGGTCGCGTAAATCTTTGATGAACCTAATGGCTTCGCCGGTGCTCTTCATTTCAGGGCCTAATTCTTTGTTTACGCCAGGGAATTTATCAAAACTAAATACAGGTTCTTTGATGGCGAATCCGTCTAGTTTTTTCTCCATCGTGAATTCTGTTAATTTATTCGCGCCTAACATTACCTTGGTAGCAATGTTTAAATAAGGTATTTGATATGCTTTGGCAATAAAAGGAGTGGTTCTAGATGCTCTTGGGTTGGCTTCTATCACAAACACTTTATCGTCCTTTATTGCAAATTGAATATTGATTAAACCTTTAATATTTAAAGCGCGCGCAATTTTTTCACTATAAAATTCCATGGTAGCCACAATCAATGGCGTAAGGTTGAAGGCAGGCAATACCGCATTGCTATCACCGCTATGGATACCTGCAGGTTCAATATGTTCCATCACACCCATGACATGAAAAGTTTCCCCATCAAAAATGGCATCTACTTCTGCTTCTTGGCAACGATCCAAGAAATGATCAATCAATATTTTATTACTTGGAATATGTTTTAAGATACTTACTACAGCCGTTTCTACTTCAGCATCATTAATCACAATGCGCATTCTTTGTCCACCAATCACATAGCTTGGTCTTACGAGTACTGGATAACCTACTTTGTTGGCTACCTCAATGGCTTCTTCTGCGCTATAAGCTGTTCCGTATTCAGGGTAAGGAATATCTAATTCTTTTAATAAATCACTAAAGCGACCTCTGTCTTCGGCAATGTCTAAACTATCAAAGGAGGTACCAATTATTTTAATGCCCCTTTCGCTTAAGCGTTTGGCTAATTTTAAGGCAGTTTGTCCGCCTAATTGTACGATGACCCCTTCTGGTTTTTCTAATTCAATGATTTCCCAGAGGTGTTCCCAAAACACGGGTTCGAAATATAATTTATCTGCCATATCGAAATCGGTAGAAACTGTTTCTGGGTTACAGTTCACCATGATGGCCTCGTAGCCTGATTCCTTTACCGCCAATAATCCATGAACACAACAATAATCAAATTCAATACCTTGTCCAATTCGATTGGGGCCACTGCCTAAAACAATAATTTTCTTCTTTTTGGTGGAGATAGATTCGTTAGAATTCAGCGTCTTGCTCATAGGTATGAAATTGGGCAAAAATACATCAGTGAAACCATTTCTACGAATTTTTATGGAAACGTTTTCCACCCTATTTTCCTGAATTTACCTGACCAAGCAAAGCTCCTGCCAGCGGGTGGTGTAGCGTTTGCTGCGTCTTTCGCTGCGCATTTTCCAGTTTTTCTGCGTGCCACTCGTGCCAAATTTTAAGATATCGTTGCGGTAGGCGGCATTCATATTGTCAATTACATTCATTAGTTTTTTACGTTTGGCATCGGCAGGGGCAACAAATAGATTGGTTTGGAGTGCATTATCGGGTACAAAATCACTCAAAATAACCCCTGCTTTCTTGTAAATCTCTCCTGGTTCAAATAGACTTTTGCCTAAGGCCACTACGGCCTTAATAATGTCTGGGCTAAGTTGGGTGGGGTTGTCTAAAACAGTATAGCCACTTGCTTGCCTTCCTCGGTGGTAATGGGAAGTCTCCATCAGGATGGGTGCTTTTTTAAGTAAAAAAACACTTATGCCGCCAGCAGCACTGTGCTGTCTTCTTAGTTTTTCGGCAGCACGCGTTGCATAAGTAGCAAGTGCTTCTTCTATTTCTTGCCAGTCGGTGACTTCACGCCCAAACATGCGTGTGGTAGCGATCATTTTTTTTTCGGTGCGGGGGACTTGCATGGAATGGCTTTGTGCTCCTTTTAATTCTCTGAGCAATCTAATACCAGTAACGCCTCCTAAAAAACGTTTGCCCCAACTAAGGTCTTTAATGCTAAGTGCGTAGGCTGTATGTAGGCCATAGGTTTTTAATTTTTCACTATAACTAAAACCAATCCCCCAAATATCATCAATAGGTGTTTGTTGTAAAGCAGCTTGAATTTTTTTAGTATCATTGAGTATCACAATACAACCTGTTTTTATCTTATTTTTTTTAGCCAATCGGTTGGCTACTTTGCTAAGTACTTTATTGGGGCCTACGCCAATAGAAACAGAAATACCTGTCCAGGTTTCTATTTTATTTTTCAAATTGATACAAAAATCTTGTAGGGCTTCGGTAGGAATATGTTTTAAATCTAAAAAGGCTTCGTCTACCGAATACACTTCTACACAACCCGGTGGTAGCAGCTGTCTCATGGTTTCCATCACGCGCCAACTAAGGTCGCCGTATAAGTGGTAGTTAGAAGAAAAAGCGTGCACTTTATTTTTTTCAATTAATTCTTTTGCTTGAAAATAAGGCACGGCCATAGAAATGCCTAGCTGTTTGGCTTCGTCGGAACGCGATACAATACAACCATCATTATTACTAAGCACCACTACGGGCGCATTTTGTAGATGGGGTTGAAAAAGACGTTCGCAGGAACAATAAAAACTATTACAATCAACAATGGCTTGCACGAAAAATATTTTAAGGCGTACAGATAAACTTTACAAACTATGTATCACAAAACTAACCACGCCCCAGGTGCTGTACTGTTCTAGTTGCGCTACTTGAATGGTGCCATATCTTTTATTTTCTGGCACTAGGCTAATGCTGTGCTCTTGTATTTGTAAACGGCGTACTAAAAATTCACCATTCAAAACAGCTACGACTACCTTGCCAGAACTGGCGGGCAAACTTCTGTCTACAATCAAACTATCTCCAATGTGAATGCCTGCACCCAACATGGCATCGCTGTTCACGCGAAAGAAAAAAGTAGCGGGCTTATTGCGAATGAGTTGCTCGTTGAGGTCGATGCCTCTTTCCATAAAATCATCGGAGGCAGCGCCAAAGCCGGTGGCATTGGCCTGAATAATTTGTCCCGACTGGTAATTTTTATTGATTTGTTGGGTAGCAATGCCTTCTCCTGGGTCTCTATCTATAAATGACATAAAACTAAATTTATTAGCAATATTAACTAAATAATTTAGTATTTTACTGATTAATTTATACCCTTTTTTCAACGTATTTATACGCTGATTTTGGCAATATATTTTTTCTAGGCAGTTTAAAATCAGGACTTTATCAATTGGGTTGGCGTATATTGAGCCTGAAACAAAGGCCAAATGCGTAAATTTTTCATAGATCCTATTATTGGAAGGGCTAAAACCATTGATACAAGTTTTTACCTAGACCCCATTTATTTGGAGGCTTCCAAGGAAAAAATATTTGCCCCCAGTTGGCAGTACCTGGGCCATGTAGGCATGGTGCCCAAAGCAGGGGATGCACATCCATTTAAATTATTGGAAAACTATATAGATGAACCCTTGGTATTAACGCGAGATGCGAACGAACAAATACATTGTTTGTCCAATGTATGTACCCACCGAGGAAATTTGATGGTGTATGAACCTTGTTCAGCACAAAAACATTTGCGTTGTAAATACCATGGCAGGGCTTTTCATTTAGATGGAAAATTTATTTCTATGCCAGAATTTACTGCTGTAGAAAATTTTATTCCAGAGAACAATCATTTGCATCCACTGCCTTTATTTAAGTGGGGTCCATTGTTGTTTACGCAGTTGAAAAAAGGGATGGGGCCAGAACTTTTTTTTCAAGAAATGCAAAAGCGAGTAGGGTGGTTGCCTATGGATGATTTAGTTTTTGATGCAAGTAGATCTAAGGATTATTATATTAAATCCAATTGGGCCTTGTATTGTGAAAATTATTTAGAAGGTTTCCATATTCCTTTTGTGCATCCAGGCTTGAATGCTTTTCTAGATTTTAAAGATTATTCTACCGAGTTATTTACCTATGCAAGTTTACAACTAGGCATTGCAAAAAATAACGAACATTGTTTTGATATTCCTAAAGATCATCCAGATGCAGGTAAAAAAATTGCAGCCTATTATTTTTGGGTATTCCCTAACATGATGTTTAATTTTTATCCATGGGGCTTATCGGTCAATATTATTACACCTATTGATGCGGGCAATACTAAGGTAAGTTTTTTAAGTTTTGTCTTTGATACTAGTAAATTAGGTAAAGGGGCAGGACATGGATTAGACACGGTAGAACAAGAAGATGAAGAAATTGTACAACATGTACAAGAGGGCATCCGTTCTCGCTTTTATCATTATGGAAGGTATGCCACCCTGCGTGAGCAAGGAACGCATCATTTCCATAATTTGATTGCAGAATGTTTAAATCAATAGAAGGCCGCTCTATTTTTTATTAGACTTACTAGCTAAATTCTATTTATCATTTGACCCAATTGACGGCCACCGTCCAGCTGCTACCAGCGTATACATGATATTTTTCTGAAAAATTGCCTTGATTCAAAGCAAAAGATAAATTCATTAAACTATTTAAATAGGCAAGAGGTTTACCTACGCCGACGCCACCAAAAGTATTTTCAAAAGGCATGGCGCGAGTATACACTAATTTTTTGTCGTGAAAAATTTGTACTTGAATTTCATTTTTGGTATGCGCTAAGGCAGTAAAGTTTTTCCATTTTTCTTGATCGATATTGGTCCAAATATTACCATATTGAATGTCTAATATATCAATAGTTCCTTTTAATTGATTACCAACTAATGCAGCTTTTTGAAAACTAAGTGAGGTAATGGGATCTCTACTAATTTTACCTACTTGGTCATAACTAATTTTTTTTGCGGCCAATCTCGCAGCAGTATAAGCATACACATCTCTTCCATGAAAAGTATATGATGCACCGGAATTTTTTCTTCGATTAATGGCTTCGTCGATTTCTCTGACCGAATCAATGCCCAAGGAATTGGCAATTAATGTAAGGGTACCATTGTCGGGTGTGACAATATAATGTCCAGATTTTGTTTTCACCACCACCGATTTTCTCTGGGTACCTACACCAGGATCCACCACAGAAACAAATACCGTACCTGCAGGCCAATAAGTTACTGTTTGATCCAATCGGTAAGCGGCTTCCCAAATATTGTAAGCAGGTATATCATGGGTAAGGTCATATAATTTTAAACTAGGATCCACCGAACTCGCTACGCCTTTCATGGCCGATACGGCTCCGTCCTTGGTGCCAAAATCGGTTTGGAAAACCACCATGCCGTTTTGAGCAGAAGCACTAAATGTTGTCAATGTAATGATGGCCCAATTGGCAATAATTTTTCTCATAGAAATCAATTTATTTACAAATACTATTAAATAAAAAAGCCTTCCCGAATCAACGAGAAGGCTTTAAAGTTATTCAAAAAATAGCATTAAAACTTAAAGGTCAATTTGCTAAATATTCTCATCCCATTGTAACCCATTTGAACGCCATCCCATGGTCCACCGGTTTCATTGTCGCCAGCCCACCATTTTGCTTGTGGATTCACTGCAAAATCGGGGTGCGTATTGAGGATATTGTCGGCGCCTAGCACCCAAGATATTTTCTTGTTCAATTGAACATTTAGGTAAACATCCGTAGTGAACTTTCCTTTGTAATAGAAAATCTCAGGAACCAAGGTATTGCCAGATTCATCTGCATCAGCAGGTACTTCTGGATTCACACCATCTCCATTCACGCCAAAGCCAGAAAGGGTTACATCTCCAAAGTAAGTGACTCTTGCGCCAAGGCTTATTTTATTTTTAGTGTAATCAAAATTCATAGAGAATTTAGATTTAGGCGCAGAAGCTTTTAAGAAATATTTTTCTCTATCACTAAAGAAAGTGCTTGTATTGTATTCTGTGGTACTTAAAGCTGCAGGAACATGTACCGCATCAATGGCGATGTTTTGGAAATTCGCTACAAATAATACTTTGAATTTTTCTTTATTAGAAAGTTTCACTTGGTAGTCGGTCACTACATCTACCCCTGTATTGGTGGTATTGACTGCATTGGCAAAAAATTGTGCAGTCTGAACGCCTAAAGCATCTAATTTAGTCGTCAATGCTGCTGGTAAGCTTGGATCGCCTGCACTAAACAAGCCTGATAAAACTACTCTGTCTTTCATCTTGATGGAATAGCCATCCACAGTGAATGTTAAACCCTTCGCTGGTTTCCAAGAAAAGCCTAAGCTTGTATTAGTAGAAGTTTCTTGTTTTAAAGAAGGAATGCCTGCAAGCTTAGTTATTGGATCATCATTATTAGCAATTCTAGATTGAACTAAATTTCCGCCTGAAAAAGAAGTCAAAGTATTACTGAAATATTTTTGTTGTAAAGAAGGTGCACGGTAACCTGTACTAAAAGATCCTCTAAAATTAAAGTTCTCAGTTAGTTTATATCTAAACGAAGTTTTGAAAGTGCTTACGGCGCCAAAATCAGAATAATTTTCTAATCGAACGGCACCTGTCAACAATAAAGCTGCGTTAGGGGTGTATTC
This sequence comes from Bacteroidota bacterium, assembly GCA_026391155.1. GTDB lineage: Bacteria > Bacteroidota > Bacteroidia > Chitinophagales > Chitinophagaceae > Sediminibacterium. The sequence goes on from JAPLEP010000041.1 coordinate 136,747, forward strand.
CAAATCTCCGTACAAACCACCAACGGTTCTGTTTTTACTTAATTTATCGTCTGGACTAAAACCTGGGAATCCCTGTGAGCCTGGTGCTTGATCAAATGCATTGCTGTAACCTTTGTAAGAATCTAGTTCGCCAGCAAAAATGCCATAGGCTTCATAACGCAACTCCGTACCATAAGATACTTTAATGCCACCATCATTTACTTTACCAAACTGCTTAGTTAAATCTATATTGGTAGTGTTTTGTAAAAAATTAAATCCTCCATCATCAAAATGTGTTTTACTTGCATTGCCAACAATAGAGGCATTGAAAGTTCCATCTCCATTATAATGAAAATTATTGCGACCAATGGTATTGCTTAAATCCCAATCCCATCCACTATTCGTGCTGCCTGAAATACCTGCCGCTAAGGAGATGTCTTGAATATTGGCTTGTATGTGTGGATTGTAACTGGTATCTCCAGATCCTGAAGCAAACATAATACTTGGCACATAAATTAGAGAGCCATCAGCATTTACAGGGAAACGGCTTGATTTGGCTGGCCAGTTTCTAGTGTAAGCATAGGCGTCAGAATTTTTATTGTTAAAGCTTCCAAATGCATAGAATTTTGTTTTGGCATCAATGGGTAATTCCATATTAAACATGGCACCCAAAGAATTCATAGAGCCATCACCAAAACCTTGTCTCCATGTATTGGTTGGTAATCCATCTGCATTCGCAATATCTGAAGAAGCTGCTTGACGGAAGGTTTTTCCTTGATCCAATAAGTCAAAAGAAACATTGATAAATCCACCTTGTTTGCCTAAATCAAAACCTCTATTCGCTGACAAAGATTTGGTCACTCCATCAATTGGATTGGAATATAAATAATCATGGTTGTCTTTAAATTGGTAAGTATTGAATTTTTTATCATTGTAACCTGCAAGACCCGTGGTGATATTCCACTCGCCAGTATTCTTTTTAAGTACAATATTCATTACCCCGGCAATTGCATCTGAACCATATTGTGCCGATGCACCGTCTCTTAAAATTTCAATTCTATCTACAGCAGACATCGGAAAACCATTTAAATCTACTCCTGATCCTCCACGGCCTCTAGTTCCAAACAAGCCTACTAAAGCCGTGCTGTGTCTGCGTTTACCGTTAATTAAAACTAAGGTTTGATCTGGTCCTAAACCTCTTAGTGTACCTATATCTACGTGGTCTGCACCATCAGCACCTGATTGTTTATTATAGTTGAAAGAAGGAGCAACATAATTTAAAGTAGAAGTTAAATCCATTCTTGCTGTATTAATGCCGACATCGGTTAATTTAATTACATCTACAGGTACTGGAGATTCTGTTTTAACACGTCCAATACCTCTGCTACCCACCAAGATAACGTCTTGTAAGTCGCTAGTGCTAGCAATTAAAACAACATTGATATTGTTTCCAGTTGCCAATTGTTTTTTTGTTTCAAAACCAACAAAGCTAAATTCTAAAACATCATTTACTTTTACATTGATAGAATAAGTTCCTGTGTTGTTGGTTAAGGTAACTGCTTTTGAACTGGCATCTTTTACAGTGACACCTTCTAATGGATTTCCTTTTACATCGCGCACTGTACCTTTGATATTTTCTTTTTGTGCCCAAGCACCCAAAGATAAAAACGTACAAACTAGTAGGAAAATTGGGGTTAGTTTCATGCTCATAATTAGTAGATTTGTATTGAATTTACACCTTTTTAAGCTTTTATGATTAATCGCTTTTAAATAGTTACTTTTAAACTGTCAAAAGCATGGGCTATAAACGATGGAAGAAGTTTTAAAACATATAGAAAATCTATTTAATACTTTTCAGGGTAGTTCTTGGGATTCCATTCAGAAAATTCCTCAAAGTGGGGGAGATCGGATCTATTTTAGAATTAATCAAGGGGCGGAAACCTGGATTGCTACCTATAATTTGAATGTAAAGGAGAATCAAACCTTTATCTATTTTGCGCAACACTTTCATGAAAGAGGCATGCCCGTGCCCCAACTGCTGGCGGTAAACCAAGACCAAACCGTTTATTTGCAAGAAGATGTTGGAACTACCTCTTTATTGGATGTATTAGAGCAAGAAGGTAAAACTGAAGCGGTTTTTGCCTTATTCCAAAAAAGTTTGACCGCCTTGGCAAAATTACAAATTCAAGGAGCCCAGGGATTGGATTACAATCATTGTTTGACTTCTAAAAGTTTTGGCAAACATTCTATTTTAACCGACCTGCTTTATTACAAATATTATTTCTTGGATACCTTACAATATCCCTATGACAAACAAGCCTTGATTGATGAGTTGGAATTGTTAAGCGAGCAATTGGCGCAAAATCAGTATGATAATTTTATGTTCCGTGATTTTCAAAGTAGAAATATCATGGTCAAAGAAGGCGAAGTATTTTTTATAGATTTTCAAGGAGGCATGCAAGGCGGTTTACCTTATGACTTGGCTTCTTTGTTGTGGCAAGCCAAAGCCGAGCTTTCTAATGAATGGAAAGAAAAATTATTAGTTCATTACATCAATGAATTACAAAAATTACTTCCCACACCCCTTGATGTCAATGAATTTAAAAAACAATACCATGGTTTTGTATTGTTAAGATTGCTGCAAGTATTGGGCGCTTACGGATTTAGAGGATTGTTTGAAAGAAAGGCTCATTTTTTAACTAGCATTCCATTGGGGCTAAAAAATTTAAAAAACTTTTTACAAGAATATAGTTTAGCGAAGGACAAGCCGGTCTTTGCTTCTATATTGAATTGGATGGTGAGTGAGGAAGTCATTCAAAGATTTACACCACCAACAGCCAATGAAACTACCCCACTGGTGATTACCATCAATAGTTTTAGTTATAAAAAAGGTATCCCTGCAGATGATTCCGAAAATGGGGGTGGTTTTGTATTTGACATGCGCGGCATTTTAAATCCTGGCAGGGTAGAGGAGCATAAAAAACAATCTGGTTTAGATAAACCTGTGCAAGATTTTTTAGAACAAAGAACTAAAATGAATACTTATTTAAATAGTGTTTGGGATTTGATAGACATTACGGTAGAAGATTATTTGAAAAGAGGGTTTAGCTCCTTACATATTAATTTTGGTTGTACAGGCGGTCAACACAGAAGTGTGTATGCTGCTGAACAAACAGCGAGACATTTAAGAAATAAATATAAGGTGAAAACGGTTTTGGAACATACCAATCAAAAAAACTGGCTTAAATAATATTCTATGCGCGCAATGATCTTAGCAGCAGGTTTAGGTACTAGGCTCAAACCTTTTACCAATAAGCATCCCAAGGCCTTGGCTGAAGTGAATGGAAAATCTTTGTTGCAAAGAAATATAGAATATTTGCAATCATTTGGTATCGATGAACTGCTAGTGAACGTGCATCATTTTGCCCATCAAATCATCGAGGCAGTTGAAACGAATAAAGGATGGGGAAGCAAGGTTTTTATTTCAGATGAAACTAGCGAAGTGTTAGAAACAGGAGGCGGCGTTTTGTTGGCAAAATCTTTTTTTGAAAAAGAAAAAAAATGGTTGGTCATGAATGCGGATATCTTAACCAATTTAGCTATTGATAAAATAATTGCTGCCGATAAAGTTTTATCCGAAGGCGCTGAAAATTATATTGCTACTTTGGCTGTCACCAATAGAAATTCAAGCAGAAATTTATTATTTAGTACTGCTGGAAAATTAATTGGTTGGAGAAACAATACCACCGGAGAAGAAAAATGGGCAGATGCAAAAAATCAAACACTTGCCCCTGAATCCATTGTAGCCAAAGCCTTTAGCGGTATTCAAATTTTACATGCATCTTTTTACCCTGCATTAAAATTAACTGGCAAATTTTCTTTGATAGATGCTTATTTACAATTAGCGGCCAATCATTCCATTGGTTTTTTTGATCATAGCGATGATATTTTATTAGATGTGGGCAAGCCGGAAAATCTAGAAAAAGCTGCAGGGCTTTTTCAATAAATCACAAATGCGCTAATTATACTTTAATGTATATTTTCTTTTTGTCTAAGTAAAAAGCCAACAGGCCAAAGAAAGCAATCACACACAATGCGTAAACAAAAGATCCGACACGCAAATCACTATTTATATTTTTACAAAAATGTTCGTAAAACCAAGGTAGGCTGGAAGTGAATACTGGCTTTCCTTCTGCGTCTTGATGGTCTACCCATCTAAATAAACTTAAAACACGTGGTAAGAATCCACTCAATACAAATACAAATAAGGGGTTCTTTCCAAATACATCGAAAAAATGACTCCATTTACCTTTGGCATTTTGAAACTCTAATAAATATATAAGCATGCCTAAACTTACCATGGCAAGTCCGCTGGTATATAATACATAACTACTAGTCCATATTTTTTTATTAATGGGAAAACTAAAATCCCAAATATAGCCTACGAAAATAAGTACAACACCTGTTAAAAGTAATTGCGCTAACATCTCGTAATTCTTACCTTTTAACTGAATGTATTCACCCACTAAAAAACCCAGTATCACTTGTACGATGGCAGGCAGTGTGCTTGTTAATCCTTCTGGGTCAAAGGGAACGCCTTCTCCTTTATAAATATGTGATACTCCTAAAATAGCCTGGTCAATACTATTACCAAAATAGCCCGATAAACTAAATGGATGACCGGCAGCGCCTAATGCATAAGTGAGCACCCAATAAATAACCAGTATCATCATGCCAACAAAAAGTGCTATGCGAGATTTTCCATAATAAATTATAATAGAGGCGAAAAAATAACAAAGTGCAATTCTTTGTAGTACGCCTAAAATGCGCACCATTTCCCAGGGCTTAAATACTAATTCAGTGCCAGAGAATTTTACAAAAGGACTCCAGTTTAAAAATAGTCCAATACCAAATATTAAAAGTGTACGCTTTATTATTTTAGACCAAAATTCAGCAGCACCTGCATTTTGTAATTTGGGCATTACAAAGGACATGGCATTTCCCACTGCAAATAGAAAGAAAGGAAAAACTAAATCGGTGGGGGTGCATCCATGCCAATTGGCATGTTCTAATGGACTATAAATACGGCCCCAAGAACCAGGGTTGTTCACTAAAATCATTAAGGCAACGGTAGCACCTCTAAATACATCTAAGGAATAATATCTTTGCGGACTCATGATAGATTATATTAAATATTTCTTAACGATAAATAGCAGTATTTTAATATCTTTGTAAGATACAAATTCAGATGGAAAAAAACATATTAATTACAGGCGGAGCGGGCTTTATAGGCTCACATGTGGTGCGTTTAATGGTGACCAAATATCCTCAGTATCAAATCTTTAATTTAGATGCCTTGACTTATGCAGGTAATTTGGAAAATTTAAAGGACATTGAAAAATCAACCAATTATCATTTTCTGAAAGCCAATATTTTAGAGGCCGATGCTTTAAAAGCCATTTTTGAAAAGCATAGTATCACAGATGTGATTCATTTAGCGGCAGAATCGCATGTAGATAGATCCATTGTTTCCCCTTTAGATTTTGTGTATACCAATGTGATTGGCACTGTAAACTTATTAAATACAGCCAAAGAATATTGGAAGGGCGATTTAAGTTATGAAAAAGCACATGATGGATCATGGGCGAAAAACCGCGATCATATTTTTTACCATATTTCTACAGACGAAGTTTATGGTAGTTTAGGCAAGGAAGGTTTATTTAAAGAAACGACTGCTTATGATCCTAACTCTCCTTATTCTGCGAGTAAAGCTGCTAGTGATCATTTTGTGCGAGCGTATGGAGAGACTTATCATTTACCATATGTAGTTTCTAACTGCTCTAATAATTATGGCCCCAACCATTTTCCAGAAAAATTAATTCCTTTATTTATTCATAATATTATCAATAAAAAAGCATTACCTGTTTATGGCGATGGCTTGTATACCCGTGATTGGTTGTATGTGATAGATCATGCGCGTGCCATTGATCTAATTTTTCATCAAGGAAAAAATGGAGACACTTACAATATTGGCGGCTTTAATGAATGGACCAATATTGATTTAGTGAAAGTGATGTGTGCGCAAATGGATGTTAAATTAGGCAGAGCCAAAGGCGAAAGTGAATCTTTAATTACTTATGTGAAAGACCGACCAGGCCATGACCGCAGGTATGCCATTGATGCTACTAAATTAAATAAAGAATTAGGCTGGAGCCCCTCCGTTACTTTTGAAGAAGGTTTGGCTGCCACCATTGACTGGTATTTGAGCAATGGTCCTTGGTTAGACAATGTTACCAGTGGTGCTTACCAACAGTATTACAATTCCATGTACGACAATAGATAATGACCCACTTTAATTAGATTAATGAAAATAGAAGCTACCCCTTTAAAAGATTGTTTTATTATTCACGATACCGTGCATGGAGATGCGCGTGGTTATTTTATAGAAACTTTTAATCAAAAAGATTTTAAAGCGGCAAGTGGTTTAGACATTTCTTTTGTACAAGACAATCAATCTAAGTCAAGTAAAGGAGTGCTAAGAGGTTTGCACATGCAGTCGGGTGATGCTGCTCAAGCCAAGCTAGTAAGGGTTTTAGAGGGAGCAGTTTTAGATGTAGCTGTAGATTTAAGAAAAGGGTCACCAAGTTTCGGTCAGCATTATGCCATTGAATTAACAGGGGAAAATCACAAACAATTTTTTGTTCCAGCAGGATTTGCCCATGGGTTTGTGGTTTTAAGTGAAACAGCTACCTTCTTTTATAAAGTAGATAAATTTTATCAACCCGGCAACGAAGTGGGTATCATGTATAATGACAAGGATTTAAACATAGATTGGAAATTAACCACAGACGAATTAATATTTTCTGAAAAAGATAAAACATTAGGAAGCTTTGCGGAATATTCGAAAAGTTTAGGTATGTAGAAAAACTGTTATGATTTGAGCACGCAAGTGCGAAAACATAAACACAAATAAAAAACAAAAATTAGGTTTATGAAAGGAATCATATTAGCAGGCGGATCAGGTACTAGGTTGTATCCTATTACCAAGGGTATTAGCAAGCAATTAATGCCTATTTATGATAAGCCGATGATTTATTATCCGCTTTCTGTTTTATTATTAGCCGGCATTAAAGAGGTATTAATTATTACCACACCTGAGGATAGCGATCAATTCAAAAGATTATTAGGAGACGGCTCAGAAATTGGTTGTTCGTTTCATTATGCAGTACAAGCAGTGCCCAATGGTTTGGCGCAAGCCTTTGTGATTGGTGCCGATTTTATAGGTAAGGATAAAGTAGCCTTGGTTTTAGGAGACAATATTTTTTATGGAGCCGGCTTTAGTAAGTTGGTACAATCTTTTAATGATGTGAATGGGGCGGCCGTATTTGCCTATGAAGTAAATGATCCTGAGCGTTATGGGGTGGTAGCGTTTGATGCCAATAACAATGCCATTTCTTTAGAAGAAAAACCAAGTGCACCCCAATCAAATTATGCAGTGCCTGGTTTATATTTTTATGACAACCAAGTGGTGGAGATTGCAAAAAATATACCCGCTTCTCCAAGAGGGGAATATGAAATCACGGACGTCAATAAAGTATACTTGCAAAAAAAGCAATTACAGGTGGGCATCATGAATCGTGGAACTGCCTGGTTAGATACAGGCACTTTTGAGTCCTTGGCTGATGCTTGCGAGTTTGTACGTGTGATAGAGAAAAGACAAAGTCAAAAAATAGGCTGTATTGAAGAAGTAGCCTATAGAATGGGCTTTATTGACAAGGCTCAATTATTGGTTTTGGCCGATAAATACGCCAAAAGTGGCTATGGGGAATACCTCAGACAGCTCAAAAAGTAGGTTTTTCCTAGTTTGTGGCAGACATTTACCATTTTCTTAAACAAAATCTGAACAATTTTATAAAATGGTTGTTCTTATGGTATGTCAACTTATTCAATCAAAGATTTAGAGCAAATTTCAGGCATTAAGGCCCATACCATTCGTATTTGGGAACAGCGTTATAGTTTTTTACAGCCTTCACGCACCGAAACGAATATCAGGACCTATTCTTCCAATGAATTAAAGATGATACTGAACGTTTCCTTATTGAATAAGTATGGTTTTAAAGTATCCCATATTGATAAGTTGAGTCCAGAACAAATGGAGGAGAAAATTCTTTCTCTAAACCAATTAGATGCCATAAAAGAAAGGGTAGTCAACCATCTAATTAAAGAAACCATTTCATTGAACATGCATGGTTTTGAGCAGCAGTTAGATTTATACATCGCCCAAAAAGGAATTGAAAAAACCATCACTGAAATCATATTTTCTTATTTAGAAAGGGTGGGTATATTATGGATGACCAATCACATCAACCCTGCTCAAGAGCATTTGGTATTTAATCTTGTAAGACAAAAAATTATACTTGGCATTGAAAGATTGGCTCCTGTAAAGCAATACAGCAAAAGGATTGTTTTATTTATGCCAGAAGGAGAGCATCATGAAATTGGATTATTGTTCATTCATTTTTTATTGAAACAAAATGGCATCTATGTAGATTATTTAGGGGCCAATTTACCTGTGGCTGATTTTAAATATTTCATATCCATAAAAAAACCAGACTACGCTTTTTGTCATATCACATCGCCTGCCAAAGGGTTTAAATTAGATAGATTTTTAGATCAATTGTCAACCATTGACAAAGACATAAGTCTTATCTTATCTGGCCAACTTATTCAGAATTTTGAAGGGCCGGTAGCATCCAATATTCAAATTAAAAGAAACTTAGCGGATACCCTTCAGTTATTACGTTCTCTTTAGCCTCCTCCCAAACTGGGTTTATTCTTTAACTGCGCTATCGCTTCCCTCCGTTGTAAATATTATATTTAATTAATTATAATATATAAGTAAATATTTGCTAATAAATTGACTAGTTTATTGACAAAATTTCGCTGTTTACTCATTAAATTGTTTAATTAATTCTAAAAAAAATTAAACAAAAACTTGTTTTATTAGATCAATTATGTTTAGCTTTATTCTTTTAAAGTTAAACACTATTTTATGTCAACTGCAGAATTTACCCTCTTACTTACTGAAAATGCAGATTTTCTGAAGCCTTTTGCCATTAATCTGACCAAGGACCAAGAAGCAGCCAAAGATCTATTTCAGGAAACTTTGTATAGAGCCTTGTCTAATAAAGACAAGTATAATGTAGGGACCAATATCAAGGCATGGTTGTATACCATTATGCGTAATATTTTTATCAATGATTACCGCAAACGTGCAAAGCAATCGGTGATCTTGGACAATTCACCCAATGATTTTTTAATTGATCAAACTAGAACAAAGGTTTTGAATGATGGGGTGACTAACTTAAATTTGAGAGAAGTTAAGCAGATGATCTACGACTTGCCAGAATTGTTTAGAACGCCTTTTAATTTATATTTTGAAGGCTATAAATACAATGAAATTTCAGAGGCATTAAATGAACCATTGGGCACCATCAAAAGTCGTATTCACTTTGCTAGAAAAATATTAAAACAGAAAATTCAACGATACTAAAACATGACTCAGCCTTCTAAAAAAGCATTGGTGATAGGTGCTGGTTTTGCTGGCCTATCTGTAGCCACTTTTTTAGCAAAGAAAGGATGGTTGGTATCTGTTATTGAAAAACATCATTTACCTGGAGGTCGTGCTAGAAAATTTGAAGCCCAGGGTTTTACATTTGATATGGGTCCAAGTTGGTATTGGATGCCCGATGTATTTGAACGTTATTTTGCAGCCTTTGGAAAAAAGGTTTCCGACTTTTATACATTAAAAAGACTAGACCCCTCTTACCGTGTTTATTTTGATCAAACGCATTGGGATATGCCCGCTAATTATACGCAACTAGCAGCCTTGTTAGAAAGCGTAGAACCCGGTGCTGCCAAGGCTTTAGATCAGTTTATGGAAGAAGCCAAATACAAGTATGATATTGGGGTAGGTAAACTAGTACATCAGCCAGGAATTTCTTTAAAAGAATTTATAGACATTGATTTAATCAAGGGCGTTTTTAAATTAGATGTATTTCAATCGATGAAAAAACATGTAGCTCGTTTTTTCAAACATCCTTATATTCAAACCTTAATGGAGTTTCCTGTTTTATTTCTAGGGGCGCTTCCGCAAAATACACCTGCTTTATATAGTTTAATGAACTATGCAGATATTAAAGGAGGCACTTGGTATCCAGAATTTGGCATGTATAGTATCGTGCAAGCCATGTATGATACCGCCCTAGCACAGGGTGTTCAATTTCACTTTAATGAAGAAGCTTTGCAAATAGAGGTATCCAATGGAGTTGCAAAATCTTGTTTAACTAAATCAAGTGTCACAGGAGATCAAAAACATTATGAATTTGATGTAATCATTGGCGCTGGCGATTATCATCATATAGAAACAAAATTATTAACAAGTAAATATCAATCTTATAATTCTAGCTATTGGGAAACGCGCACGATGGCACCTAGTTCATTATTGTATTATGTAGGCTTGAATAAAAAATTGACGGGTGTGACCCATCATTCTTTATTTTTTGATACCGATTTTGCTGTTCATGGTAAAGAAATTTATACGGAGCCTAGTTGGCCCACCAAGCCTTTGTTTTATGCATCGGTACCATCAGTTACCGATCCTACGGTGGCGCCCACAGGTAGTGAAAATTTATTTTTATTAATTCCAGTAGCGGCTGGCTTAGAAGGAGATACCGAGGAAGTGCGAGATAAATATTTTAATGAACTCATTGCTCGTTTAGAGCAAAGATGGGGACAGTCTATTGCAGATAGTATTGCCTATAAAAGGTCCTATGCTATTTCCGATTTCAAGAGCGATTATCATTCTTTTAAGGGGAATGCCTATGGCCTTGCGAATACACTATTACAGACAGCTATTTTAAAGCCATCTTGTAAAAGTAAAAAGGTAAAAAACCTATATTATACAGGTCAATTAACGGTGCCTGGCCCAGGGGTGCCGCCTAGTTTAATTAGTGGAGAAGTGGTCGCAGAGCTGATTGATAAAAATTATATAAATTTACAGCCTACAAATGTCTGATTTAAAACTATACAATGAAGTCACTGGCTTAAGCAGTAAAACTACTACGCTATTGTATAGCTCTAGTTTTTCTTCTGCCATTAAGTTGTTGCATGATGATTTGCGTCAGCCTATTTATGATATTTATGGGTTTGTGCGATTTGCAGATGAAATAGTCGATACTTTTCATGATTATGATAAAGAAAGTCTATTTGCTCAATTTAAAAAAGATACTTATTTAGCCTTAGCGCAGGGTATTAGTTTAAATCCCATTTTACACCGTTTTCAATTAACTTATTCAAAGTATAAAATTGACCCTGCCTTATTAGAAGCCTTTTTAGTAAGTATGGAAATGGATCTAAATAAGCAGCAATATGATTTAGCTACTTATCAAACCTATATTTATGGAAGTGCGGAAGTGGTGGGTTTAATGTGCTTGCATATTTTTTGTGAAGGGAATATGGCTCAATTTGAAAAATTGAAACCATCAGCAAAACATTTAGGCGCCGCTTTTCAGAAAGTAAATTTCTTACGCGATATTAAAGCCGATTTTGAAGGACTAGATAGAATGTATTTCCCTGACTGTGATTTTTCAAAATTTACCCAAGCAGATAAGGAAATGATTGAAGCCGATATTCAGGCCGATTTTGAAGCAGCTTTAGAGGGCATTAAAATGCTCCCCTTAAAAGCTAGGTTTGGGGTTTATGTGGCTTTTAAATATTATTATTCTTTGTTTAAAAAAATAAAGAAAACGCATCCAGAGGCTATTTTGAAAGCAAGAATTAGAATTCCTACCCCTGGAAAAATATTTATCGTAGCCAAGGCTACACTTCGTAGTCAGTTGAATTTGTTGTAGTAAATTTGTTGTTTAATTTAATAAAATAGAATTTATGGTTTTTGTATTAGTGACCTTACTTACTTTCTGCATTATGGAAGGGATTACTTGGTTAACCCATCGTTTTGTGATGCATGGTTTTTTATGGTATTTGCATGAAGATCATCACCAACCCACTGGACATTTTTTTGAAAAAAACGATGCTTTCTTTTTAATATTTGCCATTCCTAGTATGGCTTGTATATTCTATGGTAATTTTGTAGGTCCTTTATGGGTAGCGGGTATAGGTACTGGGGTAGCGATGTATGGTTTTGCTTATTTTTTAGTGCATGAAGTAATTATACACCAAAGAATTAAGTGGTTTACCAAATCAAACAGTCGTTATATAAAAGCCATTCGATGGGCACACAAGATGCACCACAAACATTTGTACAAAGAAGAAGGAGAAAGTTTTGGCATGTTAATCGTTGCCAAAAAATATTGGGATAAAGTGCGTCGAGACGAAGCTTTACAGAACAATGAATAATGCCCAAATTTCTAATAACTATTTATCCAGCTACGATTACATCATAGCTGGAGCAGGAGCTGCGGGTTTATCTTTATTACATTACTTAATGGATGCGCCAAATTTAGCTTCCAAATCTATTTTGTTGATTGATAGGTCTTTTAATAAAACCAATGATCGTACTTGGTGTTTCTGGAATAAAGAGGCAAGTGCATTTGAAGACTTAGTCCATCATAGCTGGCCTACTATTTCTATTCATGCAGAAGGATTTAATAAAGAACTACCTACTGCGCCTTTTTCGTATAAGATGATACAGGGAATTGATTTTTACAATTCCATACTAAGTAAAGCAAAATCTAAATCTAATATTCATTTTAGGGAGGCCACCATACTTAGCATTGAGGTGTTGGATACTTCTAATAAAAATAAAGGGGCGAGTGTAAGATGGGAGGGTGGTGCTGCAATTGGTAACTATGTTTTTTCTAGTTTACTACCTTTTCAAATGAATCAATTAGCGACCGCTGCTGCTTATTCAAACTCCTTAGATTCAAGCACGGATTCGAAAAATAAATTCCCTTTTTTATGGCAACATTTTAAAGGCAGGGTGGTGCAATTTGAAGCCCCCGTATTTAATAAAAGCATAGCGAAGTTGATGGATTTTAATGTACCTCAACAAGGATCTACGGCCTTTATGTACCAACTACCTTTAAATGAAAGAGAGGCCCTGGTAGAATATACTATATTTTCAGAAAATGTTTTAGATATAGCAGAATATGATAAAGTACTAGATGCTTATTTAACTAAAGCATTTCCTAGCAGTGTTTATAAAATTGCACATGAAGAAATAGGGGCTATTCCTATGACGCAAATTGAATTAGCATCCACCCAAGCACCTATTTATACTATCGGTGCCTTAGGGGCTGCCATTAAAGCAAGCACGGGCTATGCTTTTCAGTTTATACAGGAGCAATGTAAAAATATTGTAGCACAATTAGAAAATGGCTTATCCATTCAAACCAAGGTACATACTACTAGGCACCAATTTTATGATGCAGTATTGCTTCATGTTTTATTTCACCATAAAATGGAAGGTGCTGAAATATTCAAACGCATCTTTGCCAAGAATGAAGCTGCTACGGTGTTTAAATTTTTATCCAATACTTCTACGCTATTGGAAGACATTCAGATTATGAGGTCCCTTCCAACAAGCGTATTTTTACCAGCGGCCATTAAAGTATTGTTGCGGCGGTCCTAAAATTTAGGTTTGCTTGTCCTAATTTTATTTTGCCTAAATTTGTTTTTTCAGCCACGTAGTACAATGGATAGTACATGAGTTTCCGAAGCTCCTAATCCAGGTTCGATTCCCGGCGAGGCTACTAAAATCTTAGCTATTTGGGTGCTTTTTATTAACAAATTTGCCAAGCGAACTAAAAAAGCAAAAATACCTAAAGTTTTCCTAATACAGAATTACTATTTCTTTTTCTTAATTAGTTGATTCAATCGTTTCTCTAATGCATTTAATCGCTCTTTAAGTGCTTTTATTTCTTTATCTTTTTCTGCACTTTCTTCTTGAATCGCTTTTACAATAACGGGTAATAAATTCCCATAACGAGCCTCTAATTTTTCTGGATTGTCTTGACTAACTAAATCCAAATTATCTCCAATACTAGATTGCTTTTGCAAAGCCAACAATTCTTGTGCTATAAAACCTGCCGACTTAATACCCACTTTGGCTTTATCTCTTGTATTCCAAGTAAAGCTTACTGGATTTATTTTTTTTAAAAATGCCAATCCCTCACCTATAGGTATAATATCTGTTTTATCTCTTCTATCAGACAAAGCAGTAATAGAGGTTACTTGTGCTCTTAAAGATGAAATTTTTGAATTACCTAAGATAATTTGATTATTAGCAGAAGTTGTAGATAGTTGAGCTGAGTCACCAATAATTATATTATTAGAGCCCTTTAGTAAATTTGAACCGGCCTTATAACCAATGACAGTATTTCTGTTACTTGTATCCGATATAATATTAAAAGTTAATCCTGATAAAGCATAAGCACCAATTGCTGTATTATGATTAAAAGTGGAATAAGTAGTATTTCTATTGGTAGACGGATAAGATAATGCAAAGGCACCTATAGAAGTATTATTACTCCCATTATTAGGTCTAAAATAACCGCCGAATTTTTCATCTACATTATTTTCAGTAAATGCGTATGCTCCAATTGCTGTATTATTATCACCATCACCAAGTCCACTAAGTGAAAAAGTTCCTACTGAGGTATTTTTATTGCTTTCACCAGAATAAACTTGCGAATATGGTCCAATGGCAGTATTCATTGTTTGGTTATAATTATCAACACTTATTGCCAAACCAGATAAAGCCTGTTTACCAAATAATAAATTCAAATGTCCTTGATTTCGGTCACCACCAATTCCAATTTCTTGACCTGAAACTGTTATATCCGAGCTAAAATTAGCAGTTCCATTATTTAAAATATATGTAGAAGAAAGATCAGGTATATCAGCAATATTAATCGTTCTAAAATTGGGAGCCCCATTACTTCCATTTGGCCCTGCAAAAAATGTATTCGTAGTTGCAGTTGAAGTACCTGTTCCTCCGTGTGCAACATCAATAACTGTTCCACTCCAAGTGCCGCTTGTGATTGTTCCAACTGTTACTAAATTTGATAAGGATGTTAATGTAGTATTACTCGTAGCTGTTATATTTCCTGCAATAGTTGCAGCACTTGCTAATGTTGCAGTAGCTGCATTGCCAGATGTATTTTGATTTAGTGTTGGAAAATTAGTTAATCCTGCAGCAGTTCCAGTGGGTGCTAAATAATCAACTCCTGCTGTTAATGGTGCTTGAACATTAGTTCCTATAACTAATCCCAAATTAGTTCTTGCATCAGCAGCAGTGGTTGCGCCTGTTCCACCATTATTTAAAGAAATAGCAGTTCCACTCCAAGTGCCATTAGTAATTGTACCAACAGTAGTTAAGCTGCTAGTGCCAGCCCAAGTACTAATTGCAATATTTTCTACATTACCTAAACCAACTTTTGATTTACTAATTCCAGTGCCAAGTTTGGCATCGGTTACTGCGCCATCCGCTAACTTTATTGTTGTAATGCCTCCATCCGCCACACCACCACTACTTGCATTCGCAGTCACATAAGCTTTGACCGCTTTTTGAGTTGGAAATAATACATCACTAGGGGATAAACCACCTAAATCAGCGGCGCTAGATTTATTAGATACATTTTCTTTTAAAGCTAAGCTTGTTGTTAGATCCGAAGTATTCGCTTTTGCATTTATTCTTGCTGACAAATTAAGTGTGTCTTTCCCAATTCTATCACTAAGCATAGCTGCAGTATCCGTAATTTTTAATTTAGTAAGTAAAGATGAGTCAGCATATGTTTTCTTTACATATTTGATTGTATCTAAACTATTTATTTTAGTTAATAAAGCCGAATCAGTCCAAATTTGTTTTGCATACTTACTTGTATCTTCTGCATTTAATTTTAAATCCAATGCTGTTTGTGTTTTAGCACTAATTGGCTTCTCAGTATCGGCTGTATTGTTCACTTTATCTAAAGCCATTGCAGTCTTGAAGGCAGACAAGCTAATTGTACCCGTGCCCCCCCGAGCTACGGGCACAACGCCTGTAATATTTTCTGCATCCACACTTTTTGCAAATTGTGCATAGGCCACATACTGAAACTGTGTGGTACCCATGGTGATAAAATTATTACCAGCTGCAGGATCCATTTCGATTTTTAAATACTTGGGTGTGTTTTTCCAATTAATAGTGCTGAAATTTCCAATAGTACTGCTGGCATCTGTATCTCCAATCACAACAGAAAATAAACCTTGTGCATTGGTAGTAACTTTTCTTGTTTCAGTATACTCTGTTATCCCTGAAGCACTACCTTGTAAAATACTTAATCGTAAATTAATTGGTTGTGAAGCAAGTATTACATTATTACTTGTTCTGGCTACTCCCTGAAAATTTAATCCAGTTTGTGCATTTGAATTAATGAGCACAAAAAGTAATTGAATAAATAATATTAATTTTAATATAGTATATTTTTTTTTCATTATAGTTTTATGATTTTATA
The DNA here is from genome assembly GCA_026391155.1 of Bacteroidota bacterium. Classification (GTDB taxonomy): domain Bacteria; phylum Bacteroidota; class Bacteroidia; order Chitinophagales; family Chitinophagaceae; genus Sediminibacterium. The sequence continues at coordinate 153,243 of JAPLEP010000041.1, forward strand.
AATCCCTGATTTAGTATTGCCATTGTTTGGCTTAAAAAAGACCTTCATATAAAATACACCTGATGGATAATTTTCCATTAAAATGTCTTTTTCATAACTGTTGAATATCGTACCCGTTTCCTGCGTAAATACAATAGCGGATTTAGCATCTATTAGTTGATATGATAAACTACCCGCTTGGGTAAACCTTGCTTTGATATGAAGTATATTAGAAGTAGGATTAGGGCCAATGGTGATTTGACTGCCAAAAACCGCTGGACCATATTCATTGATGGAAGTAACTACATTGGTATTGGGCTGAAGGACCCCAGTATTGAGGGAGAAACCAGGAGCTATAAAAGAGGCTACAGATACCGACTCGGTTATGCTCCATTCCATGTATGGCGATGAGCCGCCTCCATTATTTAAAGTTTGGGGTGTGATAGATTGGCAAAATGAACAAAGAGGAATTAAGACTATAAAAAAGGACAGGAAAGACCTAAAATTCATGGGTTAGTACCCTTTTATAAATGGGGCAAACAAAATTCCAAAAATGAAATTTATAGATGAGCCTTTTATGAGCTAATTCATGCAAGATTTCGGAAAACTTGACTTTCTTTCCAATTTAACAAAGGTTATTACCTATTTTGTTAGTGTTGGTTTGCATAAACTGGGTGGGCGTGCAATTATGTAGTTTTTTAAAAGCACTTAAAAAAGTGGTTTTATTTGAAAACCCCGCTTCTTCTGAAATTGAACTTAAGGTAAACTTATCTAAATCCCCATTTTGCATCCTTTCCACTATTAGGTCAATTCTGAATTTATTTACGAAATCATTAAAATTGATCTTAAAATGTTGATTGATAATAAAGGAGAGTAGCTTCAAAGGGATATTGACTTCGAGGGAGATTTCGTTTATAGTTAAGTTTTGCTTCAAATAAGGCTTGTTTTTTGTAAAGTAATCAAGAATTACATTAGCCTCTTCTTCGTAATTGATTAACTTAATATTACTAACATTTTCAGATTTTTTCAGATAGTGGATATAGGGTAATCCTACTAGCACATTTGGATTTACAACCAAATAACTTGACAAATAAAATAAGCATAAAGCCACTGGAATAGAGCTATAGAATACTAAGTCGTCCAATTTTAAAAAATTATTTAAACCGTACAAAAAAATGAATATAAATACAATAAATGAAATTACTGTTAAAGCAATCGAGGTTGTAAATACTTTAAGCCAATTCAAAATTAATCGTGTGTGAGATTCCTTTATTAATTCCTGATTACTCTTCTCAAAAGTTAGAATTAATTTCCATTGTAATATAATATATACCAAGCATTGAATAGGCCTTGAAAATTGAATTTTTTCAGATAATATGCCATCTTGTTGGATTAAATTTAATTCAACATTATTTATTACCAGGTTGACTAGCTTTGACTTTTCAGCATAATTCATCAAATAAAAAGGTAAATAGTTTATCAAAATTAAAACAAAAGGTAAAAAATGGATAAGATCTATTTTTCTAAATGTTTTTTCATTATTCAAGACGGACCTAACATACAAATAGGCAAATGGAGGAATTAAAAAATTTATTGGCTGGGCTGTTTTATAGATGTATGGAATATAAATAATCCATCCCGAGGTTACCAATAAATAAGATATGGTGCAATAAGCATAAAAAATAAATAGTATAGCTAATAATTTGTCAGAAAAAGAAATAAACTCTCTGCTTTTTATTAGTAATAAGTAGGAACTGATGATGCAGCAAAAAAAACTTCCGATAAATATAAAATCACCCATATTTAAATCTTAATTTAATAACCAATTCGGGGCTTTATTTATTCTCGAAATAAGGTATTTCGTCGTTAGATACCGACTCTTTTTCTTGCCAATAAGCAAGTGAAACAATATGTCCATCTGCAGTTTTTAACTGGCGGCCAAAAATAGCATTGGTTGCATTAAAACATAAATCGGTTACACCTATTGTAAATGTTGTGGGGGCTGGCGGCGGTGCAGGTGCTGCGGGTGCTGGAGCAGGCGCTTCACCTTCCACTGGCGCAGCCACAGGTGCGGCAGGCGCTGCTTTAGGGGCAGGGCTATCCACTACTACCACTTCGTATTTATTAAATTCTAATAAAGTTTTTAAAAACTGTACACGCTCAGCACTTGCATTTTTTTCTACAATGGCACATTTGCTTGTACCTAAGTCTTCAAATTCGTGGTTCTTATTAATTGCCATAATACTTTATTTAAATACCAATACTTAAAACCCGTAATAATTATACCTGCAATACAGATATACATAGCCAGCTGTGTAATTTTGGGGATACTTAATTTTTGAATAGGCGTTTCATTCTCATCCATAAAAATGGCTTTTACTACTTTTAAATAATAGTAAAAAGAAACCACCATATTTAAAGAAGCGAATATAATTAAGCCGTAATTGTCTTTAGCAGCACCAGCCATCATTAAAAATAATTTACCAAAAAAGCCTGCTGTTGGGGGCACCCCTGCAAGTGAAAATAATGCAATGGTTAATACCCAAGATAAAAATGGGTTGGTTTTATAAAAGCCTTTAAAGTCTGAAATATTTTCTTTACCTGCTAAAGCGCTTACCACCGATACCACACCAAAGGCGGCAAGATTAGAGAATACATATATTAATACAAAGTAAACTAGTGAAGCAGATCCTGCCTGTGAGCTACCTGATATACCAATTAATATAAAACCAACTTGGGCAATAGAGGAGAAGGCCAAGAAGCGTTTAAAATTATCTTGTCTTAGGGCGAATAAATTACCAATTAAAATGGTAGCTATAGACAATACCACTAGTACACTATACCATACAGTAGCAATAGGGGTAAATACTTTATATAAAATAGAGGTGAAAGTGAATAGTACCGCTGCTTTAGAAACCACTGATAAGAATGCAGTAACCGCTACTGGAGAGCCTTCGTAAACATCGGCAGTCCAAAGGTGAAAAGGCACGGCAGATATTTTAAAAGCAAAACCAGATACCACTAATATAAATGCAAATATTTGCATGGGGTTATTAATTATATGTGCCGTTAAAACATCGAAGTTAAGTGTGCCTGTTGTGCCATATATAAATGATATACCCATCAATAAGATACCTGAAGAAAAAGCAGAAGATAAAATTAATTTCATCGCGGCTTCTGATGATTTTCTTTTTGCTAAATCGAAATTAGCTGCAGCAGCTAAAGGAATGGTGGACATTTCTAGGCCTAGGTAGAACATTAATAAATTACCACTTGAAATCATAAAGAACATACCTAATAAAGAGGTGAAGATTAATAAATAAAATTCAGCCAATTGTTTATGGTTCTTTAACCATGCGTATGATTGCATGGAAATAATTAATAAGGCTAGGTTTAATATATTTTTTTCTAGTACAATAAAAGCATTAGTGGTAAACATACCATTGAAAATACCCCCTTCACTCATTCCGTATAAACCAGTTGTTAAATTGACAAGCAATAAGCCATTGATTAAATTTAAAATGCTTTCATTGCTTCTTTCTTTACCTATTTTAATAAATAGTAAAATAAAAATAAGTAAGCTTAGTAGAAGCTCCTGTCTTAGTAATATAAAAATGTTAGATGACATGAGGCGAAATTATTTAAGGGTAATGGCTTTATTAATGTTGATCATTAAAAAATCGGTACTAGGCATAATTAATTGGTTAATTAAAAAGGGCGCTAATCCAATAATTAAAATTCCTATGATTAATAAACCAGCTGCTAATTTTTCGTTCCAACTAGCATCGCTTAATAAAGCATGCTCATCAGAGATAGGGCCCATAATGGTTCTACCTGTGGCGCGTAATATATAGACTGCAGTTACTACAATAGAAGCTGCAGATATTACTGTAGCAGCACGATATACTCCATCTGGGTTTTGCCAAGAGCCCATAAATACAGTCATCTCGGCCACAAATCCGCTGAAGCCTGGTAGTCCTAAAGAACATAAACCAGCAATCACAAATACCGTAGA
>JAPLEP010000010.1:0-27052 GCA_026391155.1 Bacteroidota bacterium
CAATTACAAACTTACCAGTAGGGTTAATATGATACTTGATGTCCTTATTGAACAACTTAGCGTATTTCTTATATTTTGCTTTTACTCTTGGGATCAAAATTTCTACGATATCTTTTTTAATTTTCGCTAACATTTTTGCTTCTGCATCAAAATCATCGTGTTGTGTACTTACTACAATCGCGTCAATTCTTACTGGCTCGTTTTTGTCGTTGTACTCTAAGGTTACTTGAGATTTTGCATCAGGACGTAAATATTTAATAGCCTTGTTCTCTCTTCTTAAGGCAGCCAATTCAATTAGAATTTTGTGCGCTAAGTCCAAAGCCAATGGCATATAGTCTTCTGTTTCATTGCTTGCATAACCAAACATCATCCCTTGGTCACCAGCACCTTGCTCTTCTTTTTTCTTTCTATCTACTCCTTGGTTGATGTCAGCAGATTGTTCGTGGATAGCAGATAATACACCACAGCTATCCGCTTCAAACATATATTCACTTTTCGTGTAACCAATTTTCTTGATCACATTACGTGCAATGGTTTGAACATCTAAATAGGCTTTAGATTTTACCTCACCCGCCAATATCACTTGACCCGTAGTCACTAAAGTCTCGCATGCCACTTTTGATTGTGGATCAAAGGCTAAAAAGTTGTCGATTAAAGCGTCAGAAATCTGATCCGCTACTTTGTCTGGATGTCCTTCAGAAACACTCTCAGAAGTAAATAAATATGGCATAGATTAGTATTTAAAGTGCAAATATATAAATAAAAACAATTTGATTGAGGATCTGCTTATAAATCTGAATAATAGATATGCAGTCTCATTTTAAACTTAGAATGGGTCCCTCCACCTAATCTTACCCTTCCTATGGCTGGTTGATTGCCAATAGAAGTAGAGATATAATTGACGGTTGGTGCCAATACATTGTTTGGGTGAGGATAAACATAAGAGATTGAATCATTCACTGGTGCCAAAATTCTAAAATCAAAGATAGAATCGGAACGAGAAATAACCCCTTGCACATACCTACTAATACTAAAATTATAAGTAGCTACATTGTCATATCCACTAATGCTTTTGTAAAGGAGTTTTCCGCCAAAGCGAGCCATGGTGGCTGCATCACTAGTGCCAGTAAAATCGTTGGGCACATTTCTTATTTTTTGACTGGTGGAGTCAAAAGTGCCTAGGAATAAATACTTAGGAGGCAATAAGAATTTCTCTAAAGTATTTGAACCAATATTAGCAGGCACTTGCTCTGCAATCAACTCTGCACGATGTATGATTTTATTTTTAAACGCCTTTAATCCAGGCACTTTCATTTTAATCATAGTGCCAGGGCTTGTTTGCACATACACCAAAGAATCACTTAAAGATTTATTAGTTAGGTGCTTGGCTAATTCAGACCCTGTCGTATTTCTTTTGATAAAATTGACACGTGCATTGTTATATAAACTAAAACTAAAATTAGCCACAGCAGTATCTCTTTTATAAGAAGCACTTGTAGTTGAAGTGCTTTTATAATACAAGGCTAGTTTAGTATTCGTATCTAATAAATTAATTTGAGCCAATACATTTTTATTGGAAGCGGCATTGGCAGTTAAAGAAAAACCTGGAAAATAAATTCTTAAACTTGAGTCTGAACGATACGCATCACTTGAATCAAAATTCTTTATAAATATTTTTGCAATAGATTTATACAAAGGAATTCTAATTTGATTGACCGCTGCCTCGTATCTATTGAACACTGAATCTCTTACATGTGTGAAATCTAATGTATACGGATCTGCCAAAGCAATATCGGTTTTGATATTGTATAATTCAGGAAAATTGCTTGCGTATAATTGGTTCTCAATCATCAATGGTGTACTCGCATCTACTCTTCTTAAATTTAAAACCAAAGGCTTTGTAGAATCTCCATAATAACCTTTGTAAGACAATATTAGTACAGCTGAATCTACTTCCAAACTATCTCTGTTGCCAGGAATATAAAAAGGAAAACTACTTGGCTTTAATTGAAAAAGCATGGAGGCATTGGTAGATCCAAAAATTGCATCATCTGTGATATTCCCCACTATTTGATAATCGGAACCATAGACCCTTAAAGTATCAGGATAATCCACTGTCGTAGTGGTCATTTCCAAAACGGTATCCTTGGTATTGAAATAATCCAATGGAGGTAAAAGACCCAATCCCAATTCGGTGGTACTCACTTTAGTACATGCCGAAAAAAGTAAAACAGTAAAAGAAGCTATAAGAAAATTTCTAATTAGGTTGTTCGATGCCATGAATAATTTGTCTTTATTTGCCTGCAAGTTCGTTGTATAAATCTAAATACTCTGTTAAATCGGAATCCCATCCATTGAATGGAATTACTTTTTTCCCTTTAACTGAAGAAAACTCAGAAACTAATTTTTTGTCAATGACATCAGCGCCAAAAGTAATGGCATCTGCATAAGTTGCCCCACCCCTAAACAAAGAAGCATTGTTCAAATCCTTAAATGGTTCTAGATCTTTCTCCTTGATATTGGTATTAATAATGGCCTTGGTTAAAAAATCTTTATTGAATTTTTCTTCAAAAGTATTTTGTCCGATGGTGAACACTATTTTGGCATTAGAAAACACTGGTTCTTTTTTGAAAGCGTTTTTAATGTAGGCAGGGATCAACCCTGTCATCCAACCACTACAATGGATAATATCTGGAGGCCATCCGAATTTCTTCACCGTCTCTAATGCCCCGCGACAGAAAAAGATGGTACGCAAAGCATTGTCATCAAACCATTGCTCATTTTCATCATGAAACAAGTGTTTCCTTTTAAAAAAGTCCTCGTTCTCTAGAAAATAGACCTGTAATCTAGCATTGGGTAAGGAAGCTACCTTAATCTGAAGCGGATAATCGTCCCCATCCAACTGAACATTGATTCCTGAAAGGCGAACCACTTCATGAAGGCGATGCCTTCTTTCATTAATTACACCAAACCTAGGCATTATACAGCGCACTTCTAGACCACTGTCATTGCTTTTTATTGCGAGCTTATTAATGACCTCTGCGAATTCTGTCAACTCTAAATAAGGTGACATCTCGGTGGCGATGAATAAGATTCGTTTTTTTTCAGACATTCCGTTTGGGGTTTAACTCAGTACAAAGTTTGAGTGTGCAAAGGTACGTAATACTAAGGACTTTAAGAAACGACAAAAAAGGCTAATAAATAAGGTCCTCCCACCTCATTTATAGACAATTGGTTGTAAATTGCAGGGGATTGAAATAATACAAAATAAATGGCCAAACTGCTTAAAATAGCCTTCTTTTTTATCATAGGCATATTATTGATTTGGTGGAGTTTACATCAAATCCCCCCTCAAGAATGGGATAAATTTAAGCAGTCTTTAGCGCATTCGCGTTTTTGGATCATCCTTCCCGTTTTTTTTATACTAGGTCTCTCCCATTTTTTACGTGCTTTAAGATGGCGTTTGATCATGGAACCCTTGGGCTATCGTCCTGGTATTATGAATACTTTTTTAGCAGTCCTGATTGGCTATTTGGCCAATCTAGCCATCCCACGTTTAGGGGAAGTATTAAAATGCACCCTTTTATCCAAGTATGAAAAAGTGCCGGCCGATAAAATTGTAGGTACCATTGTGGCAGAACGGGCATTTGATGTTGTATGTCTAGGCCTTGTTTTTTTATTGGCCCTGACCCTACAATTTAATGTAATACAAACAGGATGGCAGCAGTTACAATCTAGCCCAGCCAGTGGTGCTACCGAAAATCACTACTTATTGTATGTAGAAATTTTCGCAGGATTCCTGATTGTATTGATGGTGCTGTTTTTCTCTTTCAAACAAAAATTAAAAAAGCTCATCGATAGTATCAAAGGTGTTTTTTGGGGGGTTTGGGCAGGGGTCATGAGTGCGACTAAATTAAAAAAGCACAACTTATTTTTCTTTTACTCTTTTGGTATTTGGTTTTTGTATTTGCTGGCCACCTACATTGGCTTGTATGGAACCATCGGTACTGAAAGTTCTTTTGCTACTGCTATCAGTTGTTTGGCCTATGCGAGCATCGGAATGATCATCACCCCAGGAGGCATTGGCGCCTATGCTTTTTTTATGGCCAAGGTTTTAGAACTAAACGGCATAGATTATACATTGGGTTTAGCCAACGGAACGCTACAATGGTTTTCTCAATTTATAATTGTACTGGTATTGGGTGGTCTTAGTTTAATCTTACTACCTATCGTGAATAAACAAATTAAATAAGATGCGTGCCGTAGAACTCATTGAAAAAAAAATAAAAACAGTAGCTGAGGCAAAGGCTATCATAAGCGCTTGGAAAGTTACTGGTAAAACTTTTGCTTTTACCAATGGCTGTTTTGACATCCTACATCCTGGTCATTTATTTTCCTTGGCCCAAGCAGCCAAAGAAGCAGAATATCTAATCGTGGGTTTGAACAGTGACCAAAGCGTACAAAGATTAAAAGGCCCTACTAGACCCATCAACAATACCCATAGCCGTGCCATTGTGCTCGCCAATTTAATGGTAGTAGACTTAGTGGTGGTTTTTGAAGAAGATACGCCATTGGAATTAATCCGGTTGCTTATGCCAGATGTGATGGTCAAAGGAGGAGACTATACCATTGAGCAAATTGTTGGCGCCAAAGAAGTTATTGCTGGTGGAGGCAAAGTGATCATCAACCCCATAGTTGAAGGATTTTCTACCACCAACTTGATTGAAAAAATAAAGAAATAATTGAACTGAAAAAAATATACCAATGAATTTTTTACAAGCATTAGCATTACAAACAGAAAACGAAGGAAGTTCCACTGGAACTGTATGGCATAAAAGTAAGGGACAAAAAATAAGTTCCAATTCTCCCGTAGACAATAAAATAATCGGAAGCATTGTTAGTACCGACAGAGAAGCCTATGAACAAGTGATACAAACTGCCCAAGCAGCTTTCCTTGAATGGAGAACATGGCCAGCACCCAAAAGAGGTGAAGTGGTTAGACAATTGGGAGAAGCCTTAAGAAATGAAAAACAAGCCTTAGGTCAATTAGTGAGCTATGAAATGGGAAAAAGTTTACAAGAAGGCTTGGGTGAAGTTCAAGAAATGATTGATATCTGTGATTTTGCCGTGGGCTTGTCTCGTCAATTGTATGGACTCACTATGCACAGTGAACGTCCATTGCATAGAATGTATGAACAATGGCATCCATTGGGAATTGTTGGTATTATATCTGCCTTTAATTTTCCTGTTGCGGTATGGAGTTGGAATGCAGCATTAGCATGGGTTTGTGGCAATGTAACAGTTTGGAAGCCCAGCGAAAAAACACCCCTATGTGGCAATGCCATTCAAAATATTGTGGCTAAGGTATTTAAAGCCAACCAAGTGCCAGAAGGCGTTAATAATTTAATACAAGGGGGAAGATCGGTAGGTGAATGGATGAGTCATGATGCAAGAATCCCTTTGGTTTCGGCCACAGGGTCTACCAAAATGGGTAAAGAATTAAATCAAGCAGTGGCCGCAAGATTAGGTAAAACTATTTTAGAATTGGGCGGCAACAATGCCATCATCATTTCAGAACACGCCGATTTAGATATGTCCTTGGTGGGTGCAGTATTTGGGGCCGTAGGTACTGCAGGACAAAGATGTACCAGTACAAGAAGATTGATCATACATGAAAAAATTTACGATCAATTCCTAACTAAATTAGTGAACGCCTACCAACAAATTAAAATTGGAGATCCTTTAGATTCAAAAAATCATATGGGTCCTTTGATTGATACTGATGCGGTGAAAATGTATTTAGCATCCATAGAAGCTTGTAAAAAAGAAGGAGGAAAATTTATTGTTGAAGGTGGCGTTTTAACTGGCCCTGGATTTGAAAGTGGTTGTTATGTGAAGCCATGCATTGCAGAAGCACTTCCTCATCATGCAATGGTACAACATGAAACCTTCGCTCCTATTTTATACCTCATGAAATATTCAACAATTGAAGAAGCGATAACCATACAAAATGCTGTGCCTCAGGGTTTATCATCAGCCATCATGACTTTGAATATGAGAGAATCTGAATTATTTTTATCACAACTAGGAAGTGATTGCGGTATTGCTAATGTGAACATTGGCACCAGTGGTGCAGAAATCGGGGGTGCATTTGGTGGTGAAAAAGAAACTGGTGGTGGCAGAGAAAGCGGCAGTGATGCATGGAAAGCCTATATGCGCAGACAAACCAATACCATCAATTGGAGTAAAAATCTTCCTTTAGCGCAAGGGATTAAATTTGATTTTTAGTTACTAGTAATTATTTCATGAAATCTGTTATACTGATTTTTGTTTTTTATTTTACTGTCTTCACTACTTGGGGACAAAACTATCAAAATTGGCATTGGAAAGATTTTGAAAAGGACAGCGTGCATGGCATTAGTTTACAAAAGGCCTACCAAGTCCTATCTACTTATGCCATTTTACCTACCCCCATAATAGTGGCAGTGATTGATGGTGGCATTGACACCAATCAGTTGGATTTGAAAAAAGCATTATGGAATAACCCTAAAGAAATCCCCAACAACCAAATAGATGACGACCGCAATGGTTATGTAGATGATGTGTATGGATGGAATTTTTTAGGCGGTAAAGATGGAAGAAACATCAACAAGGCTGAAGCAGAAAAAACAAGAATCTATCATCAATTAAAAAATAAGTTCGAAAATAAAAATATTGATACCCTTACCTTAAATGCCCTTCAAAAAAAACAATACAGGACTTGGCAAGAAGTAAATAAAGCAATAGAATTTTCTGCAGAAGATGCAGCCAATTTACAATACTTTCAAATGGCCGTCAATGCATTAAAAAAAATTGGGGCGAACATTATTAAGGATATGGGTGATTCTAATTTCACTACCCTACAACTTGAGCCTTATCAACCCATAGGTAGAATTGCTTTCCAAGCCAAACTATCTTTTTTAAGAACCATTACTATTTTAGGTATTGACAAATCCACTCCTTTTCCAGACATTATTCAAGATTTAAATGAATATATTGAAAGTAAAGAAAAAGCTGCGAATGCCAAGGAAAGCGCATTGGGTAATATTCGTGAAGACATTGTAAAAGATGAGTACCATAATTTTTCGGATCGTTATTATGGCAACAATGATGTCACTGGCCCCAATGCAAGACATGGTACCCATGTGGCAGGTTTAGTGGCTAGTTTTCCAGACAGCAGTTGGTCAACTTATCAATTGTATCCGCCCATAAAAATTATGGCCATCAGAGCGGTACCTGATGGAGATGAATATGATAAAGATATTGCCTTGGCCATTCGATATGCAGTGGACAACGGAGCCAAAATTATCAATATGAGTTTTGGGAAATCTTATTCTCCCGAACAAATTTGGGTGGATAGCGCTATTCGATATGCTGCTTCAAAAGATGTTTTATTGATTCATTCCGCTGGAAATGAATTTTACAACTTAGATGAGCAAAATGTATTTCCTAATCCCTACTCTAGCCTAATGAATGATTCTGCAAAAAATCTACTTACTGTGGCAGCAAGTAGTGATGCGCAAGTGGGAGAAAGTATATTGACAGATTTTAGCAATTATGGCCCTAAAATTGTGGATGTATTGGCCCCCGGCTATAAGATATACTCCACTTTACCTAGCAAGCACAACCATGGTTATCTGAATGGCACTAGCATGGCTGGTCCCATAGTGAGCAATATTGCAGCCATGATTCGTGCTTATTTTCCTTCGTTGAGTGCATTAGAAGTTAAAGATATAATCATGAAATCTGTTTGGACACCGATGGACAAAGAGATGAGTTTTACAGTACCCCAAAGAGATAGTTCAAAAACCCTCGCAGCCATTGCCAAATCGGGTGGCATTGTGAATGCAGCCAAGGCCATCGAAATGGCTAAATCCATTGCCTCCAATCCAGCTACTAAATCAAATAAAAAGAAAAGAACAAACAATTAAGAATTAAAAACAATATTTGCCCAATAATTCAATTTTATGCCCAGACCCAGCGCCACAGAATACGGAAGCTTTCATCAAACCTACATTAACTATACCAGTGGGAAAGATTATTCCATCTTAGTACAACAATACAATGATCGAATCATAGATGCATGGAATGCAATCCCTACTGAGAAAATTAATTTTGCTTATGCGCCAGACAAGTGGACGATCAAGCAAATGTTGCAACATGTAATTGATACCGAAAGAATTTTTGCATACAGGGCTTTATCCATTGCAAGAGGAGAGACTACCCCATTAATTGGCTTTGATGAAAATGCTTATGCTCAACTAGGAAAGGCAGTACATCGTAATTGGAAAGAAATGATTGCAGAATGGAAGATCGTAAGACAATCTACCAATATGCTATTTGCCTCTTTTACAGAAGAAGATTTAAAACAAAAAGGAACCGCCTGCAATTTACCCCTATCAGTAAATGCGACTGGCTTTATTATATTCGGTCACGCCTTACATCATTTGCATGTGCTAAAAGAGCGATACGGAATTTAAAATAATTTGAGCCATTGTAGAAAGCAAAAAGCCTCCCAGATATCTGGGAGGCTTTTTTATAAATGACTAATCTAGTCTAAGTAATGATTTACTTTGTACCGTAAATATGAACAGCCAATTGAACTTCTGAATCTACCATACCTACACCATATTTAATACCAAACACAGTTCTGTCAAAAGGTAAAAATGCTTCAGCAAAGAAACCTTTGTCATCTGCATTTCTAATGCTAGCTGTAAAGCTTACTGGAGCAGTCACCCCTTTTAAAGAAAGATCACCAGTGATGGTTGCTTTATCACCAGTAGTATATTTAACGCTAGTAATTTTAAAGGTTGCTTCACCGAATTTTGTGATGTCAAAGAAATCTGCAGAAGACAAATGACCTTGCAAACGATCGCCACCGCGCTCATCGGTCACTTTTAAACCTGCTACATCAATCACAAAGCTACCACCCACTAATTTACCACCATCTACCTGTACTGAACCAGATTTGATGGGGAAATAACCAGTGTGGTAGTCACTTTTTTTAGAACCAGTAAAGTCTACTTTGCTGCTTTTCGCATTCACTGTAAAAGTTACTACATCAGCTTTTGTTGTTTTAGCTGTAAAAGAAAACAAGCCAATCGACGCTGCGATTAGTGTTAAAGAGAAGATGATTTTTTTCATACTTGTATTTTGTTTAATTAATTTAAATATTTTGGAATGTAAAATACACCCATTTGGTTTAATAATTGTTAAGTAAAGATATAATTCAATGTTTAAACAACAAAATTAAGTTTTAGGTGAATTCTATGCTTAAAATCTATTAACTTCGCCAAAATTTACATCGTATGAATCTGCATGAGTATCAAGCAAAAGACTTACTTAAAAAGTACAATGTTCCTGTTCAAGAAGGCATTGCTGTTGAAACCGTAGAAGCAGCCATTGCTGCTTACCAAAAAATAGCTACCGAAACCAAGAATAAGTTTGCCGTAGTGAAAGCTCAAATTCATGCAGGAGGAAGAGGAAAAGGAAAAATTGTAGGTACCGAACAAAAAGGGGTGGCCGTGGGTAAATCAGAAGCGGACATTACCAACTTTGCAAAAAATATATTGGGTGGCACTTTGGTGACCATTCAAACTGGCCCTGCTGGCAAATTGGTTTCAAAAATTTTAGTCGCACAAGACGTTTATTATGAAGGCCCTCAGCCTACTAAAGAATTTTACTTGTCTATCTTATTAGATCGTACTAAAGGTATGAATGTAATTATGTACAGTACCGAAGGTGGAATGAACATTGAAGATGTAGCACATGATACCCCAGAAAAAATATACAAAGAATGGGTACACCCAGGTGGTGGCTTACAAGGTTTTCAAGCTAGAAAAATTGCTTTCAACCTAGGTTTAAGTGGAGAAGCTTTAAAAAATTGCGTGAAATTTGTTACTAATTTATACAATGCTTATGTAGGATTGGATTGCTCAATGTTAGAGATTAATCCCCTATTTAAAACTTCTGATGATAAAATTATAGCGGTGGATTGTAAAATGAATGTAGATGACAATGCCTTAATGCGTCATCCAGATTTATTGGCCATGCGAGATGTAACAGAAGAAGATCCTACCGAAGTAGAAGCCGGTGAATTTAATTTGAACTTTGTGAAATTAGATGGAAATGTGGGTTGTATGGTGAACGGTGCAGGACTAGCCATGGCAACGATGGATATGATTAAGTTAAGTGGTGGGGAACCTGCCAATTTCTTAGACGTAGGAGGTACGGCCAATGCTCAAACAGTAGAAGCCGGATTTAGAATTATCATGAAAGACCCTAATGTAAAAGCCATTTTAATTAACATCTTTGGCGGTATCGTTCGTTGCGATCGTGTAGCTGCCGGTGTAATTGAGGCTTTCAACAAATTAGGCAATATCAATATCCCTATCATTGTTCGTTTACAAGGAACCAATGCAGTAGAGGCAAAAAAATTAATAGATGAAAGTGGATTAAAAGTGCAATCAGCGATTCAATTGAGTGAGGCAGCAGCTTTAGTAAAACAAGCCGTTGCTTGATAATTCTACAGCCCTAATTCGAAGAATTTAAGGGCTTTGAATTATCCTCTAATGATTTTTAAAATACCCCCGAATTTTCAGGGGTATTTTATTTTAATTCTACAGCCCTAATTCGAAGAATTTACACGTTTTATATAGATTTTATACGTTCACTATTTCCACTTCACTTAGTGCGCTAAATAAATAAATATTTCCAGTCGCAAGCTCAATACATTCAATGCGTTTGCGTCTTAATTTTATTTTCCTGAAGGTTCTCCCTTTTATTTCTTTAAACAAACTGCCATCAGCCAAATGCGCCAAGACCACTACCCCAGCTTTCTGCACCGGATTATGCCTTCTAAGCACCAACAATAAAGCGGTTTCCACATTGGCGGTAGCCGCCGGATTAAGCAATGTTTTTTTCAAACTTTTGGTAATGTCCTCTGGAAATAAATTCAAATCAATAAAAGCTTTTAATAAACTTCCATAAATATTTTTCCACTCTTTCCCATGCGCTTCTACCCTGTTTCTAAATTGTTCAAAACACAATAAATGCGCCAATTCATGCAAGAGTGTAATTAAAAATTCATACTTATTTAAATTACCATTGACCGTTATTTTGTGATTGGAACCCAAAAATGGATGTCTATAATCTCCTAGTACTGACTTTCTTTCCCTAGTCACTGTTAGATGCACTTTGTATTGGTGAATTAATTGCACCACTGGCTCAAATGCCCCAGTGGGCAGATAATTAGCCAATGCTTGCAATGGATGTTCGACCTTAGACAAATGTTTGTAAATATTAGATAAACAATTATTTTTTTACCAATTCTCCCTTAATCTCCAACCAAGTATACACAAGATACAAGCCCATACTACCTAATAAAGTGGACATACCCACAGGGACTTTCACTTGAGTGGTATAAGCCATGGCGACTCCTATAAACACGACCATTTTTAATAGGGTACCAATCATCACCGAACGTATCATGGCATTGGGATTGCTCTTATCTAATTTGCTTAATCTGATTATATTAAAAAAATACATTAATAATAGCAAGGCATTCACCACCAAAAGAAAATTAATTTTAAGCTTGGTCTGCCAATACCCTTTTGCAGCTAAAAATCCAATCAAATTAATGAATGCAAATAATACAATGACAGTTTTTGTTCTTTTATTACCCATATATTATTTTTTCTTTTGTGTATCTCTGACCACACTAACTAAAACAATTAAAATAAATAAGGAAGGTGCCATCCATGCAAATAAAGCATGCTTGTTAAAATAGGCATCCAACTTCTTACCTATAAATAATGTAAGTAACAAGCCAACAATCAGCTGCGAGCCCAGTCCTATGTATTTAGACCAACCGTAATTGGGCGCTTGATTCATCGGCGACTTCCCTGTGAACTTAGTTGTCATTAATCAAAGGATTGTTTGTTCTCTGGTAATTTCAAAGGCAAGGTATCTAGTTGTTTAGGATTGCCCTCGGATAATACTTTTTTAATGCCTTCCAAATATTGTTCCTTATAGTGAATGGATTGTTCTAAAGAATCGGTACGAATTTTTAATAATTGCAGTGCCGTTCTGCTTTCTTTAGTGCCATAACCAGGAATATAATACCTCAATGGCGTGAAAGCAATCAGCGCGATGGTCATCCCTACCAATAAGATAAAAGTAATGCTCACCCCTAAATACACCGACTTTCTTGACAATCGAAAGGCCAGCACCTCATCATAAGTATCATCGTTTAGGATCACCAATCGATAGGTATTGCTGGTTCTTTTGAAAGTATTATTGATGTCTAGATTTGCCATAAAATTGAATGCTTGTTAAAGATACGATGGATTCTATTTTTTTAAGTAAATAATAGGAAATAAATGTATTTTTAAGCTGTTTTTACCCTTATTATGCAAAGTAGAATCTTCCCTATTAAATATTATCAATATTGGCTTCTAGCCCTATGCTTTAGCCTGGTGCTACCCTTGGGATTAAAGGCGCAAGACAGTAGTAAAAACAAAATGGATACCTCTGTTGATTTTCTTGACATCAACAATACAAAATTAATCAAGGGCATCAACAAAATTTTAGATACCAATCAAAAAATAATAAAGGGCTTATTTTATAAAAAAGCCAACCAAATCCAAGCCAAAGCAGACAGCGTAGTTAATAGCGCCATTAAAAAAGGAGTTTTTAGAGAAGTGGAAAGACCTCTTCCCTATGAACGCCTTTTAAATACAAAATATTCTTTAGGCAGAAGGGCCTATCAAAATACCGTATCTCAGTTTAATTATTTATTTAATGCAGAAGAAGAATTCATTGAGAATATACAAAAGGCACGCACAGATTACCAAGATGATTTTACTAGCTTACTTAGTTTTTATGATTATGATTTAAGTACAACGGCTAAACATAATTTAGATTCCATGGTCTACCGTTGCAATGCCAATATTGTTTTACACGACCTAAGGAGCAATTATGTAGATGACGCCTATTTATTATTGGCCAAAGTATATTTGTTTCATAAAAATTTTGATACTGCTGGAAGTATTCTACAATTCATCAACTATTCATTTGATGAAAAAGAGAATGGCGCAGATTTAGTCATTGGTAGTAATCTAAGAAATACCAAAGGCAAATTCAGTATTGCCACTGCCGAAAACAATCGTTTATGGGAAAACAAGAATGTGCGAAATGAAAGCATGGTTTGGCAAGCAAGAAATTATTTCGAAACCGGCGCATTGAATGAAGGCATGAGCTTATTGCAATTGCTTCAATCTGATGTCTTGTTTCCAAAAAACTTGCTCCCTTTTTTGAATGAACAAATGGCCTATGGGTACTATTTAATGGAAGTGAATGATAAAGCAGCGGCGGCATTAGAAAATGCATTGCCCAATGCCATTGATGATGCAGCAAAAACAAGATGGTATTATTTGATCGCTCAATTATGGCAAAGAGCAGAAAACTGGCAAAAAGCCTATACCTGGTATAAAAAGGCCAACCAATATGCCACCAATCCTATTGTAGGCGTTTATGCTAAAATTGCCATGATCACCATTGATTCTAAAAATGCCAACACCCCATGGTTGGATTTGGCTTTTTCTTTAGAAAAAATGACCAAGCGCGAAAAGTACAAGCCTTATACAGACATCATCTATTTTGAAATGGCCAAATTAGCCATACAAAATAAAGCTTATGAAAGAGCCACGGATTGGCTCATCTATTCAATCAAGAAGAACAATAATAGTTTAAAACAAAAAGCAAAGGCCTTTGAACTCTTGGCCAATATCAATTATAATATTGACCAATACACCATTTCAAGGATTGCCTACGATAGCATAGCCAGTGTTTTAAAAACCAATCCTAATTACGAAAACATTCAATTAAGAAAAAAATGGATGTCCGCTATCGAAAAAAATGATAAAATCATTCAAAGACAAGATACCTTACAATTCATCTATGATTTAAATCCAGATCGTCAAGAATTATTTGCTGCTAATTGGCAAAAAAGACTAAATCAAACACAGCAAGCGCACAAGAATTTATTTATAGATAAAGCTAGTTTATCAGTCAAAGAGTATGCGCCAGATAATAATATCAATGCTGCCTTATTGAATAACTATAACAATAGCAATTCATCTAATACTGATTTTTATTTTGACAATAAAAGCACCGTTCAACTAGGAAAAAATAATTTTATAAAAAAATGGGGGGAAAGGCCCAATGTAGATGAGTGGAGAAGAAAAACAAGCCCTGGCATAGCTTATGCCAATAATAAAAACGATAAGCCGGCCACCAACCAATACATTAATCAGAATATACAAGGCAATCCATTTCCTAATGGGAATCCATTAAACAATGGCAATTCATTAAACAATGGCAATAGCACCAAAGAGGATAGCCTACCCATCGTATTAATCAAAGATGCTATTTCCTTGTCCAGCTCAATGACAGAATGGAACAAGGCAGCCTTGGCCAATGCACAATTGTTTTTATTGCAATTAAATGATTTTCAAAAAGCATTGCCTATCTATCTTAAAATAATCAATAAGAACATTGACCCGGTGGTTACGGAAAGATCCATGCTTGATTTAGCAAGCCAATATTTACATGATGGGCAATCAGCAATCTCAGACAGTCTTATTCAAATTGTTTTAAAACAATTTCCGTATGGATTTTATGTAACTAAAAAAGCGGAAGCTGAAGATAAAAAAAACAAAGACAATACCTTGGTGGACAATTACAAAGAAGCCTATTTTCTTACGCAGATTGGGAACTGGGAGGAATTTTCCAATGCCATTCCAAAGCTGAATACTAATTTAAGAGGCAGCAAATGGATGGTCCCCTATCAATTTTTAAAAGTAAAAATGTATGCGCAAGAAAGAAAAGACAGCTTGGCCATTAAATTATTAGACTCCATCATCAATACTTACAAGAGCGAAAGAATAAAAGACAAGGCGAAAAATATTTTATCAGAAATCAAAAATAGAAAAACTACTGAAACCTATTTAGATACTTTAAGATTAAAAAAAGTGATTAAAGAACTTCCTTTTGTGCTTGTAAAAGAAGAACCTAATTTAATCATTAACCCAATTACCCCATTGGCACAAAGCAGCAATCTAACACCAAAAATTGTAAGCAAAGACAATCCTATTTTAACCATCCAAGCGCAAACGAGCAGCCCAACCACAAAAATTGATGCCGATAGCAGTCTAGCCAATACCATTGAATTTGAAAACGATAGCTCAGAACAACATTACATTGCCTTAGTGACCAATAAAGTTAGTGCCAGCTTTGTAAAAGAAATGCAAAATGCTTTGAATTTGTTAAATACAGATGAATTTAAAAAGCAAAATTTAAACGTAACTTACGTTCAATTTGACGAAGCAACCTACATCGTCTGGATTGGCTACTTTGGTAATAGATCAAATGCTACTAATTATATCAATAAAGTCAAGCCTAGACTAAGTAAAGAAATCATCTCCTTTGTGCCCACCAAACAATATCAATTGTTCTTAATAGGAAAATCAAATATTATTTTAATCAAAAGCCCAACCGATTTAAAAAAATACGAAAGGTTTATGTTAGATAATATTTACAAACCATAAATGAAAATCAGTGAATCAGTCTACCAACCATAGCCATCCAACAAAGAACTGGATAAAAATATTCTGGAAGTACTACTTTATTACTGCAGGTATATTTTTATTATTCCTTTTGATGCTCAACTGGGGATGGATTGGCGATATGCCGGATTTAAATGATATAGAGAACCCTACTGCCTCTTTGGCCAGCCAAGTATATGCACAGGATGCCACACCCATGGGCAAGTTTTATTTAGAAGACAGAATTACTGTAAAATACAGAGACATCAGCCCTTATTTATTGCAAGCCTTAGTGGCCACCGAAGACAAACGTTTTTATGACCATTATGGCATTGACGGTGAAGGATTATTGCGAGCCGTTGCCTTTTTAGGTAGCCAAGGGGGTGCTTCCACTATTACGATGCAAACTGCGAAGAATTTATTTACCGACAACTGGAGTACAAAAAGTAAGCTACTACGTTTTATTCAAAAAATTAAGGAGAGTATCATTGCAATAAAATTAGAGCGAAACTTTACCAAACAAGAAATCATCACCTTATATTTAAATACAGTTCCTTTTAGTGAAAATGTATTTGGAGTAAGCAATGCCTCTAGAACTTTTTTTCAAAAAGAACCCGATCGTTTAACGATCGAAGAAGCTGCCTTATTGATTGGTATGATCAATGCGCCTACCAAGTACAATCCCAATCGAAATCCAAAATTAGCATTGGAAAGAAGAAACTTAGTCTTAAATAGAATGGCTGGTCAAAAATACATTACTAACGATCAAGCGGAGGCTTGTAAAAATTTACCCATTGCCACCAATTTCAGAAAGCTAGATCAGAACAATGGTTTAGGCCCCTATTTTAGAATGACCTTAGGTGAATACATGAAAAAATGGTGCAAGGAACATAAAAAGAACAATGGCGATTCCTATGACTTGTACAGAGATGGTTTAAAAATTTACACCACCATCAATCCTAGAATGCAATTGTATGCAGAACAAGCCGTGGCCCAACACATGTCCTATTTACAAAAAGAATTCAACCAACAAAGCAATATTAAATCGGGTAGCATTTGGAAAGAATTTAGCAGTCAATTGGAATTGGCCATCAAGCAAACCGATCGATGGAGGAATATGAAAAAAGAGGAAATAGAAGAAGCCCAAATAAGAAAAACTTTTAACGAGCCCATTGCGATGCGTATTTTTGCTTGGAACAAGAATAGGTATATCGATACCATCATGTCTCCTTATGATTCGCTAAAATACCATAAACAAATATTGCAAACTGGTTTTTTAGCAGTGGACCCAAATACAGGAGAAGTGAAAGCATGGGTGGGTGGAGTTGATTTTAAAACGTTCAAATACGATCACGCCAATATCAATACCAGAAGACAAGTAGGATCGACCATAAAACCTTTATTGTATTCTTTGGCCATTGAAAAATCTGGTTTTACGCCTTATACAATTGTGCAAGATCAGCAACAAAATTTTGATGGCTATGGAATGGTGCCCAATACTACCAAATCATGTACCGGCATGTCCATTCCTATGGCACAAGCCTTAGCAGAATCAAGAAACTGTGCGTCTGCCTATATCATGAAATCAATCAATGGCAAAGGCAATGAAGCAGCCAAAGAATTTGTAGATTATTTAAAACAATGCAATATTAAAGCCGACCTACAACCCTATCCCTCCATTGCTTTAGGGGCTACAGAAATTTCATTATTTGAAATGGTACAAGCTTATACCATGTTCCCTGGAGGCGGTTACAATGCCCAACCCTTTTTTATCAATAGAATTGAAGACAAGAATGGCAATGTATTAGAAAGCTTTTCTCCTCAGCGTAGAAAAATTATTAACGAAGTGACTGCCTATTCTGTCGTAAGCATGATGCAAGGGGTAATATCCAAAGGAACAGGAAGAAGCCTGTATTCTTATGATGTAGCTGCTCAATCCATCGCAGGTAAAACAGGAACTACCAATGACAACAGTGATTTATGGTTTATGGGTTATACGCCACAATTATTGGCGGGTGCTTGGGTGGGTTGTGATGATAGATACATCCGTTTCTCGGACAATTATTTTGGACAAGGCGCTCATGCAGCTTTACCCATTTGGGCCAATTTTATGAACAAGGTAACACACGACCCTGCTTGTAATTTAGATGCCAATGCCAATTTTGAAAGGCCTTCGAATTTGACCAGCGATTTTAATGTAGATTTTATTTCAGCAGAAAATATTCCTTTTGACAATGACCCCATCAATCTAGAGAATACAGAAGATGTAAAAGCAGAATCAGATTATGAAATACCTACTACAACAACAGCTAGCCCAAATAAGACAGAATTAAATAAGTCCCCTTTAAGCACCAAGGAAAGTCCTGCAAAAAACACAGCGCCTAAAGCAAATAAGGAGGCGACTAAACCCAAGGCCCTATTCCCTGCTAAGAAAAATTAATGGATTATCTTTTGAGTGAATAAAAGACAGAGAAGTGATGGTATAAATTTCTTTGAAAAAAAGCATTCCCATATTGAATTTTAGTGCGCGGCAACTTTACACCTAAACCTGCACTAAATCCATTGAACCAATTTTGTTGATTTTCTATGTTTAAATCAAACCTGCGAATAAAATTATAACCAAAATCAATATCAACTTGATTGCCAATATATACTTCTGTACCAAGCAATAGATGGTTGAATAAATTTTGTAAACTACCTGGTGTTTTATAGCCTTCTTGATTCGCAAAACTGGCATCATAATAGGTATTGTTCCAAACAGATACTCTTTGCGCAGTCACTGAAAATTGAATAGGCGCTTTTTCTAATTTCTTGGACCAGCCGATAATTAAATTAAAAGGCAAGTCTTCTTTAACCGTGTAAGTTTTTAATTGTGTGCCAATATTGCTCAATAAAATACTGGCTTGATTTAATTCATTGGAAGAAGTATAACGCAAAGCAATGTCCATGGCCAATGCATTGGATTTGTATACTCCATAATTAGACTGAATCCATTTAAGGCTTGCACCTAATTGTACATTTTTAATGTAATGGGTAGCCAATGAAATTTGAGCAGCATAATCATTGGGTCTAAAATTGCCTAATTCATTACCTGCAGCATCCGTCATTTTAATGATCCCATAATCCATGTAATGGACACCCCAACCGATTACCCATTTTTTCTTAGCCCATAAATTAGCGCCACTAAAATCATATTGTTGAATATTGGCGTAATAAGGACGAATGCTTAGATGTAAATCGCCATCCATCTTCTCAGACAATAAAGAAGGATTGAACATGGCCAAGCCAAGATCGTTGCCCATGGAGCTAATGTTCATACCACCCAAGGCAGAAGCCTTGGCACTGTAGGGAAGTGTAAGAAAATTATAGGTAGCATTGCCCCCTGTATTTTGAGCCATTAAGCTAAAAGAAGATAAAACTACTCCAATAATAAAAAATACTTGCTTTTGCATGAAATACCTGCTCATAAAACAAAGCTAGGGATTTAACCCACCAAAGCCAAATCAAGCACTTGCTGCATGGTTTTGACATAATGAAAATTGAGCCCTTTGATAAAAGTATGGTCAATTTCGTTGATGTCCTTTTCGTTTTGCCAGCAAAGAATAATTTCTTTCATGCCTGATCTTTTTGCAGCCAATATTTTTTCCTTAATGCCCCCTACTGGTAATACTTGGCCACGCAAAGTAATTTCCCCGGTCATGGCTAAATAAGGTTTTACTTTTCTACCGGTAAAAGCAGAAGCTAATGCAGTAAGCATGGTAATGCCCGCACTCGGACCATCTTTAGGTACGGCTCCTTCGGGCACATGTATGTGCACCGATTTGGTGGTAAACAAAGCAGGATCTACCCCTATCTTTTTGGCATTGCTTTGCAAATAAGTGAAAGCTGTGTCTGCACTTTCTTTCATTACATTACCCAAATTGCCGGTTAATTTCATACCGCCCTTGCCATCGGCCAACAATACTTCAATAAATAAAATATCACCCCCTACATAAGTCCATGCCAATCCAACGGCAACCCCGGGCATGTTGACTGTTTTATAAATTTCATTGCTGTACCTGGCTTGTCCTAAAATTTTATGTAAATCGGATTTAGTCACCGTAGGTTTTACTTTGTTTTTATAGGCCAACTCCTTGGCTTGATAACGCATGATGGATGCTAATTGACGATCCAATTCACGCACCCCACTTTCTCTGGTATAATCTTCAATTACTTTTTCTAGTACATTGTCCAATACTTTAAAGTTTATTTTTTCTAAACCATGTGCGGACCTTTGTTTAGGCAATAAATGCCTTTTGGCAATTTCTACTTTTTCTTCAACAGCATAACCACTTAAATCAATAATTTCTAAACGATCTCTTAAAGCAGGTTGAATGCGGCTAATGTCATTAGCGGTAGCAATGAATAAAGTTTTACTTAAATCGTATTCTGATTCTAAATAATTATCATAAAAACTATGATTCTGTTCAGGATCCAATACTTCTAATAAAGCCGAGGAAGGATCTCCTCTGTGATCGCTGCCAATTTTATCAATCTCATCCAATATCATCACAGGATTGGACGTTTTAATTTTTCTAAGACTTTGAATGATTCTACCAGGCATGGCGCCAATATAGGTTTTACGATGGCCTCTAATTTCACTTTCATCGTTTAAGCCACCTAGGCTAACGCGAATGTATTTTCGACCAATGGCATGTGCAATAGATTTTCCTAAAGAAGTTTTACCAATGCCTGGAGGGCCTAAAAAACATAAAATTGGACTTTTCATGTCCCCTTTTATTTTAAGCACGGCTAAATACTCTAATATTCTGTTTTTGATTTTACCCATGCCGTAATGATCCGCGTCTAAAACTTTCTTGGCATTTTTTAAATCATAATTGTCGGCTGTATATTCTTCCCAAGGAAGGTCTAATAATAAATCCAAATGATTGTACACCACAGAATAATCTGGGGTGCTTGGATGCATCCTTTCTAATTTCTCCAACCCATTTTGAAATAATTTTTTGGCAGCCTCAGGCCATTTCTTACCATCGGCTTTCTTTTTCATTTCTGCTACTTCGCGTTCATTGGGATCTCCGCCCAATTCATCCTTGATGCTTTTTAATTGTTGTTGTAAAAAGTAATCACGTTGTTGCTTGTCAATTTCGGTGCGTGTTTTATTGGCTACCTTATTTTTTAATTCTACAAATTGTAATTCTTGTTGTAGAAATTGAATTAATTTTTCGGCTCTTAATTTAAGGCTATTTTCTTCGAGCAAACCTTGCTTCTCATTGATCTCCACATTCAAATTGCTGCTCACAAAATTGATTAAGAAAACAGGATTCTCAATGTTCTTTAAAATCATGGCCGCCTCTGAAGGGAAATTGGGCGACAACTGAATGATCTGTGTAGCTAAATCTTTGATATTCGCTAAATAGGCTTGAAAGTTTTGATCTTCCTTACCTAATTTTTCTTCCACCAATACTTTGATGCTGGCTTTGAAAAAAGGATCTTCTTCCTTCATGGCCAAAAGCTCAAATCTTTTTTTTCCTTGAATAATTATAGTGGTGCCCCCGTCTTGCATTTTAATCATCTTAATGATTTTTGCAACGGTGCCAATGGAACATAAATCGGCCGGTGTAGGATCTTCAATATTGCCATCTTTTTGAGAAAGCACCCCTATTAATTTGTCTTTGGCATAGGCAGCTTTCACCGCTTGAATGCTCTTGTCTCTTCCCACTGTAATTGGAATCACCACCCCTGGAAATAATACGGTATTGCGCAAAGGCAGAATAGGCAATAGATCGTCTATGATCAATTCAGGCTCATTTTCCTCCTCTTGTTCATTAAAAGAAAATAAAGGTATAAACTCGTTTTCTTCCTCCCCCTTAAATAGAAATGTCTTATCCACTGTTTGTTTTTTAAAATATAGTCAAAATGGCATAATTGCCCAAGGCCTTCCAGCTTGGAACCCAAGCTACCCCATTAAGGCAATATTGATGCCAAAAAAAAACCTTCCCGATTGCTCGGGAAGGAATTTCTTGTAAAAAGTTATATTGCTATAACTTCTTAAATTACTTTGCTTTAGCAGCAGTATCAACTGTTGCAGCAGCAGCAGTATCAACTGTTGCAGCAGCAGCTGTATCAACAGTTGCAGCAGCAGCTGTATCAGTTGCAGGTTCAGTTGAAGCACCACCACAAGCAGCTAATGCAGCGATAGCGAAAATTGCGAATACTTTTTTCATTTTGTTTTGTTTAAAGTTTGATATCAAATAACGTCGGCGAAGATATTCCATATGTAGAAATATGCCAAATTTTAACAATATTTTTTTTCATAGCCCCAAAAAGCCGACTAAATTCTATTTTTTTCTAAAATAGATCCTAATGGGCACACCGGTAAACTTAAAATTGAGCCTCAATTGATTTTCGAGGTAGTTTCGGTAAGGCACTTTAATATCGTCTGGGAAATTGGTAAAAAAGGCAAAACTAGGTACCCTAGTTGGCAATTGAGACACATATTTGATTTTGATCACATGGCCTCTGACTACCGGTGCTTGGTACTTCAAAATAGACTTCAACATGATGTCATTTAATTTTGAAGTAGCCACTTTACGGTGCTTATTATCAAAGACTTCCAATGCTAATTCAATGGCTTTGAAAATACGGGTTTTCTCCACTGCCGAGATAAACAATACCGGCACATCAGTGAAAGGTGCCAGTTTGTCTTTGACCACTTTTTCATAATCACGGGCCGTATTGGTTTCCTTATCTACTAAATCCCATTTATTCACTAAAACCACAATCCCCTTGCCTTTCTTAGATGCAAGACTAAATATGCTTAAATCCTGTGCGGTGACCCCCTTGGTCGCATCAATGACCAATAAACAAACATCAGCCTCATCCATGGCCTTGATGGCCCTGATGATGGAATAAAATTCTAAATCGTCTTTTTCTTTGTTTTTACGTCTAATTCCAGCCGTATCAATCAAGATAAAGTCCTTTTGGAACATATTGTAATGGGTATGTATGGTATCGCGGGTAGTGCCTGCAATATCACTCACAATGGTTCTATCCTGACCAATCATGGCATTCAGTAAGCTAGATTTGCCCACATTGGGTTGACCCATAATGGCAATCTTTGGTATTGGCAAGGCCTCTTCGGTGCCCTCCGGTAATTCGGTATCATCACTGATGGGTTGTGCTTCTTTAATGCCATCTGTAACCGCATCTAATAATTCACCTGTACCACTACCAGAAATAGAACTCACGAAGTAATTATGTTCAAAGCCCATTCCGTAAAACTCGGTTCCTTCTAAAGCACGGGTTGAATTATCTACCTTATTCACACAAACATAAACTGGTTTGGTACTTCTTCTCAACATATCTGCCATGGAAGCATCTAAATCGGTCAAACCTACAGCAGCATCCACCATAAAAATAATGGCATTGGCTTCATCTATGGCAATCTTTACCTGCTTGCGAATCTCGGTTTCAAACATATCGCGAGAATCAGGTACAAAACCACCCGTATCAATTACGTTAAAGGTTTTACCCGCCCATTCAGTTACCCCGTATTGACGGTCTCTTGTAACACCGCTAATATCATCCACGATGGCTTTACGCTCCTCTAAGAAACGATTAAACAAAGTGCTTTTTCCTACGTTTGGCCTTCCAACAATTGCCACTGTATAGCTCATAATAATTTATATTTAATATTCAATTGTACTATTTTAATTAATTTAATATCAATACTTTAACAATATTAATATTCAAACTAATTAGTACCCAAATTCTTTTAATTTAGACTCATTGTCTCTCCACTTAGGCTTCACCTTTACAAACAATTCCAAGTACACCTTAGAGCCTATGAAATCTTCAATGTCCTTCCTAGCCAATGTGCCAATTTCCTTAATCATCTTTCCTTTCTCCCCTATAATAATGGCCTTTTGGGTTTCTCTATTGACAATAATATCGGCCTGTATCTTAATCAATAAGGGCTGTTGCTTAAAAGAGTTCACCAGCACTGCTGTATGGTAAGGAATCTCCTCCCCAAATAACTGGTAGATCTTTTCACGAACAAGCTCACTAACAAAGAACTTGGTAGGCAAATCACTTAAATCATCCTCACTATAAAAAGGAACTCCTTCCGGAATCATTTCAATGACAAGTTTCAATAACCGCTCTATATCACTCTTATTCAATGCACTAACTGAAATAGTTTTAGTACAGTAAGGCTTGTCCTTGAAAAAGGCCACCGCCTCTTTTACCTGGGTGCCCACTGCCAAATCTGACTTATTTAAGACCACCACGCAGGGTACTTTTAGCTTTAAAGAAGCGAATAATTCATCCAATTCCTTGATATCGTCACGCATATCCACCATCAATAAAGCCACATCGGCATCTTCCAAGGCGCTTTTAACCGCCCCCATCATTTTCTCGTGCAGCTTGTATTTAGGGTCGATAATACCGGGTGTGTCTGAAAAGATGATCTGGTACTCGTTTTCCTTGTTTAAAAAGGCCTTAATGCGATGGCGTGTAGTTTGTACCTTGGAGGAGACAATGGCCATTTTCTCGCCCATGATGGCGTTCAGTAAAGTGCTTTTACCGGCATTTGGCCTTCCAAATATGTTTACAAACCCTGCTTTCATTCTATTTTGATGATTTATCCCTTTAATTTACCCCTTTTACTATGCAAACTTACTACAAAAAAAATCCGCTCTCGATAGGAATCGGGAGCGGGATGATGTTGCGAGGGAAGGGATCGAACCTCCGACCTTCGGGTTATGAGCCCGACGAGCTACCGCTGCTCTACCTCGCGATGTTTGGACGGCAAAGTTACGCCAATATTAGTTCCTAACCAAGTTTATTGGGGTGGATGTGTAATTAGAGGAAAGGTCAAGACCTATTTGAAAATCCAGCCTAAGTATAAATACGGTCTTATTGAACCTGGTTTAACTATAATTTCCATTCAAGAAAAGGAGGAAATTATATACCAAAAATGTACGGCAATATTCCGTACATTTGCAAATCAACTAGAATGAATCAATTAAATACCATGGAACAAACAAGATTTGATGTACGCTTGCCAAAGGATAAAAAAGAACTGATTGAATTAGCCGCAACCCTGAGTGGATTTAAATCCAAGTCTGAATTCATTGTGCACACTTTGTATAAAGAGGCTAATTCTATAATAGACAAGCAAAATCAAGTAATAGCATCTGCCAATGACCAAAGAATATTCTTTGACGCAATTTTGAACCCACCTAAGCCAAACAAAAACCTCATCAAAGCAGCTAAAAAATACAATCAATTAGTCGCTGGCAAATGAGTTATATCAGTACCCTATTAAATCCTAAGCATCATAAAGCCAACTTTACTTGTGGAAAGGATGTCTTGGATAATTATTTGCATACCCAAGCCAAACAGGATGTTAAAAGAAAAATAACTGCCTGTTTTGTACTTGCAGAAGAAGACAACAACATCAAAGGCTATTATACTTTATCTAGTGCTTCTTTAAACAGGGATGATTTACCAGCAACCATTTTAAAAAAGCTTCCTCCCGCTTATCAACATTTACCAACTACCCTGCTAGGTCGATTAGCTGTGGATATTCATTATAAAGGAAAAGGCATTGGGGCTTTATTACTAATGGACGCTTTAAAAAGAAGCTATCAAAATTCATTGCAAATAGCTTCCATGGCAGTTATTGTTGATCCATTAGATTATAATGCAAAACAATTTTACAAGCATTATGGTTTTATTGAATTGCCCACAACTGGCAAAATGTTTATACCTATGGTACAGTTGGAGGGTTTGTTTAATGTGTAATTTAACCTACTGTTTCGCAATCCTAATAAAGTAAACTACTTCATTGTGGGTCATGTCCGTTGAAAGAACAACCTGTTGTCTATGGCCTGGTTTATCAGTAATAAACATTACCCCAGTATTTGGAGGTTCTGAACCTAAGTTTTCTGCCACAAAGACCAATTCATTGTTTTTACTATCCTTATCTACCTTTAACTTGAATTTGATGGGCTTGTTTACTTTCAATTCTACCCTATCCACCACAATTCTTTTATTGTAAATGATAGATACAGAATCACGGTCATGAATACCATTGTCATAAATTTCAATATCCACCGAATCGGAACTTACAAATATGTATATTGGTTTCTTATTGATGCGCTTGGTTAAATATTCAACAATACGCTCCTGCTCTTTTTTCAGATTGGCAAGCGTCTCTAAAGACTGAAGAATTTCCTCCTTGGTTAAATCGGCCTCTTCCAATTCAGCGGCTTTAGCTTTGAAAGATTTAAGCTTTGCTTCAGCGATGGAATCCTTGGCTCTTTTTCTTGAAGCAGAAACTTGAGCAATTAAATCCATATCGGCTTTTATTTTTACTTGGGCTAAAGAATCTAGTCTGATGCGCTCTAGTTTGGCCTTAACTAATTTTTCCTTTTTAGCATTCAAAGCAGCAGTGATGACCGCCTTTCTTATAGAATCTTTCTTTAGCCTTTCTAAGTTCATTTGAAGCTGCTTTTCCATTTTTGCATTCAATACAAGGGTAATGGCCGCTTTTTTAATTGAATCTTTAAACTTAAATTCTTTGGCTGCTGCAATAGCTATCTCCGCTGCTTTGATCTTTGCCAATTGTTGAGCTTCTAATTTTTGCGCTATAGCTTGTTTAGCTATAGTTGCATTAACTGTTCTAATCGAATCTTTTAATTTTAATTGGTTCGCCATTGCCAATTGTTGCGCTTCCTTCTTTGCTTGATTGGCTAGTGTTGCATTAACTGCCTTTATTGAATCTAATTGAATAAGCTCCAACTTAGCCTTAAGCAATTGTTCTTTTTTTGCTTGACTAGCAATAATTGCCACCGCCTGTTTTATTGAATCTTTTAGTTTCAACTCATTGGCAGCAACCAGTGCCTTCGCTTTAACTAAGGCTTCTTGAATAGAATTTGACAATTGCTCCACTTTAACTTTTGTCGCTTTTTGTTCAGCTGCTGTTAAAGGTTGCGCCTCACTAACTTGCTTATTTTTAGCCATCAACATAGGCTTATTGGTCAATACCTTATTGATCAATTTTAATTCATTGCTATTGATGTTGACATAATAGGAATTGCCTTTAAGTTTATTTAAACTAGCCCAATTGGTGTTCTTGGTTTCACTTAAAAGTATCTCTGCTCTTCTGCTATTTTGTTGATTAGATTTTTGTATGTCGTCAAAGAAAGTGGACGATTTAGTTGTAGAGGGTTTCGTTGTTTAAATGTAGGATTTTTTCTTTTAAAAATAGTTGTTTTCGTCTTTTTAGGGACTGTTGTTTAATAAGTGCTCTTTTCTGTAGGATTTGTTCTTGCCTTCCATAATATACATCTGAAGGGGTTACATTTTGCAGTGATTCATGGTAGCGTTGATGGTTATAATAC
>JAPLEP010000013.1:0-51822 GCA_026391155.1 Bacteroidota bacterium
CTCGTAAGAGTGGTAGCACAGGATCTGAGGTTATTGAAAACCCAATCTTATCTAACTTTAAAGGTGGATTGAACGTACTAGATTACTTTATCTCTACACACGGTGCGCGTAAAGGTTTGGCGGATACAGCGTTAAAAACTGCGGATGCTGGTTACCTAACCCGTCGTTTGGTAGACGTATCACAAGATGTGGTTATTTCTGAAGAAGATTGCGGCACCTTACGTGGTATTGCAACAAGTGCCTTAAAAGACAACGAAGATGTAATAGAGCCATTGGCAGATAGAATTGAAGGTCGTACTTCATTACATGATGTATTCAATCCTTTAACCAATGAATTAATGGTGGGTGCGGGCGAAGAAATTATGATTGATGTAGCAAGAGCCATCGAAGACGCCGGCATTGAAACAGTTGAAATTCGCTCTGTATTAACTTGCGAATGTAAGCGTGGTGTTTGTGTAAGCTGTTATGGAAGAAACTTAGCCACTGGGTATGTCACTCAAAAAGGAGATGCAGTGGGTATTATTGCTGCACAATCTATTGGTGAACCAGGTACACAGTTAACCTTGCGTACTTTCCACGTGGGTGGTGTTGCGGGTTCTTCTTCTGTTGAATCTAGCTTAAACGCGAAGTTTGATGGTACCATTCAATTTGATGGTTTGAGAACTGTAGATACAGTGAATAATGATGGTAATAAAGTAAAAGTAGTTATTGGACGTACAGGTGAAGTAAGAATTATGGATGTGAAGAATGATCGTTTAATGATTACCAATAACGTCCCTTACGGTGCTTTGTTAGCAGTAAAAGATGGTGCAGTAGTGAAGAAAGGAGATGTGATTTGTACTTGGGATCCATTCAACAACGTAGTTGTTGCTGAACAAAATGGTAAAATTAAATTTGAAAATATCTTAGAAGGATTTACTTACCGCGACGAAGCGGATGAGCAAACTGGTCACCGTGAAAAAGTGGTGATTGAATCTAAGGATAAAACAAAAATTCCTACTATTATCTTAGAAGGATCTAAGGACAATAAAAACTACAACTTACCAGTTGGATCACACATCGTTATTGAAGAAGGTGTAGAAGTTAAGTCTGGTCATGTACTAGTTAAGATTCCAAGAGTATTAGGAAAATTAAGAGATATCACTGGAGGTTTACCGCGTGTAACTGAATTATTCGAAGCACGTAATCCAGGTAATCCTGCGATTGTTTGTGAGATTGATGGTATTGTTGCATTTGGTAACATCAAACGTGGTAATAGAGAAATCATTGTAGAATCTAAGGATGGTATGGTGAAGAAATACTTGGTGCCATTGACACGTCAAATTTTAGTACAAGACAGCGATTTCGTGAAAGCGGGTGCGCCTTTGTCTGACGGTCAAATTGCTCCAGCAGATATTTTAGCCATCAGAGGTCCTTATGCTGTACAAGAATATGTGGTGAATGAAATTCAAGAAGTTTATCGTTTACAAGGGGTTAAAATTAACGATAAGCACATTGAAGTAATTGTTCGTCAAATGATGAAGAAAGTAGAAATCGTTGATGCAGGAGATACCAAATTCTTAGAGGAGGATTTAGAAGATCGCTTCGACTTTATCGAAGAAAACGATCGTATCTACGACAAGAAAGTGGTGACTGAGGCAGGCGAAAGTACTAAGTTAAAGGCTGGACAAATTGTTACCGTTCGTGAATTAAGAGAAGAGAATTCTATCTTAAGACGTGCCGATAAAAAAGTAGTAGAAGTGCGTGACGCAAAACCTGCTACAGCTCGTCCAGTATTGTTAGGTATTACCAAAGCATCATTAGGCGTACAAAGCTGGATTTCTGCGGCTTCGTTCCAAGAAACAACCAAAGTGTTAAGCCAAGCTGCTATTCAAGGCAAGGTGGACTTAATGTTAGGCTTGAAAGAGAACGTAATCACAGGACATTTAATTCCTGCAGGTACGGGTCAAAAAGAATTTGAAAAATTAATCGTTGGTAGTAAGGAAGAATATGAAGTATTGGCTACTACACGTGAGGCGATGAGCTTCGACGACGATGAATAATAAAAGCTATTAATTGTTAAAAAGCAGGAAAGGGTCACTTTTCCTGCTTTTTTTATGCCTATTTTGGCAGCTAGGTTTATTATTTTCCCTATTTTTATAGGGTAAGGAATAGCTTATTCTTTACCAATATTTAAATTAAAATTTCACATGAAATCAACTTCTTGGGTGGTGAATGGGGTCTTGGCTTTAGCCATTATTGTATTGTATGTATTGCATTTTAGCAATTCAAGTCCAGTGATTAAAGCGTCTGCTGCTGCAGGGGCTGGCACTAAAGTGGCTTATTTTGAAATAGATTCCATTCAAAACAATTATGAGTTTTTTAAAGAAGTAAAATCTTCCTTACAAGTGAAAGACATGGAAAATGCAAAGCAGCTGACTGCATTAAAAAATGCTTTTGCTGCGAAGTATCAAGATTTACAAAAAAATGGCCAAAGTTTCACGCAAGCAGAAGTGGCCAGTCGTCAGCAAGAGTTGGCACAATTAGAAAAAAATTATACCAATAAAGAACAACAACTTTCTCAAGAGATGCAAGAAGAAAGTTTTAAGCGCTTGCAAGAAGTAAAAAAGAAAATAGAACTTTTTTTGGAAAAATACAACAAGGGTAAAACCTTTTCTTATATCTTCTCAAGCAATTCAGATTTGATGTACTATAAAGACACTGCTTATGATATCACTTCTGATATTGTGCGTGGGTTAAATGGGGAATACAAATCCAAAAATTAATTAGGTAAAATCCTTTTCAAATTATTGAGAAGGATTTTTCTTTTAACATTTATATTTATTAAATAGACCATTATGGCAAATACAGATACAGCAGATTTTAAACCAAGGCTTAGTGCATTAGATGCAACCATGATTGTAGCAGGTGGTATGATTGGCTCTGGTATATTTATTGTGAGTTCTTCCATTACTAGGTATGTAGGAAGTTCTGGCTGGCTCATTGCCGCCTGGTTGATCACCGGCTTTATGACTATTACAGCAGCGGTTAGCTATGGAGAATTGAGTGCGATGTATCCAAAAGCAGGGGGACAATATGTGTATTTACAAAAAGCCTACAATCCTTTGGTGGGATTTTTATTTGGATGGAGTTTCTTTTCAGTCATTCAAACAGCCACCATCGCTGCCGTAGCGGTGGCTTTTAGTAGATTTACCGCCTATTTAATTCCAGCAGTAGGAGAGAATAATATTTTAGCCGACCTTGGATTTATAAAAATATCAGCCGCCCAAGTATTGGCCATTTGCTTGATACTATTTTTAACTTATACGAATACAAGGGGGGTGAAAGAAAGTAAAATGATTCAAAACAGTTTCACTTTCACCAAACTAATTTCTTTGTTTGGATTAATTGTGGTAGGGTTCTTATTTACCAAACATAGTTTTTGGCATGAAAACTGGATCAATGCCTTTGATGCCAAGCAAGCAGTAAGTACTACAGGTGCAGATGGTGCTGTAACACATAGTTGGTTACCCATTGGTGGAACTACTTTAATAGGAGCGATGGCAGCTGCCATGGTAGGTTCTATTTTTAGTAGTGATTCTTGGAACAATGTCACATTTATTGCAGGAGAAATTAAAAATCCACAAAGAAATATTGGCTTGAGTTTATTTTTAGGTACAAGCATTGTTACTTTAATATACATCAGTGCGAATTTGATGTATTTGCATGTGCTCCCATTACAGGCCATTGCCTTTGCAGAAAATGACCGTGTGGCCATTACTGCTGCCAATGCAGTATTAGGTAATATTGGGACCATCGTGATTGCAGTAATGATCATGATTTCTACTTTTGGTTGTAACAATGGGCTAATCTTAGCTGGTGCTAGGGTGTATTATACCATGGCTAAAGATGGTTTGTTCTTTAAGAAAACTGGCACCTTAAATAAAAATGAGGTTCCCGCATATGGTTTATGGATTCAAGCCTTGGTGGCCTCTTTATTGTGTTTGAGTGGGAAGTATGGCGATTTGTTGACCATGGTTTCTTTTATTGTAGTTATATTCTATGTCTTAACCATTATTGGTATTTTTATATTAAGAAAGAAAGAGCCAAATATGCCAAGGCCTTATAAAGCATTTGGCTATCCATTTTTACCGGCTATTTACATCATTATGGCCACCGTGTTTTGTATAGGCTTGGTGTATACCGAACCAAAGTATTCTTTATGGGGTTTGGTGATTACCTTATTGGGGATACCTTTGTACTATATCGCATTACGCAATCAAAAATCTGAGTAGGATGATGGAAAAGGCAGCTATAGATCAATTGTTTAATAATTATACCAATACCAAAATAGGGGTGGTTGGAGACATTATGTTGGATACCTATTGGTGGGGTAATGTGGATAGAGTTTCTCCAGAAGCCCCTGTGCCAGTAGTGGCATTGCAAAAAAAAGAAATTCGTGTGGGCGGAGCTGCTAATGTGGCCTTAAATTTAAGGGCCTTAGGTGCACCCACTACCTTGTTTGCCATCCTAGGCAAGGATGCAGAAGGCCAAGAATTAAAAAGCTTGTTGGATAATCACGGAATTAACACTCAATATATTTTAACATCTGAGACTAGGGTGACTACTAATAAAGTACGTGTGATGGGCCGCAATCAACAAATGATGCGCTTAGACCATGAACATACCAACGATCTAGTGACCAAGGAGGAAGATGCATTGATCGCTAATTTTATTGAATACGTACAAAAAGAAAAACCTTCCCTAATTATTTTAGAAGATTACAATAAAGGGGTTTTAACTGAGCGTGTAATTCATACCATTATAGAATTTTGTACAACGCAGGGTATACCTACAGCAGTTGATCCCAAGCAAAAAAACTTTTTAGCGTACAAAGGCTGTACCATCTTCAAACCTAATTTAAAAGAAGTTAAAGAGGGCTTAAAATTAGCCATTGAAAAAGTAGACCTAGCCAATCTAAATAAAGTACATGCGGCCTTAAAAGAAAGTTTAGCACATGAGATTTCTTTTATTACTTTGTCAGAACATGGCGTGTATTATGCCCATCAAAAAGAGCAAAAATTAATACCTACGCATATCAGAAATATTTCAGATGTCAGTGGGGCAGGCGATACCGTGATAGCTGTTGCATCTTTAACTTATGCCGCGACCAAGGATATGAATTTAGCAGCAGAGCTAGCCAATATTGCTGGCGGCTTAGTTTGCGAATTGGTAGGTACGGCACCTATTGATAAAAAAACATTGCAAGCAGAGGTAGTAAAATTATTGGGTAAATAAATTTTCAAATTTCTATTAATAATTAATTCATGGATTTAAAAAAAATTGCCATAGTGGTAGCTGGAGGAACTGGACAAAGAATGGGATCGGTGGTGCCTAAGCAGTTTTTAGAAATTGAACACAAGGCCATATTAACACATACTATTGATCAATTTGTAGCCGCATTTTCTGATATTGAATTGGTGGTGGTTTTACCAGATGCTTATTTGAAACAAGGGCAGGAGGTATTGAACAAAAGCAAATACAAAAACACCATTAGTTATGTGGCTGGTGGAGATACACGTTTTCAATCGGTAAAAAATGGGTTGAGTAAAATAACGGCGCCTTCCATTGTATTTGTACATGACGCAGTTCGTTGCTTATTGACCCCCGCTTTAATTCAAAGATGTTACCAGCAAGCATTCGAGAAAGGATCCGCTATTCCTTCGGTTACTGCAACAGATACGGTTCGTTTATTGAATGGAGCG
The DNA here is from genome assembly GCA_026391155.1 of Bacteroidota bacterium. Lineage (GTDB taxonomy): Bacteria > Bacteroidota > Bacteroidia > Chitinophagales > Chitinophagaceae > Sediminibacterium. Next base: position 5,745 of record JAPLEP010000013.1, read on the forward strand.
CAACATCAATTACTTGATAGAGAAAATATAATGTTGATTCAAACTCCTCAAACTTTTAGGTCCGATATTTTATTAAAAGCATTTGAACAAAAATTCCAAGCTTCTTTTACAGACGAAGCCAATGTGGTCGAAGCCAGTGGGGTCCCTGTTTATTTAGTAGATGGAGAATATGAGAATATAAAAATAACTAGGCCATTAGATTTGGCCATTGCGAATTATATTTTGACCAAGCGTTTTGCCTAATGTTTTACAAAAATATTAATCTTCTAAAGGGCTAGGATCGGCCATTGGGTAGGCATCCGAGCTATCTCTTAATATCGAAGTACTTTTGCTTATTTTTTCTAAAATTTGATGTGCCACTTCCATCGCTAAAAAGCCATCAATCTCACTTACCACTGGAGTTTCGTTATTTTCTATTGCATGAACAAAACTACTCAATTCAGCTTTGATGGCATTGCCTTCTTCAATCACTGGGTTCTCAATAGAAATTGTTTTAGTACCCTGATGTGTTTCAATATCAAAGGAGAAAGTATCGGGATCTTCTGGCTTTTTAAGCTTAATAATTTCTGTATTCTTTTCTAAAAAGTCAATACCTATATAAGCGTCTTTTTGAAACAATCTTATTTTGCGCATTTTTTTCATGCTAATTCTAGAGCTGGTTAAATTAGCTACACAACCATTGTTGAATTCGATACGCACGTTGGCAATATCAGGGGTGTCTGTTAATACAGCAACACCACTTGCGGAGATACTTTTCACATCACTTTTCACAATGCTTAAAATAATATCAATATCGTGAATCATTAAATCAAAAATCACACTTACCTCTGTGCCTCTAGGGTTAAACTGAGCCAAACGATGCACTTCTATAAACAAAGGGTTCAAAGAGGCGTTTTTTAATGCAGTATAGGCAGGGTTAAATCTTTCTACATGCCCTACCTGTAATTTAACATTGGCTTCCTTGACCATATCAACAATAGCACGACCTTCTTCAATAGTATTGGCCATTGGTTTTTCTACAAATACATGCTTACCCATTTTAATGGCCATTTCACAAACAGGGAAATGTAAGTGGGTAGGGGTCACCACATCTATAATGTCACAGGCAGCAATTAATTTTTCTTCATCCATGTATCTTTTAAGCCCGTATGTTTTTTCCACCTCTTTGGCATGGTCGTTGTTTGGATCAAAAAAACCAACTAAACTAACCCCTGGAATTTCTTTCCAATTGTTAAGATGGTATTTACCTAAATGCCCTACACCAAACACACCTACTTTTAACATACTTTAATGAATAAGTGGTAAAGTTACACTATAAGCCATTGAATTTGAAGGGGTTTAGGCCGGTGTGGAAAATTGACCAATTGCTGTTAATTGCTGTCAAACAATGCATTAGATAAGCTTGATTCAAGCCTAAATATGGGCGCGGTTTTGTAACTTTAGCTAGTCACTATACCCTATCAAACCAATGCATCCTAATATTAGTCAATTATACCAGATTGCGCAAAAGCCTAGTAGACGCATCATTGGATTGATGAGTGGAACTTCCATGGATGGCTTAGACATTGCCTTATGTGCTATTTCTAATGCAGGTACCCAAACTAAATTAACGGTAGAGCAATTTATGACGGTGCCTTATACAACAGACTTCAAAGAAAAATTATTGACTGTTTTTTCTAAGGATACCATTTCATTGGCTCAATTATGTGTCTTGCATCCTTGGATTGGATTGGCCCATGCTAAGTATGTAAACCAAGCACTTGCCCAATGGCATTTAAAAGCCACAGACATTGATTTAATCGCTAGTCATGGGCAAACAGTATATCACGCGCCTAAATCCTTACATCCAGAAGATGAATATGGCACAGCTACTTTACAAATTGGTGAAGCAGATCATTTGGCAGTGGCTACGGGCATCATTACTATTAGTGATTTTAGACAAAAGCATATTGCGGCTGGAGGAGAAGGGGCCCCCTTGGCTGTTTATGGAGATTATTTATTGTGTCATCATCCAACAGAAAATAGAGTGCTTTTAAACATTGGGGGCATTGCGAATTTTACTTATTTACCAGCAGCTTGCAGTATCGATCAAATATTTTCAACAGATACAGGACCTGGAAATACTTTAATGGATGCCTATATAAGAAAATGTTTTACGGATTTAGCTTATGATCATGGGGGCGCTATTGCAAAGTCGGGTCGAATAGACGAAGCGCTACTATCCGTATTAAAAAATCATTCTTTTTTTAATTCAGCATTCCCGAAAACCATTGGCCCAGAATTATTCAATCTTGATTTTATAGTGGCTGCACAAATTGCCCTCGGTAAAACTATTTTGCCCAATGATTTAATGGCTACCCTGAATAGATTTACTGCCGAAACTATAGCGGAAGCGATACATAAAAATATTCCTGCAGGTACTAATTTTGTTATTTATTTAAGTGGGGGAGGCTTGCACAATACATTACTCATAGATAATCTACAAGCCTTGATGCCAGAAGTTCAAATAAAATCAACTATGGACATTGGTATTTTGCCGGATGCCAAAGAAGCCATGCTTTTTGCAGTTTTAGCCAATGAGGCAGTGGCTGGAACGCCCATACTAGCAGGGGGCAAGGCCACACAATTGGCCACGACTATGGGCAAAATAAGTTTCCCCATTTAATCGCTCATCGAATTAAATTTTATTTGGAATAGGCTTCAATAGACTTTTTCACGGAACCGTATTTTTTTAATAGCGTTGAAGCTATTTCAACATCATTGATGTTTAATTCTTCCATAATCATCTTCACACCTCTATCAAATAATTTTTGATTGGTCAACTGCATATGCACCATTTTATTGTCTTTGATGCGACCTAGTTTGATCATGACGGTGGTAGAAATCATGTTCAATACTAATTTTTGTGCGGTACCACTTTTCATTCTAGTACTTCCTGTTATAAATTCAGGGCCTACCACTACTTCAATTGGAAAATTCGAGGCAGCACTAAGTGGGCTATTTTTATTGCAAGCAATGCTCCCGGTGAGAATGCCAGCTGCTTTACATTTTTCTATACCTCCAATCACATAGGGAGTGGTTCCACTGGCCGCAATACCAATGACAAAGTCCGAAGTTGATATTTGATGTGCTTGTAAATCTAGCCAGGCTTGTTGGGTATCATCTTCGGCATTTTCCACAGCATGAAACATGGCTTTATTTCCGCCGGCAATAATACCCACTACTAAATCCTGAGGTACGCCAAAAGTAGGAGGGCATTCACTAGCATCTACCATGCCTAAACGGCCGCTGGTACCTGCACCAATATAAAAAAGGCGACCACCGTTTAATAATTTAACGGTAATCGCCTCTGTTAATAATTCTATGGAAGGAATGGCTTTTTCTACTTCAAGCGCAATTTTTTGATCCTCTTTATTGATATTTTTTAAAATTTCAGAAGTAGTCGAAGCCTCAATGTGATGGTATAACGAATCGGCTTCGGTGGTTCTTATGAAATCATTAGGCATTGTTGGATAGTTTTTTGATCGCTAACACAAAGGCATCCAATTCTGCAGTAGTAGTATATACATTTGGACAAATTCTGCAACCATGTACTTCTGCGCCATCAATGGCTACTGTAAAAACTTTGTGCTCTTTCATCAATCTTTCTGCTAATTCACCAGGCTTGATGCCTTCAATACCTATATTGGCAATACCACAACTTCTAACAGGATCGGCAGGGGTATTCAATAAAACTCTTGGCAAGTTTCTCACTTTGCTGGTCCAATAGTTTTGTAAAAAATACATCCTTGCCTCTTTTCTTTCTGCACCAATCATTTCATAATAATCAATACAATCATTAATGGTTAAATCGGTATGTACTGGATGTGTGCCTACATGATTTAATCTTGAAATTTTGGTGAGGTCTTTTTCACCATCTGCTAGCAAGGGCCACAAGTTTTTAATATTGTTTTTATTGATGTACAATAAGCCTGCACCTAATGGGGCACTTAACCATTTATGTAAGGAGGCGGCATAGTAATCGCAGTTCAATTCATCAATACGATATTTAGCATGGGCAAAAGCATGTGCTCCATCTACAATTACCTGAACCCCTTTGGCGTGGGCCATATCACAAATTTTACGGACAGGTAGAATTTGTCCAGTAATATTAATCATATGACTAACCATCATTAGCTTGGTTTTAGCAGTAATGGCATTGGCATAAAGGTTCACAATCTCTTCGTCATTTTTGGGATGCAGAGGCACAGATACTTTCACTGTCACCACCCCGTATCTATTTTTAACTTGTTCAAACATGTCCAACATCGCACCATAATCTTGAACTGCCATTACCGCTTCGTCACCCGCTTTCCAATCAAAACCACCCACCACTAAATCAATTGATTCAGTAGTATTTCTAGTAATGGCCATTTCTTCCGGCAAACAACCGGCTATGCCAGCTAATCTGGCTGCAATTTTCTTTTTATTGTCCCATTGAACAGTTCTCATATAATAAGAACCTTGGTAATTCACTTCTTTGATATGCTCAATGAGTTTATTAAGAATAGGTTGAGGTAAAAAATTATAGTAACCATTCTCCAAATTGATATAATCTGGTTTTAGCAAGTATTGATTTCTGATGGTCAACCAAAAATCATCATCCTTGGCCAATACTAAAGCAGGCACATTTTCTTTTTGTTTAAAACTTTGCGCCATACTAGCCATTCCCAATGGGGCGGCCATGGTGGTCAATAATACGTCTTTAATAAATTGTCTTTTGTGCATGCTATTATTTTTATTTTTTATAATCTATACGAACTAGTCCAGCGTCTGGATTTTTAGTAAACCAACCAGTTCCATATTCCAATGCATAAAAACGACCATCAGGGCCTACTTCAATGTCAATGGCAGAGTTGAATTTTGTATGACCCATAAATGGTTCCATTCTATCATAATCTCCATTGGCCTTCATGCTTACTGCCTTGATAAAACCGCGCATCCATTCGTAGAAGAAAAATTTACCATCATAATAAGAAGGGTACCTAGTTTCTTCAGGATATAAATCGCTGTAATAGACTGGGCCGGCCATGGCTGTACGTCCGCCTGCACCTAAGGATGGGAAATCAAACATGGAAACAGCATAAGGGTACCAAATAAATGCAGGCTGAGCAGGAGGTAATTCAGTCAAGCCTGTATTGTTTCTTGAATTATTGATAGGTTTAGCTGGATCTGTAGTAGGTCCAGATTTCCCAGTGGCATAATCATATAGATGATAAGGATAATTGTTGCCTATAAAGAAAGGCCAGCCAAAGAAACCAGCTTTACGGGCTTGGTTTACTTCATCATAACCACGAGGGCCTCTTGTCTCAAGGCTATCGTCATTGGCATCAGGTCCCACTTCACCCCAGTATAAATTACCATTTTTTGGATCTACAGAAATTCTGTAAGGATTACGGTCCCCCATGACATAAATTTCTGGTCTTGTTTTATCAGTTCCTTTAGGGAATAAATTTCCTTCAGGAATTTCATAAGAACCATCTTCTTTTACTTTGATGCGTAAAATTTTACCACGCAAATCGTTGGTATTACCCGAGCTACGACGTTCGTCATATTGTTGATGTCCTGGACGATCATCTAAAGGTGCATAACCATGACTCACAAATTTTTGTTTTGGTTCATCAAATGGAGTAGTGTTGTCGCCTGTAGAAACAAATAAATTATTATTAGGACCAAAGGCAATGGATCCACCGGTATGACAACAAATTTCACGTTGCTCATAAAATTGTAAAATAATTTTTTCTGAACTATTTTTTATCGTGTCATTTTCTAAAGTAAAACGAGACAATCTGTTCACAGAGGTATCTGCAGGGCTATAGAACATGTATACAAAATGATTTTTTGCAAAATCAGGATCTGCTTTTACGCCCAATAAACCTTCCTCTGCATTCACGCCTGGTGTTTTTTCAGTTTTCCAATACACATTTAAAAAACCAGCTTGTTTGATTTTTTTAGTTTCATTGTTGTATAAATAAATTTCACCGCGACGTTGTACAACAATAACATCCAAATTAGGTAAGACGGTCAATTCGGTTGGTTCGAAGAAAGTACCTTTTACCAATTGTGTTTTACTAAAATGGCTTTCGTCTGGTGCATAGACGCTATGCGCTTTGCTGTAATCTGCTTTGTTTTCACCGATCGCATATTGAATACCACCTAGAATGTGTTTTAAATACAAGGGGTCGGAATAAGACTCATCGGTATGGCCTAATTCGGTATAGAATACTCTACCACCATCAAATGCATGGTACCAAGCCATTGGATGATTGTCGCCATTTTTTCCACCCTCGTATGATTTCTCGTCAATACTTATTAATACTTTAATGTCTTTATTGATATTTCTAAAATTGTACCACTCATCTTTTCTAGACCAGGTAGCTGGTAAGCTGTCGGTAGATGGATGCGTTTTATCGTTGATTACTAAAGTAGCTACTTGTTGATCAGGATGGCTTAAAAAAGAAGCACCCACCATTTGAGTATACCAGTTCCAATCATATTCTGCATCAGCTGCAGCATGTATGCCTACAAATCCGCCACCTGCTTGCATGTATCTTTCTAAAGCAATTTCTTGACTGCCACTTAATAATTCGCCTGTACTACTTAAGAAGATCAAGGAAGCATATTTTTTTAAATTGTCCTCGTTGAATTTTGTTTCATCAGTAGTTGTATCTACTTCAAAGCCGTTTTTGGCACCTAGGTCTTGAATGGCTTTAATTCCTTTTGGAATGGACTCATGATGATAGCCGCCGGTTTTAGAGAAAACCAATACTTTTGGAGTACTGCTTCTTTTGTTACTACAAGCACTAAGCATTAAACCTAAAAAGCAAAAAATTGCTAAGGCTTTTAAAAAATTTTGGATGTTTTGTTTCATTGGATATTAATCGTTGTTAAGGAATCGGTTGAGGCAGTTAATTTCCTACTTTTTTCCCTTTTAGCAAAATAAAGATGTACCAATGGTTTTTTGGCCCTTTTGCCAATCGAATAGGCTTAGTTCCTAGAGATAAAGTGTGTATTTTTGCAAAAACCTATCGCTTGCGTCTTTTAATAAACAATATAGATTCTTTATTGGTGGCTATCCTGGGCTTTTTGGCAGTCATTGCCTTTACCCAACATGGGGGGCTAGGGATATCTCCAGATTCGATCTATTACATCAGCGCTTCGCAGAGTGTGTTGAATGGGCATGGCTACTATCAATTTGATGACCAGCCTTTTATTTTGTTTCCCTTATTTTATCCAAGCTTTTTAGCCTTTGTGCAGTTTGTTTTTAGACAGGACATTACCATTTTAGCACCTTATCTGAATGCAATACTTTTTGGGATGGTCATATTTATCAGTGGCAGCATTTTAGAAAAACTAAATAGGGCCAAATGGTTAAAATGGATATTATTATTGGCCATCGCAGCTAGTCCAAGCTTATTAGAAATTTATACCATGTTATGGTCTGAAGCATTGTTTATTGTAGAAGTTTTGTTATTTATTTGGATTTGCTTTGATTATTTTAAAACTTACACTACTAAAAATTTAGTAGTCTTGGCATTGGTCTCAGCGATTGCCTTTGAAACCAGATTGGCTGGTGTTACTTTAGTCATGACTGGGGCCTTGCTTATCATTTTATCAAGAGAAATGGAGCTTATTAAAAAAATAAAACATTTTTTTATTTTTGGATTCATCTCCTGTTCCTTAATCAGTATTAATTTATTAAGAAATTATTTTCTTAGTACCAGTTTGACTGGCAGCAGGCAAAAAGGGGAAACTTCATTGGTAGAAAATATAAAATATTATGGCACGGTTTTAAGTGAATGGATGCCCTTTGAAACTTTGACCAAATCCTATCCATTTTGGATGGGCTTGATTTTTCTTTTAAGTATATTGGCTATTTTTATTTATCGATATATTAAAAAACTAGAACATAATTCTATAGAAAAAATTGCTGCAGCTTTTACCTTGGTCTATTCCATGTTTATGTTGTTGTCTGCTACTTTTTCCAAATATGAGACCATCAACAATCGCTTGCTGGCGCCATTTTTCATCCCCTGTTTGTTTACTTTAAGTTTTTATTTGGGCAGTTGGACAAAACTCATACATACGCAAGCCATTAGGTTAAGTTTTGTTTTTTTAATCACGATGGCTGGGGTGCTTACTTTACAACAATATTATACTATGGACAAGGCCACTTATTTAGAGAACCAGGCTGGAGGCATTGGTGGATATGGGGAAGATGATTGGGTATACAGCGAGTTGATTACCTATTTAAAAAAAGAGCAAAGTATTTTTCATAATGCTTTGCCTGTTTATTCCAATGCAAGTCATGCTGTATATTTTTATACTGGGCAACATTTGAATATGCTGCCAGAAACAGCTCATGAAAAAGACATGGCAAAATTTAATCAACTGTCGTCAATTATACTCATCTGGTTCAATAATGAGGACAATCCAGCCATACCTGGATTGGAGGAAGTAAAGCGAAACAAAAATTTAACTTTAATTAAAGCATTTAAAGATGGATTTATCTTCCAATCTAGTCCAAAATAGGGTTAATTTTGCAGCTTAGATGAGCAATCAATCCCAAATTTTTCAGTCAATCAGCAAGGTAAGATGGAAGACCACTAAATGGGTTCTAAGGGCAGTTTTATTTGTCTTACCAATTATTGCAGCAATATTTTTTATGGGTATTTATTTTACCAATAAAAACAAACCAGACATTCCATTAGAAGGGGCCGCCATCAAAAAAGTATTGACGGATTCGATCCCTTCTTATCGAGAAAGTTCTTTAGAAAAAGAATACAAAGGTTTTAAAAAAGCGATAGGGAATAAGTGGTCCAAAGGATTGGGCTGTGGCCAAGTAATAGACAAGCCATTGAATTTATCCACTTCTAAATATTTCAGTGATAGTTTGGGCATACGTGCAGCCTTTTATGTGAACTGGGACGCCGCACAATCTTTTAGTTCTTTACAAAGAAATATCAAGAACATCAATTTGATTATTCCAGAATGGTTGTTCATCGATCCCAATACAGATCAGTTGTACCATACCATCGACTCCAAAGCTTTAAAAGTGATGCAATCGGCAGGGGTAAAAGTAATGCCGCTACTCACCAATAATTACAAAACTTTATTTAGAGGAGAAACGGTCAAAAGAATCATTACTAATCCTGTAAAAAAACAAAAATTAATCAGTGATATTATTGCCATTTTAAAACAATACAATTTTATCGGAGTTAATATAGATTTTGAAGAATTATCCTTAGAATCGGATAAGCCACTCATTGAATTTCAAAAATCCTTATATCAGCAATTGCATGCCAATGATTTATTGGTCTCTCAGGATGTGATTCCATTTAATGACGACTACAATTATAATGCTTTAAGTAAATACAACGATTATCTTATTTTGATGGCCTATGATCAACACCATGCCGAAACAAAACCAGGGCCCAATAGTTCACAAAAATGGATAGAGGCGGCAGTATTGGATGTGGCCAAAAAAGTACCGGCGAATAAAGTTATTCTTGCCCTGCCTGCCTTTGGTCATGATTGGAAAACAAAAAATAAAAAAATCATCAGTGTTTCAGATGTAACCTATCAACAAGCCATCGCCAATGCTAAAAGTAGTGATGCGCGTATTGATTATGACAATGATACTTATAATCTAGATTATGAATATTATGACACTGAAAACTTTTTACATCAAGTTTATTTTGTTGATGCTGCTACTAATTTCAATACGATCAGATTTGCTACAGAATACAATTTGGCTGGAACCGCTTTATGGCGTTTGGGAGGAGAGGATGTAAGGTTGTGGTCTTTTTACAATCAACCCATGACCAAAACTGCATTGAGAAAGTTTAATTTTGTAGATTTTAATAAAATTAAAGCAGGGAGCGCGCCAGATTTTGTAGGAGAAGGAGAGGTATTGGATATTATTGCCTCACCCAAAGATGGTTTCATCAGAAGTGAAATTGATTCAGTGGCTATGTTGATAAGTGAGGAGTATTACGATAAGTTACCTTCCACATATGTAATTAGAAGATTTGGGGCTACCAAAAAGAAAAAATTAGTATTGACCTTTGATGATGGCCCCGATCCTACCTACACGAGACAGATTTTAGATACGCTAGCTTTTTACCATGTACCTGCAACTTTTTTTGTAGTGGGCTATCAGGCAGAAAATAATATTCCATTAATCAGAAGAATTTATAAAGAAGGCCATGAGTTAGGCAACCATACTTTTACCCATCCAGATATGAGCCTAGTGAGCAATCAAAGAGCTTCTTTGGAAATGGATGCCACCCAATTATTAATAGAGTGTATCACCGGGCATAGGACCATTTTATTTAGAGCGCCATTTAATGCAGATAGCGAACCAGGCAAGTATGAGGAGTTAGCACCCATTGCATTAAGTAGAAAGAAAAATTACATCACTGTTGGAGAAAGCATCGATCCAGAAGATTGGCAAATCCCTATTAATGAATATAGGAATGATACCATTTTTGATAGAGTAGTTAGAGATTATCAGAAAAAAATTAATACAGGCAATCCAGAAGATACATCCATTGCGGGTAGTATTATATTATTACATGACGCAGGAGGTAATAGAGAAAATACGGTGAATGCTACCGGTAAAATCATAAGGTATTTTAGAGCGGAAGGATACAGCTTTACTTCTGTAGCTGATTTGCTCAATAAAAAACCAGAAGAATTGATGCCAGCTACCCCCAAGGGAAAAGAATATTATTGGTTGCAGATAAATTATTTTTTAGCAGAGTCGGCCTATTTAGGAGGCAATTTCTTTTTTGCACTCTTCATGATCTTCTTGGCCTTGAGTACCATTAGAATATTATTAATAGGAGTGATGGCGGTATTAGAAAAAAGAAGAACTTCCAGGCTTGCTGAATTAGAAAGTTCATTACCACATCCTTTTGTTTCTATTATTGTTCCAGCCTATAATGAACAAGTAAATGCCGTAGGCTCCTTGCATAATTTATTAAAATGTGATTATCCAAATTTTGAAATCATTTTTATAGACGATGGCAGTACTGATCAAACTTTTGAAAAAGTAAAAAATGCTTTTATCAACAATGCATTGGTAAAAGTTTTTACAAAATTGAATGGAGGAAAGGCCACAGCCTTGGCCTATGGAATAGCACAATCAAAAGCGGAATATGTAGTTTGTATAGATGCCGATACTAAATTAGCAACTGATGCGGTGTCTAAGTTGATGCGTAATTTTGTAAATCCTTTTAACAAAGAAGGGCAGGAAGTAGGTGCAGTAGCGGGTTCGGTGATTGTGGGCAATGAAGTTAACTTATTAACCAAGTGGCAGAGTATTGAATACATTACCAGTCAAAATTTTGATCGTAAAGGTTTTGCTTATATCAATGCCATTACTGTAATCCCAGGCGCGATTGGTGCATTTAAGAAAGCAGCCATCATAGAGGCAGGTGGTTTCACGGCTGATACTTTGGCCGAGGATTGTGATATTACCATGCGTATTTTAAAAGCAGGTTACCTTATTGTCAATGAATCCAAGGCTTATGCTTATACCGAAGTGCCAGAGCATTTAAAACAATTCTTGAAACAAAGAGTAAGATGGAGTTTTGGGGTGATGCAAACTTTTTGGAAACACAAAGACCTATTATTCAATAATAACAACAAATCCCTAGGTTGGGTGGCTTTGCCTGACATGTTGTTGTTTAAATACATTATACCATTTTTCTCACCCATGGCCGATTTTTTAATGGTCGTTGCTTTGTTGACAGGCAATGCAGGGAAAATTGGGTTTTACTTTTTAATCTATGTGATCGTAGATGCACTTATTGCCTCCATTGCTTTTGCTTTTGAAAAAGAAAATCCAGCAAAATTGATATGGTTGGTGCCGCAACGTTTAATCTATAGATGGTTGATGATGTATGTGTTTTTTAAAGCCATCAAACGTGCCATCAAAGGAGAATTGCAAGTTTGGGGTGTCTTAAAAAGAACTGGCAATGTCAAAGACTTTTAGTTCTTGTTCAATCTTCCTTTGAATTTATGTTTGCGTGGGTGGGATACCTTGGACTTGGTATGGTAATCACTGCTTATTACACTGATGTTTCCATCTACTTCTAAAATGGCTAGGTCTACTTTTTGGATATCTCTAGCGCCATGTTCTCTAACGGCGGCTTCTAATTCCTCAATGGTGATTTCTGCTTTTTTGCAATTTTCCAAGTTGGCTTCTCCTTCATAAATGAGCAAAATAGCTTCGCCTTGCACCAATTGGCTCATTTTTTTGCTTCTATAGAGTACCTGTTTTAAGGTATAATTGGCTAAGAATAGGGAACCTGCGGCAATCAAACCGCCCTCTAAGGAAGTATTTGGGCCAACCATGGCATTTTGAACTGAATTACTGATTAAAAGGATGAAAACCAGGTCAATAACAGACAATTGGGCCAATTCTTTTTTCCCAAAAATGCGTAGAGCCAAAATCATAAAACTATATACAGCAAGGGTTCTTAGTACTATTTCGACGTAAGGTTGGTGAATAAAACCTAGGTCAAGGGCTAAAAAGGTCATTTTTAATGGTTTTAGTGGACAATTTGATTCAATAAAGCTAGGGAAAATCGAAGCAAAAAATGGGGGGTAATTAAAAACTGTAGTTATGAGGGTTTTGTCTATGGTTTTGGTCAGTAACAATTAAATAATTTAAATATAAATATTTGATAATCAATTAGATAAACGTAAAAAAATAATATTGTCTAAAAAATACTAAGATTCCTAGAAAATAGTCTGAATACATATGTTAAATTAAATTAATTATACTAATTTTAACACATCGTCTTTATTGGCGTATACTTTTTTATTCGTTTTAACGTTGTCAGCCCCCACGACAACTTAAAATAAATTTATTTATTTAAATCTTCTTTATGAAAAGAATTCAGTTGTTAATTACTTTTTTAGTAAGTGCTTTATTGTTGTCGAACAGTGTTAATGTCAAAGCATCTGCAAATGAAAAAAGCGCTGTGCTTAAAATAAAATCGAATATTTTACCTTTAGCGAATATTACAAAAATCGTAAATGAAAATAGACTTGGTAGATTTTAACAATGATGGTCTTTTGGATATTGCTATGAGTGGGTATGCAACTGGAATTGGAGAAATATTTAATGTCTATCAAAATATCTATACCAAGGCCAAGGGGTTAAACTTTATAAATGTTACAACTGCTGGATTGCAGCCCGTTGAAAATACAAAAACAACATGGGGCGACTTCAATGGAGATGGATATCCTGATGTAATTTTTAGTGGAGACAGAGATGGTTATGGTTATGTTACAAAAATGGCCATTTCTTCAAAAGACACAGTTAGATATAGCCAATTCAATGAATTGCCTACTTTCCCATTTGGTAATTATACCAAGTTGACCCCGTCTATGGGAGATATTGGTGGGGATGGTCATTTGGGATTTGTATTGGTGGGAAGTGAAAATTATCCATTGTATCAAGGCCAGAACAGCCAATTGTATAAATCATTTAGAATTTTAAGAAATGTACGTAATTATTCAGCTGTAGTAAGTGGAAATGCTGTAGCGGCAGAAACTTCAACTGGCAGAATTAAATCCATGTCATTGGCTGCGAATAAAACATCAACAGTCTTTAATAACATTAAGCCTTTAAACATTTCAAGCTTATTGGTTAAACCTTATGCCAGTGATTCAACCCAATTGGATAGTGGTTTACTTGAAAGCTCTTATCTATCTAATGATGCACCAACTATTCCAGTCTTATACAAACTTAATGTTGCTAAAAAACGTGCAGAAAATAAATATTTAGTTCAATTCAACTGGAAGCCATCTACCGATGACAAAACGCCTTCTGATGGATTGACTTATTCTCTATCTGTGGGTACTGCTAGTAATTTGTCTGATATTGTGAATGTTGAATCTGATTTGGCAACTGGTATTCAGAAAAAACCACAGCCTGGTAATGTTGGTAAAGACACTAGTTGGCAAATTTCATTACCTCCAGGTAAATATTATTATTCTGTGCAATCCATTGATGCAGCCTATGAAGGATCTAAATTCTCGGATCGACAAATGTTTACTTTGAGTTCTTTAGGTGTTACTAAAGAAGTTACCCCACCTTCAGATATTTTGTTTAATGATTCCGCAAGGGCTAAATTCTATTTTAGAAAAGGTGATTCTACAAACTTCAATGTAAAATTGCGTGCGATTTCAAAGGATACAACATCTAAGTATACAATTTCATTGGTTACAGGGTCTGGAACCAATGCTATCTTCTCATTTAATAGTACTACCAATGTGTTGACCTTGAAAGGCAAGTTGACAGACACTTTATATATGTTAACAGTGAAAGCTGCAGATTCATTGGGAAGTGAATTGGTTAAGAGCTATAGCATTTATGTTAGACAATCTGCGGACAAGATTTTATTAAACAGTGTTGATACTAGTATTATTAGATATAAAACAGGAGTGGATTCTGCTGGTATAGCAACTGGCTTGTTGGCCGCATATAACACAGTTACTTCTAATGCAAATACAAATTTCACTTATAAATTAGTCGCTGGTGCGGGAGATTTCAATAATGGTTCATTCTCTATTGAAAATGATGTACTTGTAAATACTAAAAAATTAACAAGTGCTGATACATTATCAGTTAGGGTAACTGCACTTGATGATTATGGTTTAAATACTGATAAAATTATCAAGTTTGTATCTAACTGTACCACTAAGCCTAATCTTATTGTTTCAACAAGTACTGCTGCAATATGTAGTCCGGGCACTATTAATATTGCTGATACTGTATATAGAAAAGGAAGCACTGGTGCATTTGCAATAAGTTATTTTGCGGATCAAAATGAACAAACTTTGGTAGCTGATCCAACCAAGGTTGCAAAAACTGGCACTTATTACATTAAAGCTATAGACTCTAATAGTTGTTCAGTATTGAAACCTTTGGCAGTAGCAGTAAATGCCCTACCAATTGCTCCAATAGCAAGTCCTATTGCTTTATGTACTAATACGCCTAGCAGTATAACAACAGTTGTCGCTTCGGCCAAGAGTAGCTTAAATTGGTATGGAACCGCTGCAACAGGCGGAACTGCTGTGAAAACTGCGCCAGTTCCTTCTGTGACTGCGGCAGGTGTTACTAATTATTATGTTAGCCAAACAGATTCTGCAAGCGGTTGTGAAGGACCTAGAGCTAAATTAGCAATCACTGTAATTAATACACCTGTAATTGCTAGAGATACGGCTGGATTCTTAATTGCAAATGCTGTAGCTGGTAATAAGTGGTATTGGTACAAAGACGCCACTTTGGTGGATAGTAGTGCTAAATTTAAGCCAACTGGTGCTGGTAGTTATACTGTGAAGTCAATGGAAAATGCATGTAAGAGTCAATCTTACTATTACCTAGTCACAGACGTTATTAACTTAAGTGCTACAGAGTACATTAAATTAGCGCCAAATCCATTTGTGAACTTCTTGAACTTTGATTTTGTTGTCAATGGCTATCAAAAATTAAACATTGATGTCTTTGAAACATCTACCGGAAATAGAGTTTCTTCTAAACAAGGCATCTATGCAGGTTCAAGATTGTCTTTTGCAGAATTATCAGCGGGCGTATATATTTTCAAAGTATCTTCGTCTGACGGTAAATTGTCTTATCAATTCAAAATGATTAAACTTTAATATTAAAATCTGAATCTTATGAAATATTTAAAATTAGTATTGTTAGCTGTTCCATTTATCATGTTCTCTTGTAGCAAAGGGGGAGATACATCAACTACACCACCAACCCCAACACCTCCGCCGGTAGCAACCGAAGCAGACATTGCTTTTAAGGTAGAGATAGATGCTAAGGAAGTAGATTATTCTGGTATTGTAGCTGCCTTGTCTACCACACAAGCCATCAATGTAAATGTAACTTCTACTTTACCAAAGGATGGAGTAACCATTGATGTATCTACTAAAAAGAATGCAGACAATACAGTAGTTTCTTCCAGTAGCGCTGCAAGTACTACTGGAGCTACCAATGCCGCTAGTGTTACTAGTTTAGCCCCTGGTGTTTTATGTACAGTAACTGTAACGGTTACTTCTAAAACAAAGTCTTCTAATAGTTCAACCAAGACTTTCCAGATTGCTGCTAAATAAATCATAAGGAAGATAAAAAGCTTCCCCTAATAGATAAAAGGACCCTTGTAAATCTTGAATTTGCAAGGGTTTTTTTTGTTAAATTGTGAGAAATAAGCTGGTTCTATGGAATCAAATAAGTTAAGAAGTCAAAATTGGTTTGGACGCAAAGGCAAGGATGGATTTATCTACCGTGCTTGGATGAAAAACCAAGGCATTCCTCCAGATATGTTTGAAGGCAAGCCTGTGATCGGCATTTGTAATACTTGGAGTGAATTAACCCCCTGTAATGCGCATTTAAGAGACTTGGCAGAAATGGTCAAGAAAGGGGTATTGGAAGCAGGTGGTTTCCCGGTAGAATTTCCTGTGATGTCCTTAGGAGAAACCTTGGTCAAGCCAACTGCTATGTTGTATAGGAATTTAGCCAGCATGGATGTAGAAGAATCTATCCGCGCCAATCCAGTAGATGGGGTAGTCTTGTTATGTGGCTGCGATAAAACAACACCTTCCTTAGTAATGGGGGCTTGCAGTGTAGATATACCCACCTTAGTAATATCAGGAGGGCCCATGTTAAAAGGGCATTGGAAAGGGAAAGACATTGGCACTTCCGATGTATGGCGATTTGATGTGGCAGAAAAATTAGGACAAATTACCCAAGAAGAATTTATAGAAGCCGAAGCCTGTATGGCCAGAACCCAGGGGCATTGTGCCGTGATGGGTACCGCTTCCACCATGGCCGTGATGGTAGAAGCATTAGGTTTATCCTTACCTAACAATGCGAGCATCCCCGCAGCAGATGCGCGAAGAAAAGTATTGTCGCAATTATCGGGAAGAAGAATTGTAGAAATGGTGAAAGAAGATTTAACCTTATCCAAAATATTAACCAGAGATGCGTTTGAAAATGCGATAAAAGTAAACGCAGCTATTGGAGGCTCAACCAATTTCGTGATTCATCTGTTGGCCATTGCAGGTCGTATTGGCGTTGAATTAAATTTGAACGATTTTGATACACATTCTCAGGGCATTCCACTACTTGCGAATATTCAACCCTCGGGCGAACATTATTTGGAGGACTTATATTATTCTGGAGGCATGCCCGCCATCATGAAAGAAATGGGTTCTGTGATGCATCAAAATGCATTAACAGTGAATGGAAAATCTATAGGAGAAAATTGCGCCAAGGCCGAAGTGTATGATCGAAATATTATTGGCACGATGAAAGCGCCTTTCAAACCCGATTCTGGCATTATTGTAGTCACAGGAAATTTAGCACCCAATGGGGCCGTGATTAAACCATCGGCAGCCAGTGCCAATTTATTAACACATAGGGGTAAAGCAGTGGTCTTTGAAAGTATTGAAGATTATCATGCACGCATCGAAGACTCGAATTTAGCAATTGATGAAAATAGTATTATGGTTTTACAAAATGTAGGACCGCGAGGTTATCCTGGAATGGCCGAAGTGGGCAATATGGCTCTGCCTAAAAAATTATTAGAAAAAGGAGTGACAGATTTAGTGAGAATATCTGATGGAAGAATGAGTGGCACAGGATTTGGCACCGTGGTATTGCATGTATCTCCAGAAGCCGCTGTGGGTGGCAGTTTGGGCTTGGTCAAAAATGGAGACATCATTTTTTTGGATGTACCCAACAGAAAATTAACCCTCGAAGTTGCTGAGGATGAATTAGCAGCAAGAAAAAAATTATGGAAGCAAACCCAAAAGATAGCTACCAGAGGCTATGTGCATTTGTATCAAAATCATGTAGAGCAAGCGCATTTGGGTGCCGATATGGATTTTTTAAAAGGAGGATCGGGTAGCACGGTCACCAGAGATTCTCATTGATGATTATTTAGATGAATTAAAATACTTCTTATGGAATTTAAAAACAAAGTAGCCATTGTAACCGGAGCTGGTAAGGGGATTGGTTTTGAAATTTGTACCAATTTGGCTTTAGAAGGAGCCACCGTATTTTTGAATGATTTAGATGAAGCCTTGGCCATTGAAGCAGCAAAAAAAATCAATGAAAAGACAAATGGGCAATGTATTGCCATGGGAGGGGACAGTAGTGATGTGGTTTTTATTCAGAAAATGGTGGATGAAGCGGTAAGCAAATTTGGAAAACTAGACATTGTGATTGCCAATGCAGGCATTACTTTATACGGTGACTTTTTTAAGTATAGCCCTGAATCATTTTTTAAAGTGATGCAAGTAAATTTAGGAGGTACTTTCTTTTTAGCACAAGCAGCTTCTAACCAAATGAAAAAGCAAGCCAATGGAGGCAGTCTTTTATTTACTTCATCTGTAACAGGGCATCAAGCACATAAGGAATTAGCAGCCTATGGCATGAGCAAGGCCGCCATTGAAATGTTGGCGCGCAACTTAGTGATAGAAGTTTCTCCATTCAAAATAAATGTCAATACCATTGCGCCAGGGGCCACTTTAACAGAGCGTACTTTAGAGGATCCTAAGTATACCGAGGTGTGGAATCAATTAACCCCCATGGGCCGACCGGCCTATGTTTCAGACATTGCATCCGCCGCCTTATTTTTAGTTTCAGACAAAGCCAAGCATATCACAGGACAAACCTTAATCATCGATGGTGGTTGGACCTGCATTAGTCCTGCGCCGTTTTAATTGCTTTATTAAATATTCATGACCTCATCCCAACTAAATATCGAAGTGGTAGGCAGTAAAATTTCCTTATTGGGGGAGGGGCCTGTATGGGATGCAAAACAAGGCATCATTTATTGGATAGATATTTTAAATGGGCAATTACTTAGCCATCATCCAAAAACAATTACGCAGGCAAGCATAGCTTTAGATCAAAAGATAGGTTCATTTGCTTTAAGTAATCATGGCAAAATTATTGCGGCCTTAAAAGAAGGCATCTATTGGGTAGATAAAGCTAGCGGACAAAAAGAATTAATTATAGCGCCTGAGAAACATTTGCCCAATAATAGATTCAATGATGGCAAGTGCGATCCTGCAGGAAGATTTTGGGCAGGTACCATGTCACTCACTGAAGAAAAAGGAGCAGGTAGTTTATACTGTATCGAAAAAAATAAACAAACAGGTTTAATCGAATCCAACAAAATGATTGCAGACCTAACTATTTCCAATGGAATGGCATGGAGTAGGGATGGCAAAACATTTTATTTTATTGACACACCCACTTATGAAATTGTATCCTACGATTATGATCTTAACACAGGATCAATTGAAAATAAAAAAATAGTAGTAAATATTGATGCTGCTGATGGATTTCCAGATGGTATGACGATTGATGCAGAAGGTATGTTATGGGTGGCGCATTGGGGTGGTTGGCAGGTGACTAGGTGGAATCCAGTTACAGGTAAAAAACTAAGCAGTATCCAATTACCTGCCGCAAAAATTACCTCCTGCACTTTTGGCGGCGATAATTTAACCGATTTGTATATAAGTTCTGCAAGGTTTGGATTAACTGATGCAGCATTGGCTCAGCAACCACTGGCGGGGAGTTTGTTTGTAGTCAAAAATTGCGGTTATAAGGGTTTGCCTGCGGTGGAGTTTAGGGGGTAATTTCTAAACATTCTCCTAAATGTTTTATATTGATTTTATATCTAACTTTACAATACCCCCAAAGGATTCATTAAGCCATCAACTATGAAAAGAGTATTTTTTGCTTTGGGCTTCTTCTTTTGTTTTATTAAGTTGTCCTCACAGGTACAATTAAGTTATAAATTGTCATCAAAAGAGTTTGATATTAAGATACCAAATTTAAAACAAGGAAATTATGGGTTTGGAGAAATTGAAACTGTCTCAGGTGCTGTTTTATATAAAGTAGGCAAAACCGAACATATTATACAAAATTCTGCTGATTCATTATCTCCTGCTTTACATTTTATAAAAGATAGTACAGGGAATTGGGTATTTGAAAACTACTATGATGTGGCTTCAGTAACAGGAGGTTTTAGAAATTATGTTTTTGTAGATACATTAGGTACAATCGCTTTTGCAAGTACAGGTTCAGAAGCTATTCAACCATGGCTTCATGGAGACTTATTATTATGTAAGACAATTGGTACAAAACTCCAATGGACAAGAATTAGTAATAAAAAAAGCTTTTATCATGCTATTGGTATTGGGGATCTAAATGGAGACGGCCTTTATGATGCTTTAGGTGTTCATATGGGTACAAAAAGTGATTGGGGGGAAGAACCTCATATTTATACTCAAAATAATGATAGCACCTTTTCTGAAACTAGGGGGTTCTTAGATGTTTCACAATACAAAGGCATGTATAATGGTTTAGGCTCGATATATGTTGGTAATTTATTAGGCAATAAATATCCTGAAATTATTTTAGGAGAATATGGATTTAATCCAGTTTTTGGCAGAATGAGTAATAGACTAGGCTTTGGTCTTTTTACTTATGATGTAAATTTAAAAAAATATATTTATCTATCATCGCCATCTAAACTTGGTGTTTTTTCAGATTCAACTCATGGCTCAACTTCAATCAAAGCAGCCGATTTTAATAATGATGGTCTTAACGATTTGGCAATTGCTACCGAAGGCTTAGGTGGGAATAAAGTTCAAATTTGGATAGGAGATGGTAAGGGAAATTTCACGCCAGGTCAGATATTGAATTACCCAGAAGTGCCATCAATAAATTATCCAGATTCATCAAATACATTTAGAGAATTTGAAGTTATGGATTTTGATGGTGATGGCTGGCAAGATATTGTAGTTCATCCTTTTCATTATGGAAACTTATTTAGGATAAACCCAAAGGAAAATAACTGGAATGGATCTGGTATTTCATTACAAGGAAGTATTTGGCGTAACAATAAAGGGGTATTTAATAAATTAACCAATAAAATTCAATTAGATGGAATTAAGCCAGGCTTTATGAAAGGGTTTATGATTGATGGGAATTTAAGATTTTTCGGGTTTCAGTCAAAATATAGCCCATCAACACCAGATAGAATTGCCCTTTATGATGTCACAGTTTCTTTTTGCAATAATTTAATTAAACCAACTTTTAATACTACTAAATTTTCCTTTTGTTCAGGCGATAATTTAAAACTATCTGTCACAAATATCAATAAAGGGGATTCTTTAAAATGGTATTATGGCGCTAAATCGGATTTAACCAATACTAGCAATAAAACATTTACAGACAGTACTAAATTATTTGTAACAAGAACTGATAGTTTAGGATGTGTGATATCCTCAGATACAGTTAGCTTAGTTAAATATGCCATTCCTTCAGCTCCAACTTTATCAAGAGACACTGCAGGTTATTTAATCTCAAATATAACAAATGGTAATATTTGGTACAAGGATGGGGCTACGCTATCAGATACTACTCTAAAGATTAAACCAACATCACCAGGTTCTTATACAGCAAAGACTACTCAAAATGGATGTGTAAGTGCTGCCAGTAATGCTTATTACTATATTGTCACTGATGTGATTAATCTAAGTTCTGATGAGTTTATTAAACTAGCACCTAATCCATTTACCAATCAACTAAATTTTGATTTTGTGGTCAAGGGCTATCAAAGGTTAAACTTAGAGGTATTTGATATGGCTACTGGCACTAAAGTGGCAAGTAAACAGAATCAAACACCAGGTATCCCCATCTATTTGGGTCAATTATCAGCAGGAACCTATGTGATTAAAGTAAGTTCAAACGACAACAAAATCGCCTATCATTTTAAAATGGTAAAATTGTAGTATCACTTTAGTTGATGTATCTCAAAAGGATAGGTTAAAACATGAATTATGAAACGAATATTAGTCATTATTGGGTTGGTATTTTTAGTTTTTTTTCAAATAAATATTTATGCACAAGACTACTCTAAGTTTAAGCCTATAGCAATTAATGGGTATTATTTTAAAAATATTCTACCGTTTACTGAGTCTAACCAAGTTGGCTTTGGTGTAGTAATTCCTGCCTATATAAACAATGATTCCTTAATTGATTTTTACTCCACAAAAACGAAATATCCTCAAAATGGAAATTCAGTCTACGAAGTATCAACATTTGAGATATTTATTAATCAGGGAAATTTTATTTTTAAGAAAGACACTAAACAATATGTTAAGGATTCCATTTTTATTATTAGAGATGATGGTATTAGTGCAATAGCAGACTATAATGGCGATGGAGTTAATGATTTAGTATTTGCTGGAGAGCCCTTTCATTATAATCCACAATCTGCATATTTCAATATTGGTATGAGAAACAAAATTGATATTGACTCGTCTAAATACTATTCTAGAAGGCCAAATGTATTAATTTCAAATAATGGTAAGTTGATAGATTCAATAGGATACCTTGATACACTTCTTTTAAAGTCATATTTCGGAGGAATAACTTTTGACTGGAATAATGATGGGAAAAATGATTTAGTTCTAGCTGAAAGAGGAGATGGAAAAACTTTTCAATTTTGGGAAAATAATGGGAATAAAATGAGTGTAAGCTATCCAATTTTGGAAAGAGATTCTTTACAGGTTAGTGAAGGCCCATTTAACTTAGCAGCATATGACTTAAATAAAGATGGCTTTAAAGATTTTATTTTTTCATCCCAAGTTGAAAGCTATATTAGTCAGAATGGAAATGTATATGTATGCTTTAATGATAATGGAAAATTCAATAATACTTCAGTTGTTAATATTATTAATCATAGAGATTTGCCCGTTGAGAAAAATGGTTTAAGAGTTAGTGACATTCAAGTTAACGATTTAGATAATGATGGTAATCCTGAAATTATTTCACTTTTTTCAAATGGTTCGGGAGACCATAGTGCTATAGACAATAATAAAATAAAGTCTATTTTTAAAATAACAACATATAAAGATGGTAAGTTTATTGATGTAACAAAAAATTATTTTCCAACACAGCTAAATGAAAATTTATTTTATAGTAATCGACAATTTAAACTAATTGACCTTGATAATGATGGCCTTTTAGATATCTACCCAATAACTGGAGATAACGGTTGTACAACTAAATACCCACAAGGTTGTGGATATTTTGGTTATCAAGGGATAGACTCAACTGTTTATTTTAAAAATAAAAAAGGTTCTTTTGAATTAATTTCAATTGGTTTATTTTTTTCAGATACGGTCAGTCAGAATGTTTACAATGAATTTAAACAAAGAAAGATAAATATAGGTGGGTATAACCTTGCATTAGGCAATCAGATTGTGCCCTATTTTTTTAAAGGGATATCAAAACCAGTTTTTGTTGCCGGGATACAAAAAGGGTCAGTAGAAATGTATGAAGGTGAAATATATAATGATAGTTTGAAAAATCTTAGAACTAGAGTTATTCAGAATTCTTTTCTAAATTATAACTTTAGACCCGGTTTTCTAATGGTTCCTTGCGATGTTAAAAAGCCATTATTTAATACTAGTAAATTCACTTTCTGTTCTGGGGATTCTTTAAAATTATCAATCACAAATATCAATAAAGGAGATAGTCTAAAATGGTATTATGGTAATAAATCAGATCTTACGAATGTAGGCAATAAATCATTTACAGATAGTGTAAAATTATTTGTAACTAGAACAGATAGCATAGGATGTATTATTTCTTCAGATACAGTTAGCTTAGTTAAATATTCAACCCCATCAATACCAACCTTATCCAAAGACACCACCAGCCATTTGATATCCAATGCAAAATATGGAAATACTTGGTATAGAGATGGTTTAATCTTAGCCGACACTAGTCAACAAATATCACTTTCAAATAATGGTTATTATACTGTAAAAACAATGCAGAATAGTTGTAGTAGTTCATTAAGTGTTCCTTATTATTATAGTAGTTCATTTGTTCAACAACAGGTTGTTGCAAAATTGAAAACTTATAATTTTGATGTTACAAATAAAAATATTGCCGACTCGATTCATTTAAATAATGCATTAGTTAGAGGACAAACAGTTTTATATAACGTTGGTAAAACGCAACATTTAATTTTAAACCCTAATGATAGATATTATTTCCCTGGCTATCATTTCATCAATAAAGATGGAAATTGGAAATTTGAGAATATGTACAATTCTCTTTTAATGGAAGGTCCATATGGTTATTCTGTTTATGACTCTTTGGGGAATCTTGCAATTAGCTCCACTGGTGATGAGGGTAGAACCGTATATGGAGATTTATTTTATGTAAAAACTTCTGGTGATTCATTAATAGCTAATAAAATATCTTTAGATAAACGACCATACTCAGATGTTTCAACAACAGATATTAATCAAGATGGCTTGATGGATATAGTTACTTATGGAGGTGTTACTAGTTCAACACCCTATGATAATTTTATAAGACTATATGTTCAACAAAAAGACGGCAGTTTCATTAATAAACCTTCTTTAATGCCCTCATCTAAATTTTACATTGGAGAGCCTTCAATTGATTATACCGTTCAGTTATCAGGATATGCTTTAAATTCTGATTACTTATATAGCGAAAAATTTCCACAGATATTAAGAGGTCAATATTCTTCATCCACACCCATATCTGACCATAGGTATGGGGTTGCAATTCATTCTTTTAATGAAAAGACTGGAGTTTTTGATTCTTTAAAATTAATTTCAACATTAGGTGTATATCAAGATACTATGTTGGGAACAACAAGTATCAGGGTTGCAGACTTAAATAATGATGGCAAAAAAGATTTTGTAATAAAATACGAAACACCAACTGGAAATTTAACTGGCTTGGAAATATTTATGAATGATGGTCGTAATAATTTCATTGCTGGACAATCTTTTACATTTCCGCCTAATAGATGGAATGATGGAGGGTTTGTTTTAGCGGATCTTAATCAAGACGGATGGGTAGACATTTTACTTTCTCCAATTAGCGGTACTGATTTCTATATAAATTCCAGCCAAATCAATGATAATACATTAGGAGTTAAATTACAAAATTCAATTCTTCTAAATAATAAAGGAACGTTTGATTTTTTGAAAAATGATCTTTCAGTATTTGGCCCCAAACCAATATATTTAAAATCTAATTTTATAAATAATCAAATTAAATATGTTGGATTTGGCTTTCCTGATGGTAACAATGGGAATCCTGTTTTAACAGCTCCTTCAGGTGCAATTAAAATGTATGACTTCACAGTAACCTTCTGCAAAAATTTAATAAAACCCACTTTCAATACCACAAAATTCTTAATTTGTTCAGGTGATTCTTTAAAATTATCAATCACAAATATCAATAAAGGAGATAGCCTAAAATGGTATTATGGTTCTAAATCTGATTTGACAAATACTTCAAATAAAATTTTTTCGGATAGTACTAAATTATTTGTAACTAGAACAGATACTTTAGGATGTATTATATCTTCTGATACAGTAAAATTATTTAAATTTGCAACTCCATCTACTCCTGTAATTATTCGTGATACAGCTAATTACTTATCATCAGGTGCACCAGGAACTACTTGGTACAAAGATGGAGTAGTATTGACAGATACAGTTCAAAAGATTAAACCTACAACTCCTGGTGCCTATACAGCAAAGACTACTCAAAATGGATGTATAAGTTCAACAAGCAGTTCTTACTATTACTTAGTAACTGATGTGAGTAATCTAAGTGCAGATGAGTTTATTAAACTAGCACCTAATCCATTTACCAATCAACTTAATTTTGATTTTGTGGTCAAGGGCTATCAAAGGTTAAACTTAGAGGTGTTTGATATGGCTACTGGCACTAAAGTGGCAAGTAAACAAAATTTAACGCCAGGCTTGCCAATTTATTTAGGGCAATTATCAGCAGGAACCTATGTGATTAAGGTAACCTCAAATGACAATAAGATATCCTATCAATTTAAGATGGTAAAACTATGACGAACGGTGAGTTTTTACTTAATTTATAATCATCAGATATAAAGGAATTATAGTTAAACTGTTCTTGCTATAATTAACCCAAATAGGTTAAAATAACGACTAGTAGCTACAAACTCCATATTGATAATATGTCTAACTTTGCCATACCCCCAAAGGATTGATTAAAAATTAAACTATGAAAAAAGTAATCTTTGCTTTGGGAATTTTATGCTTTTTTATTTCAATCACTGCATCTTCTCAAATTATAAGAGAAAAACAAGCAATATTACAGAAACCATTTCCTGCTATATCCCAAAATGGTAGTGTCTTGAATGATACCACTGGGGATGTTTGGGATGAGTTTGGGGATTTATTTTTTGAAAAAAATGGTAAAACTTATTGGTTTCCAACTTTTACTCAAATAACTGGACCTACATCAACATATTATAGACTTTTTGAATTAAAACTTGATAGTGGTTTTGCAAGAGAAGTTACCAATGAAATTTTGGGGGGTTATTATTTTACAGGGGGACTTAACCCACCTTATTATTACGAGGATATTGATAACGATGGTATTAAGGATATATTAATTTTTGACCATGGAAAAGAGGAAGAAAAAAAAGCAGGTAAGTGGGGGTCATATAATATATTTTTTAAAGGAACGAGCTCAGGTTTTATCAAAACTGAGATAAAAGGTATTACCGATTCTTATCAATATTTTCATGCGCATTCAATTGGTGATTTTGATAATGATGGAGATTTAGATATTGCTTATTCTTCTTCAAAACTGCATATTTTTCAAAATAATGGTGCAAGTGGATTTTCTGAAATGAAAATAAACCATTATGATAGTTTAAATATGTATCAAGGTTACCAAATTTATTTAGATAATATTCCTTATCCAGCAGCTGGCTTCAGTATTAAATTTGCCAGTCTTTCAAATAATAATACACTCAGTCTATTAACAAATTCCTCAGATCAAATTTTAAAATTAGATTATGACAAAACTGCTAACTTATGGAACCCATCTTTATATGGACAGTCTAAACCCTTCACTACAAATCCTAATGCATGGCTAGGATGTGAACAGGTTTTAGATATCTATAATAACAATAGTAAATCGACCGACCTACTTTTTAGAATAAGCACTTACGATAAAGTTCCATATTCTTCAAATCAACAATACTTTGCAAAATTCTTTAAATCTACAAATTCAACTTTAATCTCTCCTTTAACTGTTCAAACATTTGATACCAGCTATGCATATTACTTAGATCCTAAGGTTGCAGATATAAATTTTGATGGCATAAAAGATATAGTTCATAAAGATTATGGGTATGGGGCAACAAAAACGCCATTAAATCAAAGAATATGGATAAATGACGGGAATAATCAATTTAATGGAAGCGGTATAAAATTTGATTCATTACTAAGTAAACAAATGTACTTATTTGTAAAAAATGATTCGGTTAAAAAGTATAGTTTATTTATGACTCTAAATGAAAATAAAATAAATAACAATACTACAAAAGTAATTTATAATAGATTTGATAGTCTGGTTTATCCAACAAAAATTAATTATAGCTTAAGTCTATGTCAAGGAGATACTTCTAAACAATTAATTGTTAAAGTGCCCATTAAAATAAATGTTACTAAGCAGCCAAAGAATGGGGCATTTTTAATTACAGATTCAATAATAAAATATATTCCAACCTCTTCAGGTTTGGATACAATCTCGTTTAGGTTAAAAAATGATTTTTTTGAAAGTATAGACTATTATGTATTTTATAATACAACTCCTAAATCTAATACTCCTTTAATAACTAGAGACAGTTCAAATTCATTAATATCAAGTACACAGATTAAAAATACTTGGTATAAAGATGGGGTAGTATTGACAGACACTGCCCAAAAGATTAAACCAACTACTCCAGGTTCTTATACAGTTAAAACTACCCAAAATGGGTGTGCTAGTGTTATGAGTAACCCTTACTATTTTATAGTTACAGATATTATTAATCTAAGTAAAGATGAGTTTATCAAACTAGCACCTAATCCATTTGTCAATCAACTCAATTTTGATTTCGTAGTGAAGGGGTATCAAAGATTAAATTTAGAGATGTTTGATATAGCCAGTGGAACTAAGGTTGCAAGTCAGCCCAATTTACCTGCAGGCACTAAAATTACATTAGGTCATTTATCAGCAGGTACCTATGTGATTAGGGTAACCTCAACTGACAATAAAATATCCTATCAATTTAAGATGGTAAAGTTATAGGCGACGGTGATTTTTCACTTAATTTAAGCTCATTTCTTATCAATTAAATCATTAGATATTAATAAGTTATGAAAATACTGTTATTGTATAATTTACCCCAACTAGATTTAATTTGGGGGTAGTAGCTAGATATTTAATATCAATAATATAACTATCTTTATAATACCCCCAATCGCATAAAATTTTAATTTATGAAAAGAATATTAGTCTTGATGGGATTCTTGTTTTTGCTATTGCCAAAATTGAATGCACAAAAAAAATGGATTCGTGGCCCCCAATTAAATTTTACTGGACAGTTTACCCAAACCTTTGATAGCGTTAAATTCATTAATAACGGCGGGTATGATGACAATGGATTTGGACAATCCTCAGATCCTGGTTCATTAATTATTTATGATTTTAATAAGGATGGCAAAAAGGATATTGTATTTAGAAGTTATTACAATAGAAAAGATGGAAGTTCAGACGATGTATTTTTTCTTCGATTTTATAAGAACAATGGCGATAATACTTTTACCGAAGTAACCAAAGAAATCTCGCCTAATGTTTTTAAAGTATTTAGAGGTAATGCAGGATTGTCAAGATTTGATTTTAATAAAGATGGCATTGATGATCTATTTTTTGGAACAGGCGGTTTTGAACAAAATACAGATGTTTATTTGCCTAATCCAACACTAGGTTTAAAAGAATTTACAGATTATATAAATTTGCCTGGTGGTTTTGGTGGTCCAAGAATGCAATTTTTTTATTCAGATAGTGGTAAATTAAAAGAAGGGCATGTTAGTAAATTTGATAAAAAATATTTTGGTTCTTTACTTGGACAAATAGTTTCAGATGTAAATAAAGATGGGTATGATGATATTATAGTGCTTGGAAATGTATATTCTTATAATGATACCACTAAGGTTGCAAACATGCTATCTCGTGGTTTTGGAGTATTCATAAATAATGGCGGTAAATATTTTACGTTTACAAATGGAGTAAATACACAGGAAGGCGAAACCTTTAGAAATCTAAATACAAAATATAATTCAGCTGAAATTAGAATTGATATTGGCCCGCCAACTTTGATTGATTATAATTCTGATGGGCAACTTGATTTACAAGTATATGCTAGAGTTAGAATCATTGAATATTTAACAGCTAGTGATTCAATTAATAACAATCCAAAGCTTTATGAATTAAGATATGAAACAAGAGTATATATAAATGAAAATGGTAAATTTGATGCAAAAAATTATGTTGTATTGGATAATGTTTCATCAGTCAATTTGAAAAAAGTAGATATTAATGGGGATGGTAAATTAGACTTAATTGGAATGGGCGACCCCGAAAAGCCTGACAGCTTGATCTGGTCTTCAAGAATCAATGTTTATTTAAACATTGACAATAAAAGTTATAAAAATGTTACTAAGGATTATTTTCCAAATGATTCATTGATTTTAAATAATATACTTACTAGAGATCATATTTCTAGTGCCAATGAGTTTTCTTTGAATGATATAGATGGTGATGGTTTTGTAGATATTATACCAATGGATGCGAATGACGCTCCATATCAGTTAAATGGCAATAAATATGGTAATGGATTTCCATATTTGAGAAATGGCTGGAATCCATATAATAAAAATACATTTTATTATAAAAATATTAATAACGCAAGTTTCAAAAGAATAGATATTGGATTATTCCCTAATTGGAAATTAATTGATAGCACTAACTATTTTAATTATAAAAATCCAGATTTTTATAATTCTTTAATAAGAGACAATTCAAGTATCATACCACCTGGAGATTCCTTAATTACTAATTCATTGTACATGATGAATGATATCATTCCTGTTGATTTTAATGGGGATGGAATTTATGAATTATTTGCATTTAATAAAAATGCGCCGCCATCCTATACAACAGATGGTGCAGGAAATTTAACTGGGCCACCAAATTTGCCAAAATTAGCTTATCAGCATCCTGCGGTTTCAGGCTTTGTGCTATATCCATGTAATGCAGCTAAACCCATTTTTAATACTACAAAATATTCAATATGTTCAGGTGATTCACTAAAATTAACTGTTACAAATATTAATAAGGGCGATTCGTTAAGGTGGTATTATGGAACTAAATCTGATCTGACCAATGTGACTAATAAAACTTTTACTGACACTACTAAAGTCTTTGTGACTAGAACTGATAGTTTGGGATGTGTAATTTCATCAGATACAGTTAGTATATTAAAATATTCAATTCCATCAGCGCCAACTTTATCAAGAGACACATCAAATTATTTAATATCAAATACAAACATTGGTAACACTTGGTATAAAGACGGAGTAGCAATAACCGATACCACTCAAAAGATTAAACCAACAGTTCCTGGTTCCTACACAGTAAAGGCTACTCAAAATGGATGTATAAGTACTGTAAGTAATGCTTATTACTATATTGTCACAGATGTGATTAATCTAAGTTCTGATGAGTTTATTAAACTAGCGCCTAATCCATTTACCAATCAACTCAATTTTGATTTTGTAGTCAAGGGTTATCAAAGGTTAAACTTAGAAATTTTCGAAATTACAAGTGGAACAAAAGTAGCAAGCAAACAAAATATAGTACCCGGTATGCCAATCTATTTAGGTCAACTATCTGCAGGTACCTATGTAATTAAGGTAACCTCAAATGACAATAAAATATTCCATCAATTTAAGATGGTAAAACTGTAGATTAAGGTCAAAGTGTGTAACCACAGTGTAACGAACAATAAAAAGCCCCTAACTCATTGAAAGTTAAGGGCTTTTGCGGACCGGACGGGAGTTCTCACTTAACTCAATCTCATCTCAAACCACCTAAATCATCATATATAAAGGAGTTATAATTATACTTTTCTTGCTATATACACTCCAAATAGGGTTAAATAGGGGCTAGTAGCTACTGATTCTGCTACATGTTTTTGTTGATTATTTACTTAACTTCACAATACCCCCAAGAGCTATACACCATTAAAATCAAATGTATGCTTAAAAGAATATTATTATTTCTATTCTTATTTTTTACCCTTCTTATATTCAACACAAGGGCATTTTCACAAATTCCAATAAAGAAATTCTATCAATCAACATTCCACTTAGATTCATTACTTAATAAAGAGATGTCAGACTCTGGCTTTTCTTTTGAATTTAATCGATGGGTTCAAGTTGCAGACATGAATAATGACGGTAAATTAGATTTTATCACTCAGCCATATATGAATGGAAAAAGAAGGGACGGGGTGCTGTCAGTTTTTTACAATCAGTCAAAAGATAGTATTCCTAGTTTTAGAAATTTTAAAAAATATTCTGTTTATTCTTTAGGTGATCCAGCTCAATTTACTATTGGGGATGTCAATGGTGATGGGAAGCTTGATATTTTAGAACCAACAGAAAATTATCACGGCCAAGATTCTAATAAATCTGTTTACTTATATCCCAAAGGAGGTGATCACACTCCAGATAAACTTTATTTACAAAATGATAGTTCATTTAAATCTATTGCTTTTCCTGACAATTTTAATACACTTGATGGGAATTTATATGATTTAAACGGGGATGGAAAGTTGAAAATTGTAATAGCAAATTATTCAAGTCCAAAAGATACAGATCCTAACCATTTAGATTCAAATTTACTCTATCAATATAATTTACAAAATGATAGTTTGGTAAAAAGTACTTTTTTTGGTGCATCTTCGAACTCTAATAGATACCTAATTAGAATAGGTCAAATAAGATCGTCAAATAAAGATTATAATTATTTCCCTTTAACTATAATGGGAAATCAAAAAGAAGATACAATTAGAGTTTTAGCTTTTAAAAAGGGGAATAGAGTATCAATTTTTGATAAATGCGATACTATTGCAAATATTCCAATTGATTATATTACTAAAAACGGTTATAAATATTATTATACGCCAGTAAATGATTGGGGTATGTTTGTAAGTGATTTAAATAAAGATGGCAACCTTAAAGTGATTACTGAAGAGTTTATAAATAAATATACTGGTCCTTATAATATTGATAGTATGCCATCTAGTTCAAGGATACAGGTTTATGATAAAACTGGCAATATTTCAAATAAATATTTGGATTCTGCTTTACAATATGATCCACAGATGATTTCAAACACTAATGGAATAACCTTAACAGACATAAACGGAGATGGCCTTGAGGATATTTTGCCATTTGCAGGATGGGGATGGTGGAGTTGGCAACATCCCGAAACTGCAAAAATTGATTTTGAAAGATTAAATAAAAGAATATTACTTAATAACGGCACTAAATTTAAAAGTTTCAAACTTGATTTATCGAATCAAACTACCGATTTTATAAATCAACAGATTGGGTATGCCTATTATTATCCAATGAATTTAGATACTAGCCAAGAAAAGTCGATTTTAATTGTAAAAGGTTTACAATCTTCTGGAATAAACAATTCATTAGACGCAGTACCTGCATTAAAACTTGATTATTCACAATTTAAATTTCCATGTGCAATACACCCTCCAAAATATAATGTAATTGGCAAAACTATTTTATGTGGCTCAAGTGATAGTAGTATTATTAAAATTGATTCAGTTGTTGGATATAGTACTCTATGGAAAAGAAACAATCAAATATTAAGTACATCTAATCAAATTTTGGTCAAAGACTCTGGCCAGGTTAAATTAATTATAACAAATTTAGGTGGATGCGTAGTCGAAAAGATTTTCAATATTGTAAAAAATCCTATTCCATCGCAACCAATTCTTTCTAGAGATACTGCAAGTTATCTCATTTCAAATTCAATCATTGGTAATACTTGGTATAAAGACGGAACAGCAATAGCAGATACCGCCCAAAAGATTAAACCAACTATACCAGGTTCTTATACAGTTAAGACAACACAAAATGGTTGTGTTAGTTCTTTGAGTACTCCATACTATTATTTAGTAACTGACATCATAAATCTAAGTAAAGATGAGTTTATCAAACTTGCACCTAATCCATTTGTCAATCAACTGAACTTTGATTTCGTAGTGAAGGGGTACCAAAGATTAAATTTAGAGGTGTTTGATATAGCCAGTGGAACTAAGGTTGCAAGTCAACCCAATTTAACTGCAGGCACTAAAATTGCATTAGGTCAGTTATCGGCAGGTACTTATGTAATTAAGGTAACCTCAACTGACAATAAAATATCTTATCAATTTAAGATGGTAAAACTGTAACTACATCTAGATTTGAAACCTTATCTAAACTGATGAAAAAATAGGATAGAAAGAACCCGTTTGCTACACTTTCAGCTACAGGCATAAAATAACCCATTGAAAACAATGGGTTAAGTGTTTTAAAGCGGACCGGACGGTGAGTTCTCACTTAACTCAAACTCATCTCAATCCATCTAAATCATCAGATTTAAGGAGTTATAATTATACTTTTCTTGTTATATACGCCCCAAATAGGGTTAAATAGGGGGTAGTAGCTACGGATTCTGCTACATTTTATATTAGTATTTTATTTAAGATATAGTTCTATATTTACACTACCCCAAAGGATAGTTTAAAACAAATAAACTATGAAAAAAGTAATCCTAGCCTTGGGCATTGTATTTCTATTTGCGTGTAATAAAACTGAGTTGACTACTCAAAGTTCTACTAATATTACTCAGAAACCTGTCACCATCATTTTAGATTCCATAAAAATTACAGGAAGGACAGATACTTTAATAATATCTAAGAGCTTTAAATTCACAATTACTGGTTATTATAGTGATAAAAGCACCAAAGATTTATCAGATAGTATAAACTTGATAAGTGATAAAAGCAATGTTACTATTAATGGTAAATCTATTATTGGAGCTCAATCAGGAAAATCTGTCATATCAGTAACCTATAATAATTTTTCACTTAAGGATAGTATGTATATAAGTGCAATTGAAAACGTTGATTTAAATACACTACCATTCTTAACAACCCCCTCAAATAGTAGCGCAAAAATAATTGTACCTATTGTTGTTGTTAACTATTATCCTACTTTAAATGGCATTGATATTGACACAAAAAGAGCTCCTGGTTATGGTAGTTTATCTCCAATTACATTGAAAGATTTAAAGGATAAGACAATACAATTTTTAAATTTAACCAAATTTGGTTTAGAAGAAGGAAGTAAATTTAGGGCATATAACAATTCATCACAAGCATCAAATGTTAGTTTTAAAATTGTTAAATATATTAATTTATATGAAATTAAAAGAGGATTAAAGGATAAGCCAGATGCTGCTTTGAGTGCTCAAGATAAATTAACTCCAGTTTTTCAACCTGACTACTTTGATGTTTTCAATAAAATTAATTTACAAACTTTGGTTGAAGGTAGTGGGGTCAAGGAGGTTTGGTTTTCATTAAGACCTTTGAGTTCCGAATATCCAGTTGTAAAAGACTCTTTAACAAATGGACTGACAGCAGCTAATTTTTTAAATTTACCAGAATCTAATATGTCTTCTCCTTCAGGTGATGTTTCTAATAGTTATAGAATGTCAAATGATCTGCCAGTTTATAATAAAACTTACCTTGTTTATGGGTATAATTTAGAAACATCATCAGCTAATATGATCCATAATAGAGGGCATCAAATTGAAGCTCAAATGAATCAATTAGATAATAGATTTTGGGGTGTGGGAGCTAGTCAAACAGACGGGTATGCAGATAGTACACGCCTTGGTTGTACACATAAGCCACCAAATACAACCAAAGATTATGATTGGAATAATAAAACACTAACAGCAAGTGACATAGAAGATTGGAAACCTGCTGGGGGTATTAAAAAATTAATTAATAGTGATAGGTGGATGAATATTAATTACACCATACCAAATCCTGTTAATTTAATTCCATATGACCCTAATGATCCACAATTAAAATGGCTAATATTCTGGATGCAAAGTATACCTGGATACAATAACGGTATTACAGGTGTAAATGATTGGTGGGATTTATTTTATAATTGGGATAATGCTGTTAAAAATAATTCAAAACTGAACAATTAACCTAGACAAACCAATGCTTAGTCAATCGTTTAATTATAAACCTTATCTAAACTGATGAAAAAATAGGGTAGAAAGAAACCGTTTGCTACACTTTCAGCTACAGGCATAAAATAACCCATTGAAAATCAATGGGTTATTTGTTTTAAAGCGGACCGGACGGCCAAAATCCACTTAATCCTAACTTATCCTAATTTGATGAAACCCTCAAGTACAACGGTTTTTGGGTTTTACAGTTCTTATCTAATCATACCTAAATTGACTTAAATAGGGGGTAGTAGCTACGTATTCTGCTACATGGTTATTTTAATATTGTTAGAATAGGATAATGATCACTTAGACCTTCTCCAAAAGTACCAGAGGATTGTTATACACACCGCTAGAAGATCATTGGCAACCGTCTTAGTTGAGAACGGGTTGAAGCATGAACAGGTGATGAAAATAACAGGGCATAAGAAATTACTAACCCTACAACGCTATGTAAAGAGTGGTACAGATATAGATCAAATGTTAGAGATAGGAAAGAAGATAAGAAATGGGTGATTTTTACTAACTTCACAATACCCCCCAAAGGATTGATTAAAACTTAAACTATGAAAAGAGTAATCTTTGCTTTGGGTATTTTGGTTCTTCTAGTCAATTATTCTTTTGCTCAACTTCCAAAATTTAAACCACAAAGTAATACCGATTGGTGGGGACAAGGGCCATTCAATATAAAGGGAAATCTCTCAATGCCAAGGGGCTCAGGAAATGGCATAGCCGCATTAGATTTTGATGGTGATAATCTAAAAGATATAATTATGCCTTTACCCTTTTCTAATGTTGGAAGTGACGATGTAATGTATTTAAGATTTTTTAAGAATATGAATAATGGTACATTCAAAGAGATTACCTCTAACTATAAAAACGCTTTTAATAATGGTAAATTTTATATTCATGCAGACGATGCAGAACCTACGGTATTTGATTTTAATAAAGACGGAAAATTAGATTTCTATTATAATGGTTTAATGGAGAATAATGATACAAGAAATTATGACACATTGTATGGTTTGGTTAAAATGAAAGATTACTTCTATACGAATAAACTAAATAGTTTTGAGTGGAACCAAGTTCAAGGACGTAATTCTTTAACATTTTTCTATCAAGATAATGGCAGTATTAAAAAAGGGGATAGTTTATTTGATACTAAAACATATGGTAGATACTATTCATCAAATCATGCAGATTTAAATAATGACGGGTTTGAGGATTTATTAATAAACGCAGAGGGTTTTGTAGTAAAAGACTCACTTGCAAAAGATTGGTTTAATGGGATTATTTATTGGATAAATGATCTTGGAAAAGGCTTCAAGTATAATCATCTAAGTTTTGATGATACAGACAACAAGAGCTTATTTGCAATTACTGGTATTGGAACTGAAAATGGTGTTGTTTCAATGGGTGACTATAATGGTGATGGTTATGTTGACATTCAAATTTATGGATTTAAAGTTCCATATAAACCAAGAGAACAATTTCAACCCCCTAATATAGATTCTTCAATGTGGTCGACAAATTATAAAATTTATAATCGAAATAGCGCAGTACCTGAAACAAGAATATATTTCAATAATAAAGGCAAATTTGATTCAAAGAATTATATTGTTTTACCCAATTTTAGGTCAACATATTCTTACCCTATTGATTTAAATGGGGACGGAAAATTAGATTTTGTATCATGTTGGTCAAACTATGCCCTTCAATCATCTCCATATTATCTTGACACTGTATCAAATAAAGATGGTATTAATACTCAATTTTATATTGGTATTAATATCGGGAATAACACATTTGAAGATCAAACTTTAAAATATTTTCCATTTGATAAATATAAGTTTAGCAGATTGGCGACTAGGAAATTAAAACCAATAGATATTGACAATGATGGGTATTTAGATTTATTTCCAACAAATGGTTTAAATGATAGTTTATATTCAAGTCAAGGAGGCGCGTATTCTCAAGATACCATTGGTTCTCACGCCACAGTTTATTATAAGAATTATAATAATCAATATTTTAAAAAAATAGTAATTGATTCACTTTTTGTAGTAAAGGAATGGTATGATTATTCGATTTTGAAAAATTTGGATAGCATGTATTATAAAAGATATATTAATTCAAATCCCACTCCTCGATATAAAGGGGAGTATTTACTAGATCAACTATATTTTACAAATAAAATATTCATTGACGATTTTAATAATGATGGAAAACCCGACCTTTTTGGATATACCGGTTATGATAATGACTTACAAAATTTTCTACGACCAATTTATAATTTTAAATATGATAATACTAAAGTCGGACAAGCATTTCAGTTAATTTTTCAATGTAATGTAAAAAAACCAATTTTCAACACTACTAAATATTCCTTCTGCGCTGGCGATTCATTAAAATTAACTGTAACCAATATTAACAAAGGCGATTCATTAAAATGGTATTATGGCACAAAAAGTGATTTGACAAACCCGAGTAATAAAACTTTTACAGATAGTACCAAATTGTTTGTAACAAGAACTGATAGTTTGGGATGTGTGATTTCATCAGATACTATACAAATAAAAAAATATAGTATTCCTTCCGCTCCTGCATTATCAAGAGACACTGCAAATTTCTTATTATCAGGCGCACCAGGAAATACATGGTACAAAGACGGAGTAGCAATAACCGATACCACTCAAAAGATTAAACCAACAGTTCCTGGTTCCTACACAGTAAAAACAACACAAAATGGTTGTGTTAGTTCTTTGAGTACTCCATACTATTATTTAGTAACGGATATTATCAACTTAAGTAAAGATGAGTTTATTAAACTGGCACCTAATCCATTTATCAATCAACTCAACTTTGATTTCGTAGTGAAGGGGTATCAAAGATTAAATTTAGAGGTGTTTGATATAGCCAGTGGAACTATGGTTGCAAGTCAGTCCAATTTAACTGCAGGCACTAAAATTACATTAGGGCAGTTATCTGCAGGTACTTATGTAATTAAGGTAACCTCAACTGACAATAAAATATCCTATCAATTTAAAATGGTAAAGCTGTAAGTATCTCTTGAAGAGTTATGTTAGTTATAAACCTTATCTAAACTGATGAAAAAATAGGGTAGAAAGAACCCGTTTGCTACACTTTCAGCTACAGGTATAAAATAACCCATTGAAAATCAATGGGTTAAGTGTTTTAAAGCGGACCGGACGGTGAGTTCTCACTTAACTCAAACTCATCTCAAACCATCTAATTCATCAGATATAAATGAGTTATAATTATACTTTTCTTGCTATAATAGCCCCAAATGGGTTTAAATGGGGGGTAGTAGCTACAGATTCTGCTACAGATTTCATTTCCCCAATTTTTATTAAAATCTGATCCATTCCCATTTGTCTGATTTTAATTAATAAATAGTTATGCGCCTTAAAGCCCAATTATTATATTTTTTATTAATATTTAGTTTAATTTTGATATACCCCCATTCAGCTATTTATAGTTGTCTTAAATAAATTATAAAATTATTTATATGGGTAAGTATTTTCAAAAAATTACACTTGTTGTGTTTATATTTTTAATTTCTAATAGCATTTTTTCACAGTCTATTAAAACAAATGCACAAGCTTCTTTTGTAATTAAAAATGACGGCACTTTATGGGCTTGCGGTTCAAATGAATATGGTCAATTAGGGTGGAAAAAACGCTTAAACTGACCCCCTCATCGCGTTTCAAATTGACCCCTCGTGGCGCTCGAAGTTGACCCCCCTGTAGCGCAGCATATTGACCACCCCTTAAAAAGAGTTAAAGAGTATTTGTTTGGGATGCTATAAACGCTATGCTCAAGTTAAGACAGGTACTCAGGTATTTTACCGAAGGAACTAGTAAAAAACAAATCAGTATTATTACGGGCGTAGCCCGTAATACCCTTAAAAGGTATATTGCTAGGTTCTTATCACTACACATTACTTATGAGGATATTGCACTACTCAGTGACTATGAGTTAGAGCAGTTATTTACAGAACCTCCGCCTGTTATTAGAGACGATCGTTTTGATCGCTTACAGGAACTACTCCCTGATTACGAAAAACAGATGACCAAAAAAGGAGTGACGATGTTGTCACTTTGGAAGCATTATTATGCTAATAATACGCCTGCGTATCAGTATACGCAGTTCAGGAAGTACTACGCAGTGTATACAAAAAGGGTGAAGCCTGTGATGCATATGGAGCATAAGGCAGGTGATAAAATGTACATTGATTTTGCGGGAGAAAAACTCTCCATAGTAGATAAAGAAACAGGCGAAGTAACTGAGGTGGAAGTGTTTGCTGCGATACTTGGATGTAGCCAGTTAACTTATGTAGAAGCCGTGATGACGCAGCGTAAAGAAGACTTGGTAAAAGTATGTGAGAACGCACTGCATTATTTTGGTGGTGTTCCTGCAGCCATCGTGCCAGATAATTTACGTTCTGCTGTAACTAAGAGCAGCAAGTACGAACCTATTATCAATGAGACCTTTGCTGACTTTGCTGAACACTATGGTACCGTGGTGCTCCCAGCAAGAGCATACAGACCCAAGGATAAAGCACTAGTGGAAGGTGTAGTAAAGATTATATACACAAGAATCTACACGCACATAAGAACTAAAATTTATTATAGCCTAGAGGAGTTAAATGCAGCGATAGGCAAATGGTTGGAGGAACATAATACTGCTTCATTTAAAGGGCGTAATTACAGCCGAAGACAGCAGTTCGAGGAGTTGGAGCGGCACACATTAAAATCATTACCACAGTTCCGCTATGAGTGTAGGTTACAGCTTGTGGCCACGGTTATGAAAAATGGGCATGTGACATTAAGTGTTGACAAACACTATTACAGTGTGCCTTACCGCTTTATTGGTAAAAAAGTAAAGCTATTATTTACTTCCACTCAGCTTGAGATTTTTTATAAGTATGAACGAATCGCGCTACATAAAAGGGAATACAAACGTTATAATTATACTACAAGTGATGAACACTTAGCAAGTGCGCATAAGCATGTAAGCGAGTGGTCACCAGAAAAATTTATACAAGAAGCTAGAGCCATACATGAGGATGTAGCCACTTATGTTATGTCCATACTTGAACATAAAAGGCATCCAGAACAAGCCTATAAATCTTGTCTTGGCATTATTCATCTTGAGCGTAAAGTTGGCGCGGAGCGGTTAAAAAATGCATGCAACAGAGCCAGCAGCTACCGTATTTATGGCTATCCCATCATCGTACAAATACTTGAAAAAAACTATGATGAACTAACGGAAGATGAACTTGAACAAGCAAGTATGCCTGACCATCAAAACATCAGAGGAGAGGATTACTATCAATAAATAAACTCATATTATTAATCACCTAAAAACAAAAAACATGAATCAAGAAACACTAGACAAGATGCGCCGTATGCGTCTTTTTGGTATGTACCACGCTTTTAAAAGTGGTATGGAGACACCCCGTTCTGAACCATATACAGCAGATGAGATGACCTCGATGCTGATAGAAAGTGAATGGGATGATCGTCATAACAGGGCACTAGATAGAGGGCTGCGTAATGCAAGGTTCCGCTATAAAGCCACGATAGAACAAGTGGAGAACGCCGAGCAGCGCGGCATTGATAAAAACCAATTACACCGCCTAGCTGATGGTTCATTTATTAAAAAGTTTGAGAACCTTTTAATCACAGGAAGTACAGGAACGGGAAAGAGTTTTATAGCATCTGCTATTGGCCATCAAGCTTGTCAACTAGGTTACAAAGTACTCTATACTAATACCATCAAACTAATGGCACAGCTTAAGATGGCCAAAGCAGATGGCTCATCTATCAAAGAAATGAACCGATTAGAAAAACAAGATTTACTCATACTTGATGACTTTGGTATACAACCTTTTGATCATCAAAGCAGAAGTTCATTAATGGAAATAATCGAAGACAGGCATGGGAAACGTTCCACCATCATTACTTCTCAACTACCTATAAAGGGCTGGTACGAGGTTATTGGAGAACAAACTATTGCTGATGCGATACTAGACAGAGTGGTACATAATGCGCACCGTATAGAACTAAAAGGAGAGTCACTTAGAAAAAAACAAATAACCAAAGAGGAAGAAAAAGAATAAAAACCCTTATTTTTAAACAACCAAACAGCTCTTTACACTCTTAGAAAAAACAATAACTTAGGGTGGTCAGTTTGCAGCGCTACAGGGGGGTCAATATGTGCGTTTTCTCCACATAATAGCCCCAAATATGGTTAAATAGGGGGTAGTAGCTACGGATTCTGCTACATGTCTTATATTAGTTTTTTCTTTAAGATATATCTAACTTTACATTACCCCAAAGGATCGATTAAAATTAAAACTATGAAAAGAGTAATCTTTGCTTTGGGTGTTCTATGTTTTTTTATTTCAATTTCTGCCACTTCTCAAATTATTAGAGAGAAGCAAGCGGTTTTGCAACAAGCATTTCCTAAGAATAATATTAATGGAGCTGCATCCAATGATTCAACGGGTCCGGTATATCCAGAATTTGGTGATTTATTTTTTGAAAAAAATGGCAAACAATATTGGTTAGCTACCTATACACAGATAGTTGGGCCCACTAAAGAATTCTATAGATTATTTGAATTAAAGCTAGATAGTGGATATGCTAAAGAAGTTACCCTTGAAATTTTAGGTGGTTATTATCAAGTGGAGGGCCTAAATCCACCCTATTATTATGAAGACATCGACAATGATGGCATAAAAGATATTTTAATAATTGACCACGGTAAAGAAGCAGATCCAGATTGGAGAAATTGGGCTGCTTATAATGTGTTTTTTAAAGGAACAAGTACTGGGTTTAAAAAAACTGAAATTAAGGGCTTGACAGATATTAAGGCCTATTATCATGGACATGAT
Organism: Bacteroidota bacterium; assembly: GCA_026391155.1. Lineage (GTDB taxonomy): Bacteria > Bacteroidota > Bacteroidia > Chitinophagales > Chitinophagaceae > Sediminibacterium. Next base: position 48,014 of record JAPLEP010000013.1, read on the forward strand.
GTTGCCGATTTTGATAATGATGGGGATTTAGATATTACAGTTAGCGGTAGCGTTGGTATAATAATATTTAGAAATGACGGAAATGGAATATTTACTCAAATGCAAATAGGCCAGGGTAAACGTAATTTTGCACCGTTCTCATTAAAATTTATAAATAACGATAATGACCCAGAATTAGAATTATTGGGCCCTCCTTATAGAGACTTCTTTTCAAATGGAAAGCCACAGGCTCAATGCTTTTTATTAGACTTAGTAAATAATAAATGGGAGGTTGGAGATTTTGGACAAGTGGGACCTTTCGAAAATGGAGAATTATGGGGTAGTTCACAAATAATGACATTTAAGAGTAAAACAAGAGTTAAGCCCGATTTATTGTTTAGAGCAGAGGGGCAAACAAGTTCAAATAGTGGATGGTATTCAAAATATTATACAAATGATTTAATTGTATTTGATACGATAATGCCAATAAGATCTACCTATCACGATAGTTCTTTATTTTATTATATTGATCCTAAGAAAGCAGATATAAATTTTGATGGGAATCCTGATTTGGTTTTCAAAGAATATAATTATGGAGGCAAGAAACATCCATTAAATGAAAGAATATGGATAAATGACGGTAAAAATAGATTTAATCCATCTACCATAAAATTTGATTCTTTATTAAGTAAACAAATGTATTTATATGTAAAAAGCGATACCATAAAAAAGTATCACTTATATATGACGCTTAATGATCAGTATATTAATAACTATACTACTAAAGCAATTTATAATCGTTTTGATAGCCTGGTTTATCCAATTAGTAATGAATTTAATATTAAGCTTTGCGAAGGCGAAACAACAAAGACTCAATTAGTTAAAGTGCCTATTGGAATGAGTATTGTTAAGCAAGCACAGAAAGGAAAAATTACTATTGCCGATTCAACTGCAAGCTATACAGCCAATGCTATTGGTTCTGATACTGTTACATTTAAACTAAAGAACGATTTTTTTGAAAGCGCAGAGTATAAAATTATTTATACAGTAAATCCTAAGCCAACAACACCTGCAATAACTCGCGACACAGCTAATTACCTTGTCTCTAATGCAAGTATAGGTAACGTATGGTACAAAGATGGAGCTGCCACAAACGATACCACTCAAAAAATTAAACTCTCAGATCCAGCTAAAGTGGGCTCTTATACATGAGTGCATTAAGTAGCCCTTATTATTTTTTAGTAACGGATGTTATTAATTTAAGCGCTAATGAATTTATAAAACTAGCACCTAACCCTTTTATTAACCAGTTAAACTTTGACTTTGTTGTTAAGGGGTATCAAAGGTTAAATTTAGAAGTATATGATTTAGCAACAGGAATGAAAGTGGCTACTATGCAAAACCTTACAGCGGGTATGCCAATTACACTTGGTCAACTATCGGCAGGTACTTATATTATTAAGGTAAGTTCGAACGATAACAAAATTATCCAACAGTTTAAGATGGTGAAACTATAATTTATAAACTATGAAAAGAGTAATATTTGCTTTGGGCATTCTATTATTTTTAGCGCCCATACTTGTTAAATGCCAACCTAAAACAGTTGTAAAATTAAAAACAAGCTATTTTAAATTTGATTTACCTGATATAGGTGTAGAAGGATCAAATAGCCAAGGTATTGGTGGAGCGCTGACCGAGGCAACCTCCGGATCAATCTTATATTCATTAAACGGGGTAGAGCATATTATTGGAACACCAGCATATAGCACAAAAGACTTATCACCATTGCATTTTGTTAACAAAGACGGTAACTGGAAATTTGAAAAATATTATACAGACGTATTAATGGGTAATGCAAGAAACTATGTTTTTGTAGATTCTTCAACCATTGCTTATGCAGATCATGGTAGAGAAAACGGTAATCCTTGGCCCTACGGAAATATTTACACAGTGAAAACACAAGGAGATAGTTTAAAATGGATAAAAATCTCTCAATATAAAAGTTTTTATCATTCAGTAGCAGTAGGTGATATAAACAATGATAATAAGTACGATTTAATCGGACTTCACATGGGTAGTTATAACCCTTGGAAAGGAAACAATGGGTTACATGCCTATTTACAACAACAAGACGGGGGTTTTTCAGATGGAGTAAGTACAATTGAAGAACATCAACCTTATCAAGGCACTGGCTCGGTACTTATAGCTGATGTTATGGGCGATAGTCGTCCTGAAATTATAGAAGGAACATATGGAACAGGATTTACTCCATTTGCTTTCTCGATATATAGTTATGATAAGGATAAAAATAAATATGTATATAATAAAAGCCCAAAGGAGACAGGTGTTTTTAAAGATGGCCAACAAGGTTCAACCTCAATTAAACTAGCAGACTTTAATAATGATGGTAAAATAGATTTGGCTATCGCTAGCGAAGGTTATCCGGGTAACAGGATACAAATTTGGAATGGGCAAGGGAATGGAGATTTTTTACCTGGGCAAGTATTGCATTATGATACAACACTTTCCGATGGTTCAATGTATAGTTTAAATGAGTTTAGAGAGTTTGAAATTGCCGACGTAAATAAAGATGGGTGGTTAGATATTTTAGTTCATCCATTTCATTTTGGCAACAAATTTAGAATTAATCCAGGTGGAACAGCTGTACCTGGGCATAGCAATAATGTTGGAACTGGGGTAAGATTAAATTATAGCATTTGGATGAATAAAGTAGGAAAGTTTGCAACATTAGATGATGACTTACAAGTGCCAAATGTTTTTCCTGGTTTCATTAAAGGATTTTTTGTTAATGGGAAATTGAAGTTTTTTGGATTTGAACAAGCACAAGATAATAATAATCTTCATGCAGTAAAAATTCAAGAGATGACAGTATATTTTTGTGAAACTCTTACTAAACCGATTTTCAACACTACTAAATTTTCCTTCTGTTCTGGCGATTCATTAAAACTTACAGTATCCAATATCAACAAAGGCGATTCATTAAAATGGTATTATGGAGCAAAGAGTGATTTGACAAATGTTAGTAATAAATCATTTACGGACAGCACTAAATTATTTGTTACAAGAACCGATAGTGTGGGTTGTGTAATTTCGTCTGATACTATTCAATTAAAAAAATTAGCTATCCCAAACGCTCCTTCAATATCAAGAGATACTGCTAATTTCTTATTATCAAGTACAACTGTTACAACTTGGTACAAAGATGGAGCAGTTATATCAGATACTACACAAAAGATTAAATCAACAGCCCAAGGTTCCTATGCAGTTAAGACAACCCAAAATGGCTGTGTAAGTGCTTTAAGCAATGCTTACTATTACTTAGTAACTGATGTTATTAACCTCAATGCTAATGAGTTTATAAAACTAGCACCTAATCCATTTGCCAATCAACTCAATTTTGATTTCGTTATTAAGGGTTATCAGAGGTTAAACTTAGAGGTTTTTGATATAGCTACCGGAACTAAAGTGGCAAGCAAACAAAATCTAACGCCAGGCATGCCAATATACTTAGGTCAACTATCAGCAGGAACTTATGTAATTAAAGTAAGCTCGACTGACAATAAAATGTCCTATCAATTTAAAATGGTAAAGCTGTAATTTCTCTTAATTTAAATTTTATGAAAAAAATATTCTTTGCTTTGGGAATTTTATTTGTATTTGCTTGTAGTAAAACAGAAACAAGCACTTCAATTACTAATGGTTCGCAAAAGTTTATGGATAAAAACTTAGAGGTTGTAACTTATCGCAATGGAGATGTCATACCTCAGGTAGCTGATCAAACTGCTTGGGCATTATTAAGCACTGGTGCA
>JAPLEP010000031.1:0-5327 GCA_026391155.1 Bacteroidota bacterium
GATATAATTCTTGTTGATGCTTAAACCTTTACCTGTATTTTATCAAGAATACAGTTACTATTGTTTCCAAACTTTCAAAGATCTTTTGTGCTTTTTTTGCGCCCTATTATTCGTAGGGGGTGCAAAGGTAGGCACATTTATTTTTATAGCCAAACTTTATAATGAAAAATCATAAATAAAATAGGCCATATAATTTCGAAGAGCTACTCTTTTTTTAAAGAGGGACGGCAAAGATACAGCTGTTATTTAGTTCCACCAATTATTGGTGAAAGTATTTTAAAGTTTTTTGGACTTTATTTAGCTGAAAAACTGCCTCAGAGAACAATCCGATTCGCGACCTTTATCGCTAACGGGCGGCAAAGATAAGCAGCCTTAGCTACTAGCCAAATATATTGTATACTATTTTGAATTTTTTTTCGTTCAAAAGGTTCAAAATCTGTAGATTATGCAGTGAAAGCTATGCCTGCATTGGATTTGAGCTAGACCAATTTTTTTAAATAATTGGGGTATTGTATTAGAGATAAATACAATCCATGGGCCGGGGTAGAGAAATCGGCCAGTTGTTCCTCCTTAGAAAGTACTATTTCATGCCATCTTTCCAAGCTAATTTGCCCCCTGCCAACCTGTAATAAAGTACCCACCAAGCCTCGAATCATCCCTCTTAAGAACCTATTGGAGCTAATATGAAAGGTTATTTCTTCTGCCGTCTCCTTCCAATAAGCCTTTGAAATTTGGCATTCAAAGGTGTTTACTTGGGTATTTTTCTTAGAAAAGCTTTCAAAACTGGTATAGGTTATTAAGGAATCAGTGGCTTTTTGCATCAAATGCATGTCAATGGGAAATGGGTAATACCAAGACCTGCCTTCTAAAAATGGATTTTTCTGCTTGTGTATTTTATAAACATAAGACCTAAGGGTGGCATCAAAGCGAGCATGCGCCTCTTCTGGAACAGAATAAATATTTTTAATAGCGATGCTAGAAGGTAACATAGCATTGAAATTATACAATTGTTTTGCCTCTATTAAAAGGTCTGTATCAAAATGAAAAAAGTTTTGCATGGCATGAACACCAGCATCTGTGCGTGAAGCACCAGTTAAAGGAATGGCTGTTCTAAAAAAAGTTTCAAAAACTTTCTCTACTTCGCCTTGTATTGTTTGGCTATTGCTTTGTATCTGAAAACCACCATACATAGCGCCATCATAACTTATTTCTATAAAATACCTAGCCATTTTTTGTATTAAGCCACTAAGCTAGTTATTTTTTTCAAGTTTATTTTTAACGAATCTATTGCTTTGGCTTTATTAACTTTACAAGGCCTACCATTATATTGAAAAAAAAGTCCATTTTAAAGATCAAAATTTTATCAATGAATAAATTTTTTGCTGTATTTTTTATCGCAAGCATTTCTTTCTCTGCTACAATTGCACAAGCATTGAAAGAAGATACCAGTTGGAAAACTAACTACAAAGCATTTCCTACCAAAGAAAATGATTTGGTGCACACCAAGCTGGCTGCCAGTTTTAACTATGCACAGTCTACCATGGATGGAGAAACTTGGATTGTATTGCATCCACATTTTTATCCCACTAGTAACGTAACGCTTGATGCCAAAGCCATGGACATTCATCAAGTAGGCTTAATAGTGAACAATAAAACAATTCCTCTGAGTTACCAATACGATAGCCTGCAATTGTTCATTCAATTGGATAAAACTTATAAGGCTTCAGAAAACTATACCTTGTATATTAAATATACGGCTAGACCAAATGCTTATAAAGGGAAAATTAGCGCCTCTATTAACGATGTAAAAGGTTTGTACTTTATTAATCCACTAGGCAAAGACAGTTCAAAGCCGACCCAGGTTTGGACCCAAGGCGAAACCGAGGGCACTTCTGTTTGGTTGCCCACCATTGACAAGCCCAATCAAAAAAGCACGCAGGAATTTTTATTGACGGTACCTAGCAAATTTGTTTCTCTTTCGAATGGCTTACTAGTAAGACAAGTAGATAATAAAAATGGTACCCGCTTAGATGTTTGGAAAATGGATTTACCACATGCGCCTTATTTATTTTTTATAGGCATTGGTGATTATGCCATTGTGAAAGACAATTACAAAGGAAAGGAAGTAAGCTACTACATAGAAAAAGAATACGAAAAAGTAGCGCGCAAAATTTATGGCAATACACCCGCCATGCTTGCTTTTTTTGAAAAAATTACGGGCGTCAATTATCCTTGGGCCAAATATGCACAAATGAGTGCCAGAGATTTTGTTACAGGTGCCATGGAAAACACCACAGCCACACTACATAGCGATAAGGTGCAACAAGACGCACGTGAATTATTAGATGAAAACGCATGGGAAACCACCATTGCACATGAATTGTTTCATCAATGGTTTGGAGACCTAGTTACGCCCGAAAGCTGGAGCAATATTACCGTCAATGAGAGTCTTGCCGATTACAGCGAAACCTTATGGACTGAATACAGTAAAGGAAAAGATGCTGGTGCCTATGAAAACTATATGAATCAAAAATATTATTTAAGCAGCCCTACCGATGCAGAAAAGGACTTAGTTCGTTTTTATTATGATGAAAAAGATGATCTATTTGATTTGGTGAGTTATCAAAAAGGCGGGCGCATTTTAAACATGCTAAGGCATTATGTGGGTGAGGACGCTTTTTTTGCCTCTTTACATAGTTACCTAGTAGACAACCAGTTTTCATTTGGATCTGCCATCAAATTTAAATTGGCTTTTGAAAAAGTGAGTGGCAAGGATTTGAATTGGTTTTTTAATCAATGGTATTATGGCAATGGACACCCCTATGTGCGCATTCAACAAAAATATTTAGAAGATAAAAAGAAAGTATTGGTAATGATCCAACAAACACAAACAGCCAATAAACTTTTTACGATGCCCATTGGCATTGATGTGTATGTGGCTGGCATACGAAATCATTATGAGGTTTGGGCCAAAAACAAAGTGGATAGTTTTTATTTTGATGCCGCAAGCGCCCCAGAAAATGTTAATGTAGACAATGACAAGGTTTTGTTATGGGAGAAAGAAGATGCCAAACCATTTGCTCAATTTGCTTACCAATACGACCATGCAAGAAATTTAATAGATAGGTTGGAAGCGGTGAATGAAGCGGCAGAAAACATGAAAGATGCAAAAGCACAAATGATGCTTAGTAAGGCTTTGAAAGACAGCTTCTATATGATTAGAAACATTGCCATTCATAGTTACAACCCAGCTGCTATGACCGCTGAGATTGAAACTTCGATTGCCCAAATAGCCAGCAAAGACCCTTCTAATAAAGTAAAAGAAGAGGCTATTGATGCGCTAGGTGCGTTGTATAAGCCAACTTATAAAAAAGATTTTATACAATGGGCCAAGGATTCTTCTTATATCGTTAGTGGCGCTGCTTTAGAGGCTTTAGAAAAAATTGATTCTACTGAAGCGAAAAACATAGCCCTCCTAGTTTCTAAACATCCAATTAAAAAAAGATTAAAGAAATCGGTTGTATTTGTATTGGCAAAATATGGAGACGACAGCACTTTTGATTTTGTTGCAAGTAAAATCAAAGTCTTGAATAACGAATCGGCGGAGAAGTTTTATTTAATGATCCCTTTTTCACAATTGATGACGAAAGTGAACGACCCCATTAAATTTAAAGAGGGCATTGATTTAATTGTAGCCGCTAGAGAAGCTATCCCTCAAGAATACAGGAACGAAACTGATTATTTTTTCAATGCCAAGGTATTGGGAGATATTTTAAAATCAAAAAAAATGAAAGGGCAGAGAAATTTAGTGGATATAGTGAGTGAGCAAATTCCTAGATAAACACTACCAACCGCCAGAGGCACCGCCACCACCGGAGCTTCCGCCGCCAAAGCCGCCGAAGCCACCACCGCTGTCTCCTCCTCCCCATCCTCCTCCACTAGATCGTCCGCCACCACCTAAAAGCGAGCCTAGTAGCATACCTGTGGCAATATCACTGAAACCTCCACCACCAATATTTGAACCGCCGCCACCCCCTTTCTTACCAAGGATGGCTACTATAATAAATACTATAAATACAAAGAGGATTAAATTGCTCCCCTTGTCCTTTGATTTTTTTTCACGCTTCACTTTATATTCACCCACCGCTGCTTTCGCAATATCATCAGTGGCTTGGTCAATGCCTTCATAATAAGCTTGCTGTCTAAATGCAGGCTTAATATCGTTATCTATGATACTATTCGCAGTTATATCGGGTATTGCACCTTCTAAACCATAACCTACTTCAATTCTAATTTTTTTGTCTTGAATCGCAATTAATAATAAAATACCATTATTGGTTTTCTTATTACCAATACCCCAAGTTCTAAAAAGCTTGGTGGCATATTCTTCAATGGGATTGCCCTCTAATGTAGGAAGTATCACCACCGCAATTTGATTCGAACTAGAATCGTCAATGGCTACTAATTTACTTTCTAGGGCTTGCTTTTGTTCTGGACTTAATACACCGGCTAAGTCTGTCACTAAAACAGGTGGATTAGGTTTTTCAATTACATTTTGCGCCACCGCACTCGTAAAAGAAAATACTGCAATTATAAAAACAATAAATAGCTTGGTTAATTTCATTTACCTATCATTATTTCGTCCGATAATTCATTGGAATCTGTTACACGGTCATAAGGAAAATGATTAGTAAGCGCCTTGCCTATTTCTGCGATGACAACAGACATGCCTTGTACATAATTTTCTTCCTTAAAATGCGCTGTCATTTCTTGCACTTGGCTATACCAAAATTCAACGCCTACTTTATCGTAAATGCCCTGATCGGCATAAATGGCTAATTTTCTATCTTCTACTGCTACATACACTAGAACGCCATTGCGCTCCTTAGTTGCATTCATTTTTTGTTTGAAAAATATTTCTGTGGCCCTTGTCAATGCATCGCCTTTTTTAGTTCTGCTTTCCACATGCACACGAATTTCTCCGCTGGTTGTTTTTTCAGCAGCTTGAATAGCCTGGACAAGCATTTGCTTGTCCGAGGTATTCAATAATTTGTCTGTATAAGTTTTAAATAGCGAAAAGGGATTCCACATAAATTTGATTAAAGAATTCTTTAAAGAGATGCGTTAAAATTTAACTTCAGGTGCTTTAGACGCGCCTTCATCTGCTTTAAATCCTTCTTTAGTTTTGAACCCAAAAGCGTTTGCTAATAAGTTAATAGGGAATGATCTTGCTTTTTTATTGTATTCAGCAACAGCGCCATTGAAATCATTTCTAGAAACTTTAATTCTATTTTCAGTTCCTTCTAATTGAGCTTGTAATCCGCGGA
>JAPLEP010000043.1:0-6896 GCA_026391155.1 Bacteroidota bacterium
GCAAGAGCTTGGTTTAAATTAACACATCGTGATATGGGACCTCGTTCTCGTTATGTAGGAACAGAAGTGCCAGCAGAAATTTTAATCTGGCAGGATCCTTTGCCTGCAGTTACACATAAATTAATTGATGCATCAGATATTGCTGCATTAAAATCAAAAATTTTAGCAAGCGGTGTTTCTGTTTCAGCATTAGTAGCTGCAGCATGGGCATCTGCTTCTACTTTCCGTGGATCAGATAAGCGTGGTGGTGCCAATGGTGCACGTATTCGTTTAGCACCACAAAAGTTTTGGGCTGCGAATAATCCTGCACAACTATCTAAAGTATTAGATGCATTAGATGCTATTCAAAAAGAATTTAATGCAGCGAATAAAGAGAAACAAGTTTCATTGGCAGACTTAATCGTATTAGGCGGTGCAGCAGCCATTGAAAAAGCAGCGAAAGACGGAGGACATGATGTGAAAGTTCCATTTACAGCAGGTAGAACAGACGCTACAGAAGCAGATACCGATGTAGAATCTTTTGCAGTCTTAGAACCTATTGCAGATGGTTTTAGAAATTATATCAAACCTCGCACCATGTTATCTCCTGAAGATATGATTGTTGATAAATCACAATTATTACATTTAACGGCTCCTGAAATGACCGTATTATTAGGAGGCTTAAGAGTTTTGGATACCAACTTTGATAACTCCAAGCATGGTGTATTTACAAGTAAGCCTGGCGTATTAAGTAATGATTTTTTTGCGAACTTAATTGACTTCAGTACTACATGGAAGGCTGCCGATGCACATCAATACATATTTGAAGGAAGCGATAGAGCTACTGGAAAAGTAAAATGGACAGGTACCAGAGTTGATTTAATTTTTGGTTCAAATTCTGAATTGCGCGCACTTGCAGAAGTATATGCATGTGATGATGCCAAAACAAAATTCGTTCATGACTTTATTGCCGCATGGGATAAGGTAATGAATTTGGACCGCTTCGATTTAGCATAATTATAAAAATAAAAAGCCTTCCTAAAAAAAATAGGGAGGCTTTTTAAATTCAACCCTATGAAAAATAAAATTACCCAATTAATACTTGGACTATTATGGACGGTCTCCATGACAGCGCAAAATAATCAAACCATCATAAAAAAATCAATTGAAGATCAACAATGGAATATCATTGATGAATTCAGGACTTTTTTAGCGATACCAAATGTTGCTGCCAATCAACAAGGAATACAAGAGAATGCACAATGGATGATGAACTATATGAAATCCAAAGGTATTGAAGAGGTAAGTTTATTAAGTTTACCTAATACATCAGTACCGCCTGTGGTGTTTGGAGAAGTAAAAGTTCCAGGGGCTACGGAGACCATTATTTTTTATGCGCATTACGATGGGCAACCAGTGGATACGACTAAATGGTTTCCAGGTACGCATCCATTTAAACCAACCCTTTACAGTGGTAGTTATGAAAAAGGTGCCACCGCTTTACCTTGGTTAACAAAAGGAAATAATTATGATTGGAATGCACGAATTTATGCAAGAGGTGCCTCTGATGATAAAGCAGGGGTAATGGCCATTATCAATGCCTATGCACAATTAAAAGCTTTAAATATTAAACCTACTGTAAATATTAAATTTTTCTTCGAAGGAGAAGAGGAAGCAGGTTCTCCCAACTTAGATCAAATTTTAGCAGCCCATAAAAACAAATTAACGGCCAATATGTGGGTGATCTGTGACGGCCCAGTGCATCAATCTGGTAAGAAATTATTGGTGATGGGGGTAAGGGGTGATACGCATATAGAATTGACTGTATTTGGCCCTAAACGTCCGCTGCATTCAGGACATTATGGTAATTGGGTATTGAATCCTGCCATGGAATTAGTTAGACTTTTGGCCAGTATGAAAAATGAAAAAGGCGAAGTAACTATTAAAGGTTTTTATGACGATGTAGCACCTTTAACCAATACAGAAAAAGAGGCCTTGTCTAAAGTGCCTAGTGTAGAAGCACAATTAAAAAATGAATTGGGCATCAATGCTACTGAAAGAGAGGGTGGTTTGAATGATGCTTTACAATGGCCATCTTTAAACATCAATGGTATACAAAGTGCAGGAGTTGGCAAATTATCTGCTAATGTTATTCCTACCAAGGCCATTGCCTCTGTTGATATGCGTTTGGTGAAAGGTAACGATTGGCAAAAGCAACAACAAAAAGTGATTGATCATATAAAGGCACAAGGCTTTTATGTTACTGATAAGGAACCTACGGATGAAGAAAGAAAATTGTACAGTAAAATATGTATGGTGAATCTTGATAAAAATAGTTACAATGCGCAAAAAACATCCCTAGACAATCCCTATGTTAAAAGAATAGCCAAGGCCATAGAATTAAGTAATGGTGAAGCACCTATCCAATTGCCAACCGTTGGTGGCAGTTTACCATTGTTTGTTTTTGAAAAAGTTTTACAATCTTCTCCTATCACCGTGCCTTTAGCCAATCATGACAATAACCAGCATGCCGAAAATGAGAATATTAAATTGAAGAATTTTTTTGAAGGAATACAATTGTTTAGTTCGATCATGATCATGGGGAAATAAAGCATTAGCTGTCTTAACAGGATTGTCGGCTCACTTTGTTCGCCGACTTCCTAAATGGCGGGCGTACCCAAACCCTTTCAAGAATAACGCTTTGCGTTATTCTTGGGTTTTTTGCTTCTCATCTGTTTTCAAAAGCAAGCTTTTGACACAGCTTCGAAACAAAAAACCCTGTCCCGAAAATCGTGACAGGGTTTGTGCCCAGAACAGGAATCGAACCTGCACATCCTTGCGAACGCTAGATTTTGAGTCTAGTGCGTCTACCAATTCCGCCATCTGGGCAAATAGTATCGACCATAGGAGCTTCCAAAAGCGCTTGAATAGGGGTTGAAATTTCATTTTTTATGGTATTAACTTGAGCTAAAACATAATCTTTTTCAGGTTGGGTATCGGCCTCCATCCAAGCCTCATTCAATTCCATCATCTCCATTAAAAAATCGGAGCTTAAAGCATATTTCTCGTCTGTGATTAAATAGCCTTTTATTTCAAGTACATAGGGTAATATTTTCTCCTTGTTATTTAGAATTGAATATCCCTTATTGGCATTGGCAGAATGCTCCAGTGCTAAAAATTGCTCCTCCTCACTAGCTTGGGTAAACTTATCAGGATGGGCGCCTTTTTGTATATCCATAAAAGCGGCACGAAGTTTTGTAGCATCTACTTTAAAACCAATGGGTAAGCCGAACAATTCAAAATAGTTCATTTTAATATTTTGTATATTGTGTAAAATTACCAAAATGCCAGTTATTGGACTTATTAAAGAAGGAAAAGTTCCAAATGACAATAGGGTAGCCTTAACACCCAAGCAGTGTAGGTATTTATTAGATCAATTCCCTAGCTGGGATATTATTGCAGAATCTTCCCCTAATAGGTGCTTTAAAGACAGAGAATACCAAAAAGAAGGTATTAAAGTAGTGGAGGACATAAGTTCAGCAACTATTTTATTTGGGATCAAAGAGGTACCTATAGATCAATTGATACCTAATAAAAAGTATTTATTTTTTTCGCACACTAAAAAAGCGCAATTATATAATCAAGCTTTATTTTATGCTTTGATGGATAAAAACATAACACTTATTGACTATGAGTGCTTAGAACATGAAGATGGACAAAGATTAATAGGATTTGGTTTTTTTGCCGGTATTGTAGGGGCGCACAATGGTATTATGGCCTATGGTAATAGAACCAAAGAATTTAAATTAGGTAGAGTGAAGGAAGTGAAAGATTATATGGAATTAGTACATACTTATTTTGGCTTAAAATTGCCCAATATTAAAATTGCCATTACTGGTTCTGGAAGAGTGGCCCATGGCATATTAGAAATTATGAATTTAATGGACGTTCAACAAGTAGAACCCGATGAATATACAAGCAGAGAATATGCTTATCCTGTCTATGTTCATTTAAAAGGTGGTGATTTATATAGGCATAAGACAAAAAATACTTATGAACGAAAAGATTTTCATGCGCATCCAGAAAACTATAATTGTTTATTTAAAAATTATCTGAAGCATACGCATATACTTATGAATGGCATTTATTGGGAGCCTAGTATAGCCCCTTTATTTTCCATGAATGATTTAAAAGAGGACGATTACGCTTTAACGACCATTGCTGATATTACTGATGATGCATATGGAAGTGTACCATGTAATTTAGGTGATTCAAGTTCAGAAGATCCAGTATATGGCGTAAATCTATCTAGTGGTGAAAAGACTGCTCCTTATATGCATAATGGCATTGATATTATGGCGGTGGGTAATTTACCCAATGAACTTCCCCGTGATGCGAGTAGATATTTTGGCGAACAATTAATTAAGTATGTGATTCCCGATTTAATTAAAGGGGGCAATAAAATTATTGAAGGGGCCACAATGCTTGACAATGGTAAGCTTAGACCTAAGTTTGCCCATTTAACTGATTATGCCAAGCATTAGAAATATTACAAGTGCAAATAATAATCCTTTAGTAAATTGGTAAACTCGGGCGTATAATTATTTTCAGCATCTTTAATGATGAGCTTGTTTCTTAAAACTTCAGTTTTATTTCTTTGAAAATGCAACATGGCCCTAAAAGGTAAATGTTTGGCATCATTATAGACTAATACTTCTTCCACTAAATGAAGTTGTTGGGCATCGGCTAATTTTTGCATTGTATAAGCACGTAAGGTAGGTACCAAAACAAAAAACGAACCAGTGGGGGATAATAATTGAGCTATATTTTCTATTAAAACAGACCAGGGCAATTCAGTACTATGGGCTGCTTTGTTTTTATTTAGATCGGGTGATTTTAAATCGTCTTCATAAAATGGTGGATTAGAAATAATAAGCTCAAATAAATGTTTATTATCTACACTTTCCTTGATGATACTTGCTGAATAATTTTGAATTGAATTATTAACCAGCACTAAACGATTCTTCCAAGGGCTTAAATTAAAATTAGTTTGAGCTTCTCCTGCAGCCTGGGCTTCAATTTCTATAGCGTTAATTGTAGCATTAGAGGTTTCTGTAACTTGGGCTAAGATCAAACTTAATAAGCCGGTACCAGCACCAATGTCTAAAATCTTAGCCGCATTTTGTACCACTTCTTTTTGGCTCACCCAGGCCCCAAATAAACATGCATCAGTACATACTTTCATTGAAGTATGCTGCTGATGCACGATAAATTGTTTACACTGAAAATAGGGATTAGCCACTATTCTGCACTTAAGCTAGCACCTAAATATTCTTTATTTAATCTAGCAATGTTGGAGATCGATATTTCTTTAGGACAAGTGGCTTCACAAGCACCTGTATTGGTACATGAACCAAATCCTTCCTTATCCATTTGTGCCACCATATTCAATACTCTTGATTTTCTTTCTGGGGCTCCTTGAGGTAATAATGCCAAATGTGAAACCTTAGCACTTAAGAACAACATCGCTGAACTATTCTTACAAGCTGCTACACAAGCACCACAACCAATACACATAGCTGCTGCAAAAGCATCATCTGCATTTTGTTTTTCAATAGGTAGACTATTGCCATCTACCGCATTGCCCGTATTTACACTAATATATCCACCTGCTTGAATAATTCTATCAAAAGCAGAACGGTCTACGGTTAAATCTTTTACAATAGGGAAGGAATTCGCTCTCCAAGGTTCAATCACAATAGTTTCCCCATCTTTAAAGGCACGCATATGTAATTGACAAGTAGTATTCGCCTGCCAAGGACCATGTGGCTTTCCATTAATATACATAGAACACATACCACAAATACCTTCACGACAATCATGATCAAAGGCGACTGGATCTCCACCTTCAGAAATTAATCTTTCATTTAAAATATCCATCATTTCTAAAAAAGACATTTCATCTGAAATACCCGCAACATCATAAGTTACAAAGGCACCTGGGGTGTTGGCGTTTTTTTGACGCCAAACTTTAACTTTTAAATTCATTGTATTTTGAGACATAGCTAAAAAATTATTCTTTAAATATTTTGTGTGAGTGTGGTATACTTATTTGTAATTACGTTGACTTGGTTGAATTACGTCATACTTTAATTCTTCTTTATGTAATTCCCATTCATGTTCACCTTTGTTTTCCCAAGCAGCAACAAACATAAAGTTTTTATCATCTCTCAAAGCTTCTCCTTCTGGCGTCTGGTATTCTTCTCTAAAGTGACCACCACAGCTTTCTTCTCTTGTTAAGGCATCAATACACATTAACTCACCTAGTTCAATAAAGTCCGCTACACGGTTGGCTTTGTCTAATTCAGGATTGTACTCATTAATTTCTCCTGGAATTCTTAAATCAGACCAGAATTCTTTTTTCAAAGCTTGCACATCTGCAATGGCTTGTTTTAAACCTGCTGCATTTCTTGACATACCACATTCGTTCCAGATAATTTTACCTAAACGCTTATGAAAACTTTCTGCCGATTGTTTACCATTGATATTTTTTAAAGAAGCAATACGCTCTGCTACTTTTTTAGCAGCTTCTTCAAAAGCTGGATGTGTGGTAGGAATGGCAGCATTGTAAATTTCATCCGCTAAATTATTTCCTACAGTATAAGGTGCTACAAAATAACCATCGGCTAAACCTTGCATCAAGGCACTTGCCCCTAAACGGTTGGCACCATGGTCGCTAAAGTTAGCTTCTCCTAATGCAAATAAACCAGGCACTGTAGTTTGTAATTCATAGTCTACCCATAAACCACCCATGGTATAATGCACTGCAGGATAAATACGCATAGGCACTTCGTAAGGGTTTTCTCCAGTAATTTTTGCATACATTTCAAATAGATTACCATATTTTTCTTTCACCA
>JAPLEP010000012.1:0-6622 GCA_026391155.1 Bacteroidota bacterium
GATGTAATGATGGCTGGTAAGGTTGCAGTAGTAGGTTCTTACGGTGACGTAGGAAAAGGTTCTGCCGCTTCTTTACGTGGTGCAGGTTGTCGTGTAATGGTAACTGAAATCGATCCTATCTGTGCTTTACAAGCTGCGATGGATGGTTTTGAAGTAAGAAAAATGATTGACGCAGTTAAAGAAGCAGACATTATTGTGACTGCATCTGGTTGTCGTGATTTGATCAACGAAAAACATTTTAGAGTGATGAAGGATAAAGCGATTGTATGTAATATTGGTCACTTTGATATTGAAATTGATATGGCTTGGTTAAATAAAAACTATGGTCATACAAAAGATACCATCAAACCACAAGTTGATTTATACAATATCGATGGTAAAGATGTAATCGTTTTAGCTGAAGGTCGTTTAGTCAACTTAGGTTGTGCGACTGGTCACCCTAGCTTTGTAATGAGTAACTCTTTCTCTAACCAAACATTAGCTCAAATAGAATTATGGACCAACCATAAAAACTACGAAAACAAAGTGTATGTGTTACCTAAGCATTTAGATGAGAAAGTAGCTCGTTTACACTTAGCGAAAGTAGGTGCTGAATTAGACGAATTAACTACTGAGCAAGCAGCTTATTTAGGTATACCTAAAGCAGGCCCATTCAAGGCTGATGCTTACAGATACTAATATAAGTTTCTAGAATAGATTGAAAATTCCCCCTATTGCCGTTCCGAATCTTCGGAACGGCTTTTTTATGCTTCCTATTTTTTAGTATCTTTAGTTACTCTTTTTAAAACACCGCATTCTATAGGAATGCCAAAACGTTTGTCTATGAAACCAATAAAATTATTGCTCATTTTAGTAGGATTAAGTACTGCTTTTATTTCCAAAGCACAAAACTTAAGTATTATACCTGAACCTTATCAAATGACTAAAGGATTAGGCACTTATACCCTTCCAAAATCTATTGTGATTAATGCCCCAAGTTCCGCTAATGCTATATCCGATATAATGGCAGGAAAATTAAGGACTACTACAGGACGTGTAGTTTATTTCACCAAAAATAAACCCAGCATTGATTTACAAATTATCAATGACGCTAATTTAGGTTCAGAAGGTTATGCTTTGGACATCAATGAAAATGGCATTCAAATAAAAGCGAATGGCAATGCGGGCTTGTTTTATGCATGGCAAACAGTCATGCAATTACTACCTGCAGGAATTTATTCCAATCATTTACAAAATAATACCAATTGGACCTTACCTTATGTATCTATTATAGACAAACCACGTTTTGGTTGGAGAGGTATGATGCTTGATGTAAGTAGACATTTTTTTAGCAAGGCAGATGTGTTGACTTTTATAGACGACATGGCGCGTTATAAGTACAATCGTTTTCACTGGCATTTAACAGACGATCAAGGTTGGAGAATAGAAATCAAAGCCCTCCCTAAATTAACAAGTATTGGTGCCTGGAGACCAGAAAGAATAGGTAAATGGGCAAACATAACGATGCCTTCAAAAGATGAACCAAAAACTTATGGAGGCTTCTATACACAAGAAGACATTAAAGAAGTAGTCACTTACGCCAAATCAAAATTCATTGAAGTTATTCCAGAAATAGATATCCCAGGTCATAGTTTGGCATTTAATACTGCCTATCCAAACATGAGCACCATGCCTAATTTCCCATTTCAAGTTAATGCGGGTAATGAGTTTATGGATTGGGATGGATTGAATGGACATGTAACTGCACAATTTGACAACTCATTAGATCCATCTAACGAAGAAGTTTACAGCAACTTAGATAAAATATTTACCGAAGTAGCTGCCCTATTCCCCTTTGAATATATCCACACAGGTGGAGATGAAAATGCAAAAAATAATTGGGAAAAATCGGCCAATGTGCAAGCCTTGATGAAAAAAGAAGGATTAAAAAATCAGAACGAAGTGCAAAGTTATTTTGTTAGACGCGTTCAAAAAATCGTAAATAGCAAAGGAAAGAAATTGATGGGCTGGGATGAGATTTTAGAAGGTGGATTATCCGGCGATGCAGCAGTCATGAGCTGGAGAGGTGTAAAAGGTGGCATAGAAGCAGCAAAGCAAAATCATAAAGTAGTCATGTCTCCTAATGATTATAATTATACCGATTTTTACCAAGGTGAAATTACAGCAGAAGGAAAAGTATACCGTGGCTTAAGAATGAAAACCACTTATAGTTATGAGCCTATCCCTGAAGGTATTGATCCTAATTTAATATTAGGCAATCAGGCGAATTTATGGTCAGAACAAATATTTGATATGAGGTATGCGCAATACATGTCCTGGCCTAGAGGTATGGCTGTTGCAGAAACTAGCTGGTCTCCTAAAGAAAAAAAGGATTGGAATAGCTTTACTAAAAAAGTAGAACAACATTTCGAAAAGTTAGACGCAGCGGGCGTGCGCTATGCAAAAAGCATCTACGACCCTATTGTTACTACGCAACAAAATACAAAAGGAGAATTAATTGGTATGATGGAGGGTGAAATTGAAGGCTTAGATATCTATTATACCTTGAACGATCAAATGCCAGATAATTATAGTTCAAAATACACTGCTCCTTTTTTAATCCCAGAGGATGTATTTTCTTTAAGAGTAATTAGTTACAGGGATGGCAAGCCCATTGGGAAGTATTTAAACATTCCTATGGAATCATTGAAAAAAAGAGCAGCTAAAGTATTGTAATCAAGCTATAAAATAGCAGAGTTTTATAGCCTTTCGTTAAAACCCAATAGACATCATAACTACTGATGGCTATTGGGTTTTATATTGTATATATTTAGTAGATTTGGTCAAGTTCCTTTGGCAATATCACGAACTGTTCCACAATGAAACAATGGTTCAATACCCTTTTACTAGCCCCCCTATTTTTATGCTTCACTTTATGGGCGAATGCTCAATTTAAAGGGATAGAAAAAAATATTGCCTTGTCTAAAGACAGTGGTAATTTTCAGAAAATTATTAAACTATTCAAAGGAAGACCAAGCTCTTTAATCGACTCCACAAATATGGCCATTGGCAAATACATCAAAACAATAGCCAATTACGAAGGTAAAAAAATAAATTCCATTCATATTGAGCAAAAACATTTTGGGGCGAGCATCAACAATCCCAATAAAATAAAAAAAGATGTACTCACTTCTTTAGCCGACCAGCTGCATGATAAGACCAATGAAAAAACCATTCGAAAAAATTTATTTGTACATGAAAATGAAATACTAGACCCATTGACCATTGCCTACAATGAAAAATGGCTAAGAGATTTACCCTATATCCAAGACGCAAGAATTTTAGCATCGATTGCGCCTGCAGATTCTAATCAAGTTGATTTGTACATAATTGTCAAAGATATTTTCCCTTTCGGGGGAAGCTTTGATTTGAGAAATGAAAATTCCTACGCAGCTTCCTTTAGTACTGAGAATGCCAATGACGGAGGCAATGGATTTAAATTAAGCCACAATTTTGATCAAAACCGATCTACCAAAACTGGATGGGGATTTGATTATACCAGCAGGAATGTGGAGGGCAGCTTTACAGATATTACTGTTGGTGCGAAAACATTTAGCCCCAATGAAGCCAATGGGAGTTTATCTGCCTCTAGCATTTATATAAAGGGAAATCGACGCCTGCTTAACCCTAAAAGCAAATGGACCTGGATTTTTGACTGGAACAATACCAGCAATAAAAATGTTTTCCCAAGCAGCTGGTCCGATTCATTGTATACTGCTACTTTTAATTATGACTTAAAACATTTTGACGCTTCCATTGGTTATCAAATATTTAGCAGTGCCCATTCCTTTGAAAGTAATAACCCGCATTACTTTGTTCAATTGCGTTATTTAGAAAACATATTTAAAGACAGACCCTTAGATTATTTAGCTCAAATAGATAAGAATTATCAAAATATCGAAGCCTACTTAAGTTCTTTCACCTTATTTAAACAAAAAATTATTAGAACACAATATTTGTATGGATTTGGAAGAAACGAGGATTTACCCACAGGAAAATCTTTGATCATCACTGCGGGAAGGTACAAAAGAGAACAATCACAGCTCCCTTATTTGGGTATACAATTAGAAACTTATAAAATGTTTTCCAATGAAAGTTTTAGGCATATCAATATTAGCAGTGGAAGCAGTTATGAAAACAATCAATTGCAAGATGTACGTTTCTTAGCTAGTATAGAGCAAATAAGTCCTTTACGTTATTTAGAAAGTGGTTATAAATACAGGTCTATCCTCAATTTTAGTTTTACCCAAACATTAAAAAACAAGTTCAACGAGGCTTTGCTTATCAGTAGCAATTACGGCATCCCTCAATTAAACAAAGAGCGCATTTACGGTGGCACTCGGATCTCCGCTAATTGGGAATCTGTTTGGTATAATTCAAGGTCTTTTTTTGGCTTTAGAACTTCTCCCTTTGCCTTTGGAAATATCACTTATCTAAGAACTGTGGGAAGCTCTATTGGGGCTGGAGATATCTACTCTTCTATTGGCTCTGGTATGAGGGTAAGAAACGAAAACCTTATTTTTGGCACCATCGAACTCAAGGCTTTTTACTTTCCAAGAACCAATTTACAAGTGAGTCAATGGAATCTAAGTTTATTGACCAATATCAGGTACAAATACAATTCAAATATCATTAGTAAACCGGATTTTGTTCAAATAAATTAGCCATTTCAGTTAGTTTTTTTTGAACTTTTAGTTCTTATTTTTGTTATACAAATATGGTCATCGCTTATAATTTTTTAGCCAGCTGGCAATTGTTTCCAGAAAAAAGTGAATTCGAATATCAGTTAGTGCCCAAATCGGGAAATTACAAAATCGAAAGCGTTCAAAATGGACATGCCCTTAATTTCAGCCATAATTGGGTGAATATAGAAAACGAAGCTTTTTACGCACAGTACAGTGTTATTCCTAATGGTTTAGCACAAGCATTCGAAAACCATTTATTAGGAAATGAAGTGCTTGCTGAAATTAACAATGGTTCTTGTTTAACTGTTCAGTTTAGTAAAGACAATAAAGAAGTACTTAAAGTTGTACATGAGATTTTAGCCAATGGGTTTTTAAAAGTAACGCATTATGGTTTCAAAGAAAATGGAGAGGCTTTTAAAAATATAGAAGTATACCATAAACAATTAAGCGTGCTACCTTATGCTTCATCTGCTGGCAGTGTTGCTATTCGCCCTACTAAAGAAGGTGTTATAAAACACAAGGCTTTATCTGCCATGGAGGATCAAACCAATATGCAGTTAAATCAAATTAAAGAGCAAATAGAATTACTTGCAAGACAAGCGCAAGAAATTAGAAAGCGCAAGGAATTAAGTTTAATGATTTACGAAGCTAAAATTACTTTCAAACCACAAATAGGTCAAATATATCATGTGTATGAAAAAACAGATGGCACCCATGTGCTTTCTTTAGTAGCACCTAGTGAATGGGGCGGCGGATCTGGACCTTTTGCAGGATTTATTGCCACCGTTAAATTATTGGCCGACCATACATGGGTGGAGGTTTAATACCCATACTTACTCAGTAGCGCTGTAACCTTTTTCTCTACCTCCATATCTTTCACCACAGCAGGCGCATGATGCTTTTTAATAGTCGCATCTAAAATTAATGGTCCCTTACATCCCCAATGTTTATTAATTGTATAGCTATCTACTCCATCAATATCCTTAGCAGGATTGGTTCTTGTAAAAGTGGCCCAAATAAAATTATTAAATTCAGCAGCCATCCAAGTAGCGTCTTCAGTAATGATAATCATAGCTACGCCTTCATTTTCTAATAAGCTTTCACCTAATCCCTTTAATTTTTCTTGAATAGAACTTATAGAAGTAGTTGCCGCATTTACAGCAATCACTCCCGGCATCACTAATTCTGCATTTACATTTAATGCTTTAATATTTTCCGGAATAGTTGTGGCTAATTTTCTTCGAACATCGCCGTAAGCAGCCAAGACTAATTTAGATCCTGTATTTAATCCATCCCCAGAATAATCCAAGGTATCCATGGTAGTGTTGGTATAAAAATGTAGGTCATTTGAAAAGTCCATTCTAGATAACATGTAGTGTAAAAACTCAGGAACATTATTTACATCTATTTCACTTTTTTCTTTAGATTTTTTTGCTTCCGCTGTTATCCAAATAAATTTTGCCAAGCTTAATTGCCCTGTGCCTAAAATATGATTGGCAATGGTTAAAATTTCAGCAGGTTTTTTATTTTCTAAAAACGGCGTATATCTTTCACTGCCTATGGCTAATAATAAGGGGTGCACACCAGCAGCATCTACTGCATGTACTTCTTTTAATCCCGGTATTTCGTTAGACACAGCCGACCCCGTAATATGATGAATAAGTTGTCCAAAGCTTGTATCCTCTTGAGGTGGTCTTCCTACTACCGTGAATGCCCAGATGGCATTTTTTCTTGCATACACTTTATGCACTTTCATTACAGGAAAAGGATGTTGCAAACTATAGTATCCTAAGTGATCTCCGAAAGGGCCTTCTGGTTTATTCTCTCCAGGAAATACTTCTCCTGTAATTACAAAATCGGCGTCGGTACTTACACAAAAACCATCTATATAAGTATAC
>JAPLEP010000008.1:0-23249 GCA_026391155.1 Bacteroidota bacterium
ACTGAATTAAGCAGCCATGGCAAAATTTGCTTCGCCTTTTGATTGTTTGGTATTCAGATTAAAGTGCTAATTACCCAACGCACTGCATGCTTACCCCAACCGCTACGACTGCTGTCAAAACCATACGACCCCAATTGTATCGTGTGAGCTAAAACTTATTTCGAACCTACAAAATTACAACTTATTCTTGGATTACTTAAACAAACGCCAAAAGTCCAATCCCAATGCATAAAACATTAAGCCGAACATCAGTATCATACCTACTACTTGAGCGTATTCCATAAACTTATCACTGGGCTTTCTTCCGGTAATCATTTCCACTAAAATGAATAAGGCATGTCCCCCATCCAAGGCTGGAATGGGAAGCACATTCATAAAAGCCAATATGATAGAAAAGATGGCGGTTAAAGTCCAGAATTTTTCCCAATCCCAACTAGAGGGGAAGGTATTGCCAATGCTAATCAAACTTCCTAAAGAATCATTGGGGTTTACTTTACCAGTAAAAATTTGCTTGATGCCTGTAATGTAATTATCCAATGTGATGTAACATCTGTTGACTCCTTCGGGGATAGCTTCAATAAAACTAAAACTTTTATGTACTGTAGTAAATAAGGCATAGGGTAGTTTTACAAACAAACCTAATTGGCCTGTACTACTGATGAGTGTTTTAATGATTACAGTATCCTCTCCCCTTTTTGCTGTGATAAAAACAATTGAATCAGCATATTTTTTCTTTACTTCTAAAAATTGATACTGATATTGAATGCTTGTATTATTAATTTTTAATAAAGTATCGTTTTTATTAATAGCACCTTGCAAGATCACGGCTGACTTACCAACAGAATCTACCACTACAGGTATACGCGGAGTGACAAATGGCGCTGTCTTTTTATACTTCGCAAGCTCAGTTGATAAATTAGCTGGTATAGTTAAAGAAACTATACTATCCCCTCTTTTAACTTCTAATGTTTTAGGATTGGTCAAAATTAATTTACCTTCTAAGGCATCAAAATTTTCCAACTCTTTTAGGTCTAAAGAAACAATAATGTCGCCTTCTTGAATACCCATTTTACTGGCCAATGCACTTGGATGCACACCATAGATGACATTCTTTGAAGGCAAAGTATCTTCCCCCCAATAAAAAGACAACCCTATAAATATCCCGATGGCTAAAACTACATTCACGATCACCCCACCCAACATTACAATCAATCTTTGATAAGCAGGTTTAGATCTTAATTCCCAAGACTCTGGCGCTTTATTCAATTGCTCCTTATCCATGCTCTCATCAATCATTCCTGAAATTTTTACATAGCCGCCAAATGGAATCCAACCAATGCCGTATTCAGTTTCACCAATTTTCTTTTTCCAAAGACTGAAGCCTGGATTAAAAAATAAATAAAATTTTTCTACCCTTGTTTTAAATAAACGTGCTGGAATAAAATGTCCCAACTCATGCAAAACAACCAATATGGAAAAGGATAAAATAAACTGTGCTGTTTTTACACCCACTGCTAAAAAATCCATTGCTAAAATGTACATATAATTTATAATTGTATTAAAGAGGCGGCAAAATTACGTGCCTCGCCATCGGTTTCAAAATAATCGTCCAAGCTTGGACTTGCGATATATTCTATCTTCTCTAAAGTTTTTTCAATAAGCTCGGTCATGTCTAAAAATCCAATTCTGTTTCTTAAAAATGCATACACTGCTATTTCATTGGCTGCATTTAAAACACAGGGTGTATTTCCACCCTTTCGCATTGCCTCTGTAGCTAAAGTTAAATTTCTAAAGGTTTTTACATCGGGCTCGTCAAAATTTAACTGATTGGGTTTGTCAAATAAATATCTTGGGAAATTATTTTTTAATCTTTGCGGGAATGCCATCGCATATTGAATGGGCAATTTCATATCAGGAAGTCCCATCTGTGCTTTAATGCTTCCGTCTTCAAACTGCACCATACTATGAATAATGCTTTGTGCATGAATGACCACTTTGATTTGATCAGGCGCTAAATTGAACAACCACTTTGCTTCAATCATCTCCAGCCCTTTATTCATCAGGGTGGCAGAGTCGATGGATATTTTAGCCCCCATGGACCAATTAGGATGTTGTAAAGCGTGGTCTCTTTTTACATTCACTAAAAAATTAGGTTTCTTTCCTAAAAAAGGGCCGCCGCTGGCCGTTAAAATTATTTTTTCAATGGGATTATTTTGTTCCCCTACCAAGCATTGAAAAATAGCAGAGTGTTCGCTATCCACAGGAATGATGGCTGCCTTACATTCTTTAGCTTTGCGCATCACAATATCTCCAGCCACGACTAAAGTTTCTTTGTTGGCAAGTCCAATGGCTTTACCATTTTCAACCGCAGTTAAAGTAGGCTTTAATCCTGCAAAACCTACAATACCTGCCATCATAAAATCATAACAATCCATGGCCGCCACTTGCTCTAATGCTTCCTCTCCTGCAAAAACTTTTATGGGTTTACCTTCCAATGCTTTTTTAACATTGTTGTATTTGGTCAAGTCTCCAATCACCACAATATTGGGTGTGAATTGTAAAGCCTGTTCTATTAAAAGTGAATCGTTGGATTGGGCGGTAAGAATTTCTGCAACAAATAATTCCGGATGCGCAGAAATTACTTCGAGTGTTTGCTTCCCAATAGAGCCTGTAGATCCAAAAATGGCAATTCTTTTCTGATTCATCCAACTATTTGCTTAAAAATTAAAATTACGCTATTATTTATTTAATTCGAAATATATTGAAGGAGTGCAGTCGCCATAATTCGATCATTGCTTAATCTTGGGGCTTTGTTCTGCCCACCCAATTTGCCTTGCGCACTCATATATTGGATAAAAGCATTCTTCTGAAGACATTGTACATGCAATGGTTCTAAAATATTGCCAATAATTAAATCTTGATAGTACACATTTTTTTCGCACATATAGGCATTCAATTGCTGGCTAAATAAAGCCATATCCGAAGGCGCTTTTTCAAATTCAATAAACCATTCATGGTAGCTTTTCCCTTGCCCCTGTTGAATCATAGGTGCTACTGTAAATTCAATGACAGACACATTCATTTCGGTACATACTTTTAATAAAGACTGTTCCACTTCCTCTCCAATGACATGTTCTCCAAAGGCAGAAATAAAGTGTTTGATTCTTCCAGTAACAATAATTCGATAAGGATCGATACTCACAAACTTCACCGTATCTCCAATACTATACCCCCATAAACCTGCATTGCTGTTGATGATTAATGCATATTGTTCGCCCAATTCCACCTCTGCCAAACTTAATCGAGTTGGATTTGCTTGATGTACTTGCGCTAGCGGAACAAATTCATAAAAAATTCCACTGTTGGTATTTAATAATAATCCGGGTAAGTCTCGCGTGTCTTGATAAGCAAAAAAACCTTCACTAGCAGGAAACAATTCGATGGTGTCGATTTGTTGACCAAGGGTCTCCAATAATTTGAATTTATAGGGTTCGAAATTAACCCCTCCCTGC
This sequence comes from Bacteroidota bacterium, assembly GCA_026391155.1. GTDB lineage: Bacteria > Bacteroidota > Bacteroidia > Chitinophagales > Chitinophagaceae > Sediminibacterium. The sequence continues at coordinate 3,513 of JAPLEP010000008.1, forward strand.
ACCATCACTTGTAGATTAGGGAAAAGTTCCTTAATGGGCTTTCCTGTTTTTTCTATCAATCGATCAAAATACATTTGTATCCATGGGGGGATGCCTCCAATCAAGGTCATATCCTTGGTCGAGGTCTCTGCTACAATTTTATCTAGTTTCTCCTCCCATTCCTCGATACAATTGGTTTCATAGCTGGGCAATTGATTGCCCCTTAAATATTGAGGAATATGGTGATTGACAATGCCACTTAAACGACCCGTAGGAATTCCGCCTACCCGTTCCAATTCGGGTGACCCGCTTAAAAAAATCATTTTACCCCCTGCAAATTGGGTGGATCCGGTCAAAGACATATACACCAATAAAGCATTTCTAGCACCATTAATATGGTTACTGATGGAATCTTTGGTGATTGGGATGTATTTTACCCCACTAGTGGTGCCACTTGTTTTAGCAAAATAGATGGGACGCCCCTTCCAAAGTACATTTTGCCCTCCTTGCTTAATGAGTTCTATATATGGTTTAAATTCCTCATAGTCCCTTAAAGGCACTTGCTGTTTGAAACTGGCGTAGTCTTTAATGAGCTCAAATTGGTGGTCTTTGCCAAAAATAGTGGCTTTACCTTGTTTAACTAATTGATTTAGAATAGTTTGTTGGTCTGCCAAGGCCGTTTTACGCTCTTTTTGAATTTGACGGTGAATTACCCCGGCAAAGGGTTTGGCCAATAAAGATTTGACATTAATCATACCTAGATTTGTTGAAGCGTTTGAAGCTGGGCAAAATTAGGTACTAATTTATGGATCATCAAACTACTTTAGGCCTTAAAAGTCAATTAAATGTGAAGAAAAGGCAGAAATAAGGCAGGGCTTATTATTTTTTGAGAATTACTTGCAAATTGGGATAATAATAATTACCTTTGCCGTCCTAATTTTGGACAATATGCTAGCAGTAGTAAAAATCGCAGGACAACAATTTAAAGTACAAGCAGGAGATAGCTTGTATGTACCTCACCTGCAAGGTAAAACTGGAGATAAAGTTGAATTCAACGATGTTTTATTCGTTGATAATAATGGAAGCATCTCTTTTACTTCTAAAGTAAAAGTGAAAGCTGAGATTACTAACGACTTAGTTCAAGGTGACAAAGTGATCGCTTTTAAAATGAAGAGAAGAAAGGGCTTTCGCAAGAAACATGGTCACAGAACACATTATACACAGATCAAAATCGAAAATATCGCTTAGTCCATTGGGCTAATTGAGTGTTTTCAAGTTAATAATAAGCTAGAAAAAAGAATATACTATGGCACACAAAAAAGGAGAAGGTTCCGTAAAAAACGGCCGTGATTCACAAAGCAAGCGCTTAGGTGTTAAGATTTATGGTGGTCAACCAGCATTATCTGGTAACATCATTATTCGCCAAAGAGGTACTGTTTACCATCCTGGTAAGAATGTTGGAGTTGGCTCTGACTTTACCTTATTCGCACTTACCAACGGTATTGTTGAATTTAAAAAAGGCAGAAACAACCGTTCTACAGTATCCATTTTACCCGTAGAAACAGTCGCTTAAGAAAATAATTTTGCAGATATAATAAAAGTTTTTTATTTTTAATTCATATTTACTAACCATTAAATCTAAAAAACATGGCAACTGCAAAAAAAGCCGCTAAAAAAGCTGCTCCAAAAAAAGCTGTTAAAAAAGCTGCTCCTAAGAAAAAAGCCGCTAAGAAAGCTGCTAAAAAAGCTGCTCCTAAGAAAGCTGCTAAAAAAGCTGCTCCTAAGAAGAAAGCTGCAAAAAAGAAGGCTGCTAAAAAGAAATAATTATCGCAAGATAATTAAATCGTCTTTTTTGCTTTTAGCAAAAATAGATTTGAAGTCCTCCCCGTTTACGGGGGGGATTTTTTTTTGAATAATTTTTTATACTTTACACACGAAATGCATAACTACGAAATCGCAGAATATTTTTCTTTACTGAGTAAACTCATGGACATTCACGGGGAGGATGAATTCAAAATTAAGTCTTATGCCAACGCTGCTTTTACTTTAGATAAACTAACTGAACCAGTCATCGATCTATCTTCAAAGGAATTATTTGCTATACGCGGTATAGGCGCTGCCATAGGTGCAAAAATAATGCAACTCATTGAAAATAAGCGACTTACAATACTAGAGGAGTACATAGAAAAAACACCTCCTGGCATCATTGAACTGATAAAAATAAAAGGATTGGGGCCCAAAAAAATTAGAACCATTTGGAAAGAATTAGAAATCGAAAGCATTGGCGAACTACTTTATGCCTGCGAAGAAAATAGATTAATCAACTACAAAGGTTTTGGTGCAAAGACACAGAAAAACATACAGGACAGTTTAGAATATTATTTACAACATCAAGGAAGTTATTTGTATCAGCAAGTAGAAAGTTTAGTACATGCCTTAAAAGAATCTTTACAAAATAATTTTCCCAATGATTTGCATGAAGTCTCAGGTGCATTTAAAAGACAAATGGAATCTCTAGAATTTTTAGATATTGTAATTACCTCTGATGAAAAAAAATTAACCCACTGGTTAATTGAAAAAGAATTTACGGTTACAAAAAATGATCATTATTTAAGTTCAAAAGGGACTGATAATTTTGAAATTAGATGGCATTTGACCACCAAAGATTCGTTCCATTGGACCGACTTTAGTTTGTCCTGTTCCCCCGAATTTTTAAAAAAATGGGTCGAAAACCCCCTTTTTCAGAAAAATTTTAAATTTATTTTTCCACAGGCCATCTTCGACCAATTGGGGATTAATTTTATCCCCCCTGCCCAAAGAGAGGATCCGGCGATAATCGAAAAAATTTCCAAGCAGCCCCTCAAAACAGCCATTCAAATTAAAGACATCAAAGGAATCATTCATTCGCATAGTACCTGGAGCGATGGGGTGCATACTTTAGAACATATGGCTTTAGCTGCCATAGAAAAAGGTTATGAATATTTAGTGATTAGCGACCATTCCAAATCGGCCTTCTATGCGAATGGTTTGCAGATAGACCGCATTCGTGCCCAACACAAAGAAATTGATGCCCTCAATAAAAAATTAGCCCCCTTTGTTATTTTTAAAAGTATCGAATCAGATATATTGAATGATGGCAGCTTGGACTATCCCGATGAAGTGCTGGCCAGTTTTGATTTGGTAATTGCTTCCATACATTCCAATTTAAAGATGACGGAAGAAAAAGCCATGCTGCGTTTATTGAATGCCATTAACAATCCATACACGAGCATCTTAGGCCATCTTACCAGCCGTTTGTTGTTAAGTAGAAAAGGGTATCCCGTAAATCACGAAGCCATTATAGAAGCCTGTGCAAATCATGATGTGGTGATTGAACTCAATGCCCATCCTAGAAGATTAGATATGGACTGGCGTTTTATTCCTGCAGCTTTAAAAAAGGAGGTACTTATTTCTATCAATCCAGATGCTCATGCGGTGGAAGGATACGATGATTGTAAATATGGTGTATTAGTGGCGCAAAAAGCAGGACTGAGTGCTGCTCAAAACCTAAGCAGCTTTACACTAGAGGAAATGATTGAGTTTGTAGAATTTCAACAAGCCAAGCGGCCCTAGCTTTTTACATACACAAAATAGTCGCCCGGCATTAATTCAAATGCTACTTCTTTATTGAAATCAAAGCTTAGACCAGAAAAAATATTGGTAAACTCCCCTACCAACAAATCATGTGAGCAACTTATTTTTTGGGCTTGGTCGCCTAAATTAAGCACCACTAAAATGATTTCTTTACTATCTGACTCAGTGGCATATCTAAGATAAGCCATGATTTTATCTGTTGCTGTAGGTAAATTAAAAGTAGCCCCCTTCGCAATGCATCTAAAAGTCTTTCTCAGTTGGTGTAGCGTTTTATAGAAATCATGCAGTTGAGGTGAATGACTCCAATCCAGTGCCTCTTTGTCAAAAAATGCTAGGCGCTTTTGATTGGGTAATTCCTGCCCACTATATATTAAAGGGATGCCTTTCCAAGTAAAACAAAATACGGCCCAAGCTTTAGCCGCAGGTCCAAATTTTTCATACTCCGTTCCGTTCCAAGAATTCTCATCATGATTGGAAGTAAAAAATAATTTCAATGCCCCTGCTGGATATTGATTGTACTTATGCAGCACATTGTAGATGTCATTGACCGATGCTTCTGATTGAGTTAACCTTTCGCTTACATGCATCCAATCCCATGCATAGCTTACATCAAAAACGTCATGGTAGGAAGCTAATTCGCATTCTGCCAACCAAAACAAAGGCTTGATGGTTTCACAGGCAGTTCTAGCGGTTTTCCAAAAATTCAAAGGTACTAAATGTGCCATATCACATCTAAATCCATCTATCTTAAAAGATTGCACCCAATATTGCATGGCGCCGATCAATGCAGCGCGCATATCGTTATTATTATAATTTAAATCTACCACATCGTCCCAACCATTGCGTTCTGTAAAATTCCCAGCCTCATCCCTACTAAACCATTCTGGATGATTTTGCATCCACTCGTGATGTCTACCGGTGTGATTGGCTACCCAATCAATAATCACTTTCATCCCCAATTGATGCGCCAAAGCAATTAAATCAATCAAGTCTTGCTCACTTCCAAATTCTGGATTTATTTTGGTATAACTACTACAAGCGTAATAGCTACCCAGACTACCTTTACGCCCTTCTATACTAATGGTGGTGATGGGCATCAACCATAAAACGTCCACACCCATCGCTTGTAAGCGAGGCAGATGATTTTGAAAGGCTTTAAATGTTCCTTCAGAAGTATATTGCCTAATATTCACTTCATAGATGGAAATAGTATCCACCCATTGTACCTGCTTAAAATTCACCTCCATTTTATACTTTTTTTATTATCTTGTCAACCTACTTTATGAGCCAAACAACAAATCTAGAACGCAAATTAAGTCTTTTACATGCAACCGCCATCAACATGATTGATATGGTGGGCATTGGTCCTTTTGTAGTGTTAAGTGTGGTGGCACAAATTATGGGAGGCCCCTATTTTTTATATGCTTGGATAGCAGGCGCCCTACTTTCTTATTTAGATGCCATGGTATGGAGTCAATTAGGTGCCGCTTTACCTAGAGCAGGTGGTAGTTTTCATTTTTTAAAAGAAGGGTACGGCGAAAAAGCAGGATCACTGATGAGCTTTTTATTTGTATGGCAAACGATGATTCAAGCCCCCTTGGTGATTGCTTCCGCGGCCATTGGTTTTTCGCAATATGCCAATTACTTTTTTCATCTAAGCTTTATTCAAGAAAAAGCGGTGAGTGGATTAGTGGTAATATTGGTGATCTCATTATTATATCGAAAAATCGAATCCATCGGAAAAATTTCAGTGTTTTTATGGGTAGGGGTATTAGGTACAATGGCTTGGATTATTTTTGGCGGTATTGCGCACGGAAATTTTCTAGCACCCATCCAACACATCAATGATGGCTTTACCATGCAGCATGGTTTTGTAGCCGCCCTAGGATTTGCCAGTGTCAAAACTATTTATAGTTATTTAGGCTATTATAATGTTTGTCATTTAGGTGCTGAGATAAAAAATCCGAGTAAAAATATTCCTAGAAGCATGTTTATTTCCATTACAGGGATAGCAATATTGTATTTAGCCATGAATATTAGTGTAGCCAGTGTGCTGCCCTTTCAAACTATTGTGACTAGTAAGTTTGTCGTAAGTGATTATATTAAAGCCTTATATGGCCCCACTGCTGGAGCCTTTGCTACTATATTAATATTAATGGTCGCCTTCGCCTCCTTATTTTCTGCCACCTTGGGCTATAGTAGAATTCCTTATGCTGCTGCACAGGATAGATCCTTCTTTCCTTTCTTTAAAGAACTACATCCTAAATTACATTTTCCACATCGCTCCTTATTGGTACTAGGAGGTATTGCTTTTGTATTTAGTTTGCTGTTTAGATTAAAAGAAGTCATTGATGGTATTTTGGCCATGCGAATTTTAATTCAATTTATAGGACAGGCCATTGGTCTTTTACTATTGTTTAAAAGAAAAGGAAAAGGGTTTTTCCCATGGAAAATGCCGCTCTATCCCCTGCCTTTATTTTTAGCCATTATTATTTGGGCTGGTATCTTTTTTTCCACAGGGACTAAGATGATGTTGAGTGGACTCACTGTCATAAGCCTTGGCTTAATCGCTTATTTTATTGCCAAAAAATTTAAATGGATTGGTGTAGTAAGTACAGAAGAAATAAATAAAAATTAAAGCTATTTACTTCTAGTGCCAATACCACTAATAAGCAGTCCAATAACAAGGCCAATTATCAATCCGATTTTTACATTCTTTATCAAATAACCTACCCCAAGTCCTATAATTAGTAAAGTAAAAATGCTCACATTGCGTCTCATGGTTAATGCTTAGGTAAAGAGATTAAGTTGGATAGGATTTTATACGCACCTGCATTACCTGCAGGGAGTTGTCTAAATAAAACCAAACTCAAATACACCATATTACCTTTGCCATAAGGCGCAATCAATAAACTGCCATTCGAGCTAGGCTCTCCTTTATCACTCATGGCTAAGGGTGTTTCGAAATGTGTATCTATATTTTCTGCTTGATAGGTTGTTCTTTCTTGCACCCATCCTTCAAAATCCTGTGCAGTAATTTTATTTGGACTATTCAACACCGCATGATTAGGCAAAACAAATTGCACAGGCACATCTTCTTGCGCTACTCTTCTGCCACTGTTTACCGTAAATGGATAAGGGCCTGCTTTTATTTTCTTTAAACCTACTTGATTGCTTTTTAAATACTGAACAATCAAGTTGCCCCCTTGTTCAATATAGGTGTTGATGATGTCGTTCTTATCTGTTAAATAATCCAACATATTGTAAGCGCGAATACCCACCACCACGGCATCCAATTGTTTTAATTTTTCTATACTAATGTCTGATTCTTTTAAGTAAACTACTTCATACCCTAATTCAGTTAATGCTTCGGGTAATTTATCTCCAGCACCGTCGATATACCCTACCTTGGCTGGTCTTGAAATGAGATTGGCTTCCACCAGTTTTGTAGTAGCCGTGTGGAAATAAGTAAGTGTAGGAATATGGTCATACTGAATGGTCTTGGTAAACACATCATTGGCACTCGTAGGCAATGGATCATTGGCTGATTTTATTTCTACTTTGGTATAACTGGCCTTACCCTGATGTAAATCTTGGTAGCCAATACGAATGGATTTCCCTACTGGTTTTAAATAAAGTTCTTTATCATATTTTATTTCATGATTTGGCAATACCACCACTGGCTCGTAGACTTCTCCTTTGGTAGGATCCGTGAATTTGTATTGCACTGGAATAGTGAAATTAAAGGAACCACCTTCGATGGCAATGGTCATACTTACTTCAAAAGCAGGTTTGTTTTCTGCATCCCCAATCAAGACAGGATTTGTGACCACAAACATGCCTTCTGTTTTTGGTTGCACCAACCAATAAGGTTGTGAAATAGGCGTACTTGCGGGCAGTATAAAACTATAATCATATTGAAAATTCTCATTATAGTTAAGTACTTTATTGAAAACAGAATCGATGCCTTCTGGCAAATGAACCATGACTAATGTGGAACTAATGGATGTTCTTTGATTTAAGAAAAATTGAAGCTTTAGATTTTCGCCTTGTAAAACTTGTTGCTGTTGTGTCGTGGCTTCAAAAAATAAACCCGCTGCTTCTTTAATGATATTTTTAAGCTCCTCTAATTTATAATCACGCCATTTAGAGGCAGGTAAACTTGAAATTTGTTGATACAAAGCAACTAGTGCGGATACCGAAGCAGATGGATTTTCTGTTTGAAACTGTTTGGCAATGGCATTGATTCCATTTTCTATGGCAGTGGCTTGTTTTTCAGTACTTGTAATTTTACGCCAACTAATATCTACCCCATCCATGATATCATTGCTTGCTGTATCACCCCCTATCAATTCAAAATATTCATAGAGTGGGCCTCTTCGACGCGGTCTTCCTTCTCCCTGACTTTTGTGCATGGTTCTTGCTTCGGCACCAATCTCTCCATAACTTTTCCCTAATAACGCATTGAACCCTCCCACTTCCAATTTTAATTGTTTTTCATTGGTGGTATTCACCGAACCAAAATTAAAAGTATTCCATACTATTCTTTTGGCCTTCCATGGAACAAGCCCTAGTTTGAACTGCTCTGGAAATTTAGAAGGATTGGCTGCTGCAATATAGGCTTCATTGGCAATGATCGCAGAGGCAGAATGATGGCCATGACCCGCACGCGCATCTCCAGGGAAACGGGTAATAATAATGTCTGGTTGAAATTTTCTAATCACCAAAACAGCATCACTCAAAACTTTCTCATGGTCCCAGATGCGTAAGGCTTCCTCTGAGGATTTACTAAACCCAAATTCATAAGCGCTAGAAAAATATTGTTCGGCACCATCTATTCTTCTTGCAGCCAATAATTCCTGTGTTCTTATCATCCCTAATTCCACCCCTTGCTCTTTGCCAATTAAGTTTTGTCCACCATCTCCTCTTGTTAAACTCAAATAAGCAGTCCTAAACATTCTTTGTTTGGTCAGATAGGGCAAGAAGCTATTGTTCTCGTCATCTGGATGCGCTGCTATATACAAAACACTACCCACTGTTTTTAACTTATTGATTTGAGCTAAAATTTCAGCACTTGGTTTTTGTGCAGAGGCCATGAAAGTGCTTAGTAAGCAGACAAAAATTAAGTGATAGCGCATACGCATACTGTTTTTTTCTAATGGTTGAGAATGGCTTATAAAAATAAGAAAGTTTGCGCTCAATTTGTTGAATCTTAAATAATTAAGTAAATTACCTATTCAATTTCCCAACTTATGAAAAAAACTAACCTTCCATTGCCTTTGCGTATAGGTATTTGTATGCTTAGCCTTGTTTTAATAAGCCCTATGGGCTTTGGACAATCTTTCTTTAAAGCACATCCAAGTATCAACCCCTATCATTACGAAATTGCTAAAGAAAAGTCTTTTGACCATGCTGCAGTTTCATCTGCACATGCATTGGCCAGTATGGTAGGTGCAGCCATCATGCAAGAAGGAGGCAATGCTTTTGATGCAGCCATTGCGGTTCAGTTTAGCTTGGCTGTTGTATTTCCAGAAGCAGGCAATATTGGTGGAGGTGGATTCCTATTGGCAAGAAAAGTAAATGGGGAATTAATAGGACTTGATTTTAGAGAAGAAGCGCCGGCCAAAGCATCTAAAGATATGTATCTAGATGAAAAAGGGAACCCCTATGCAGATAAATCTACAAGAGGTGCATTGGCCTCTGGTATTCCTGGTTCTGTGGCTGGCATGTTTAGTGCACATGCTAATGCAAAACTTTCCATGGCTCAATTAATTGAACCTGCTATTGAGTTGGCTGAATTTGGTTTTGTTATTTCAGAGAGTGAGGCAAAGGGATTAAATGCCAACCGAAATAGTTTTACAAAATTTAGTTCAAAGGCGAGTGTATTTACAAAAAAAGAAAATTGGAAAGCAGGCGATACTTTAATTCAAACTGAACTTGCAGCCACCTTGAAAAGAATTCAAGCAAAAGGAGCTGCTGGCTTTTATGAAGGGCCCACTGCTTCCATGATTGTAAAAGAAATGGCACACAGTGGTGGTATTATCAGTTTGGCCGATTTAAAAAACTATGCCCCTAAATATAGAAAGCCTATAGAATTTGATTACAAAGGACATCATATCATCAGCTTTGCACCTCCTTCTAGTGGTGGCATATTACTGGCTCAAATGATGAAGATGATTGCCCCCTTCGATATTGCTAAAATGGGTAACAATACGGCAGCTACTGTAAGTTTAATGGTAGAAGCCCAACGCAGGGCCTATGCAGATCGTGCAGAACATATGGGCGATCCAGATTTTTGGAAAGTGCCTACTAAAACATTGATCAGCGATACCTATGTCAAAGAAAGAATGCGTGATTATGTAACAGGTGTTAAAGGAACTAGTAAAATAACCAATGCAGGACAAATTCATGAAAGCGAACAAACCACTCATTTTAGTGTGATCGACAAAGATGGTAATATGGTTGCCATTACTACTACGTTGAATGATTCTTACGGAAACAAAACCATCGTAGCAGGTGCTGGATTTATTTTAAACAATGAAATGGATGACTTTAGTATTAAACCAGGTGTGCCCAATATGTATGGTGCCATAGGTGGCGAAGCCAATGCCATTCAAGCGGGAAAAAGAATGCTTAGTTCCATGACTCCTACCTTAGTGACAGTCAACAATAAGCCCTTTTTAAGCATTGGAACTCCAGGCGGCACCACCATCCCCAATCAAGTATATGAAGGCTTGGTAGACATCATCGATCTTAAAATGACATTAAAACAATCCATTGACGCCCCTAGATTTCATCATCAATGGATGCCAGATAATATCATGCTTGAAGCTGATTTTCCAGAAGCAACAGAACAAGCTTTAAAAGCGATGGGTTATACCACGATGAAACGAGGCCGTTTTGGAAGAATGGATGGTGTTCAAATTACCACTGATGGCAAACGAACGGCGGCAGGTGATAAACGAGGCGACGATAGTGTTGCTGGTTACTAAAGTATAGATTGATAAGCAATTACAAAAGCTATCTACACTAAATCTATGATTGGTTTTAGGTCAATTTTATGCCTATTATTCAAAGGCATTTTTGTATTTTTACAAAAACCCATTTTTTGTTAAAAAATAAGCTTGCCCTACTCAGAATTATTGCTGCTTCCCTGGTAGGTTTATTCCTGCTTGCTTATTTATTATTGCTTATCCCTTCCATACAAAATAAAATTGCCACTACCCTAGCCAATCATTTTTCAAAAGCCATCGGCACTGAGGTAAAATTAGGGCAGGTTCGTTTTTCCTTGTTTGACAAATTAGACATTCAAGAAATATTAGTCAGAGACCAAAACAAGGATACGCTTCTTTATACTTCTTCTTTAAAATTACGTTTGACCGACTTGGTATTCTCCAATGCGAGCCCGATGATTAAATACATTGGGTTGAGCGATACTAAAATTAATTTTAAAAGAAACAAAAATAGTTGGAATTATGCTTTCCTTCTAGCCTATTTCAACGCGGATACTACCCAAACCCAAAAATCCAATGGTTTTGACATTCAAAAAATTGATATAGCCAACCTAAGTTTCAAACAAGAAAACCAATGGCAAGGTCAAGACATGGTATTTAATGCTAAAAATGTATTGGCCAATATTAAATCCTTTACCAAGGACAGCATTCTAATTGATCAGCTCATCCTCAATCAACCAGACTACCTCATTCAAAACTACCCTGGCAAGGCGCCATTGATTAAAGCAACCACACACAAAAGAATAAAAGGCAAACCATATTTCAATCCAACCAATTTGTACTTATGGGCCAATGAAGTTCAAGTGACAAAAGGTAAATTTTGGATTGAACAGGGCTTTAATCAACCTCTGAATAATTTTGATGGGGAACATATTCGTATACAAAATATCAATGCCCTTTTAAAAAATATTTCTTTCAATAAAGACACTATTCATGCAAAAGTTAATTTGAGCTTAAAGGAACAATCTGGTTTTGAAATAAAAAAACTGTTGACCAATTTTAAAATGACTCCTGAAATAATGGAGTTTAGTGCATTGCATTTAAAAACAAATAATAGTACGATTGAAAACTATTACGCCATGCAGTACCATGATTTTGGCGAAGATTTTAGTAATTACATTCAAAATGTAACGATGAAAGCACATTTGGTCAACGCTACCGTAGCTACTGATGACATTGCCTATTTCACCCCCTCCATGGCTTCCTTTCATCATAAACTTACTACAGGCTTTCATTTTAATGGCACAGTAGCCAATTTTGAAACCAATGACTTTAAAGCCAGCTACAATAACTCTAAAGTAGCTTGTCGTTTTTCGATGCAAGGCATTCCTGATATGAGGAATACCTTAATCAACTTTAGCAATGTCACTGCCAATACGAATTATAATGATTTAGCCAATTGGATACCTAGCTTAAAACAAATAAAATCAATTGAATTAGACAAGCTCAATGGCCTAGATTTTAAGGGAGAATTCAAAGGAAGTTTTTTCGATTTTTTAGCGAAAGGCCAGATGCAGTCTCCAGTAGGCTCAATTGTTTCTGAAATAAGATTAAAATTTCCAGAGAAAGCAGAACCTAGTTATGAAGGCGCTATTACCGCCCATCATTTGAACATTGGTAAAATATTCAATGTGAATAGTTTAGGCCTTTTGAACTTTAAGGGGAAAATAGCAGGCAGTTCTTTTGACATTGAAAACATCAAGACGAAAATTGAAGGAGATATCGACACCATTGAATTTAACAAATACAACTATACTAATATTAGCACCAATGGGCTATTGCAAAAAAGGTCTTTCAATGGTAGGTTAAATATTAAGGATCCCAATATTAACTTTAACAGCAATATTGCACTACTATTCAATAAGGACAAACCCAAGATCAATGCAGTAGGTGATCTATTGTATGCCAACTTGGAAAAATTAAATATCACTAAGAACCAAACACAACTCAAGGGTTTACTAGACATTAATTTTGAGGGTAATAATATTGATAATTTTATTGGATTCGCTAAATTTTACAATGGAAGATTGAAATCCCCGGGCAATGCAGTGAATTTTGATTCATTGAACATTCAGTCTAGCATAGTTAATGGCTTAAAAAAAATAAGCATTGCTAGTGATGATCTTCAAGCCAGTATCATAGGTAAATTTAATATTTTAAATTTACCCGCAAGCGTGCAATATTTTATGCAACGCTACTTGCCTACTTATATCCCTGCTCCAAAAAACACAGTCAGTAATCAATTATTTCAGTTTCAAATTAAAACTAATTATTTCGAGCCCTATCTGCGTCTTTTTGATCCATCTTTTTCAGGCTTTAATAATATTTCATTAACCGGTGCCATTAATACCGACAAGCAAACCATTGAAGCCAAAGGCAAGCTGCCTTATATTAATTGGAACAACTATACCATCAAAGGCGGAGACATCTATGGCAATGGAACACAGGACTCACTGCATTTATTTTTTACAGCCGATGCTTTTCAATTTTCAGACAGCACGAGCTATACTAAAGCTGCTGTTACCATACATAGCAGCAAAGATATTTCTGAACTAAAAATAACAGGAACTAGCAAGAGTATATTAGAACAAGTTGATTTAAACGCCACCGTGAACACTTATGCAGACGGAATTGCTATGAAATGGAAGCCTTCTTTTTTTATGTTGAACCAAAAAAAATGGTCCATCAACGAAAATGGTAGTTTGATTTTAAGAAAAAGCAATACTAGTGCCAAAAATTTCAAATTCACCCAAGGAATACAAGAATTTGTTTTCTCTAATTCGCCCACCGAAGAAAATGCCCTTCAACTTGAATTGAAAAATATCATACTAGGTGATATCACCAAACCATTTTTTGATTATCCAAAATTAGAAGGTTTGACCAACGGTAAAATTCAATTCAAAAATATTGTACAAGACTTAACCTTTGCTGCTGATTTAAAAATAGATCAATTTAGGTTTAACAATGATTCCATAGGATTCACTCAAGTGAATGCAGGTTATCAAAATTCAAAAGGCATTATCCCCTTCTCCTTTAGTTGCCCCAACAGCGAATACAATTTAAGTGCCAATGGTACTTATTCAATAAAAGACAGCGCCAACCCCTTAGATGCCACTTTATTTTTACATCATTCTAAATTTAGTTTGGTTCAACAGTTTATTGGTAGCGTATTGACCAATTTAGAGGGCAAGGCCAATGGGCAAATTCATTTCGGTGGAAGAATTGAACACCCTTATTTATTGGGGGAGGCAAACCTTCAAAAAAGCTCCTTTATTGTAGACTATACCAAAGTGAAATATTTTATAGATAGCAGTACCATCAAATTCACTAACGAAGGCGTTGATTTTGGAAATGTCTCCTTAAGAGATGCCCAATATAGACCAGCCAGTTTTAAAGGTAAAATATTGAATCAAGGCTTTACTCATTTGGTCTATGATATGGAAATGAGTAGTCCAAAAATAGAATTGCTCCATACAGATCCTATAGACAATGCTAATTTTTATGGGTATGCTGTGGGTAAGGCAGCCATGACCATCAAGGGTCCGGAGGAAAATATAAAAATGGTTATCAATGCAGACGTCAACGATAGCTCTCATATTTATTTACCCAATAGTACGAGCAAAGAAAATGGCAAATCAGACTTTATTGTTTTTAAGAAATTTGGAAAATCGGCCATTAAAAGTGCAGACATCCCCTCCTTTAATTTAGTGGTTGATTTAGAAGTAACGGCCAATAATAAAACTCAGATAGATGTGATCATGGATGAACTGACTGGAGATGTAATTAAAGCGGTGGGCAATGGTCGAATAAAAATCAGAGCTGGCAATATTGAACCCCTCAGCATTAGAGGAAAATACAATATAGAAGCTGGTAAATATGATTTTAACTTCCAGTCCTTTATCAAGAAACCCTTTGATTTGATACCTGAAGCAGGTAATTATATTGAATGGACAGGTAATCCTTATCAAGCAGACATCCATATTGATGCCAGGTACACGGCGCAAAGGGTTAGTTTGAATGAACTGGTAGGCTCAGCTAACTTTAGCAATGCGGTGAGAACTTACCGCGGCAATGTGTATGTCATTGCAGCGCTCCGAAACAAATTGGCGCAACCAGATATTAAATTTTCATTGGCATTTCCTCAGGGCAATCCCATAAGTTCTGACAATGAGTTTTCTCAATTCATTACTAGATTAGAGCGTGATGACAATGAAATTCTAAAACAAGTTTCCTTCTTAATTGTGTTTAATTCCTTTGCACCAGTTGGATTTAGCAATGGTAGTGGGAACAATAACAATAATGCCTATACCGTTACTTCCATTGGAATCAATACCATCTCACGTTTATTGACCAAGGAAGTAAATAAATCCATCACCAGTATTTTAAATAAGGTCACGGGTGATAAAAGCCTAAGGTTTGATGTGGGCTCTTCGGTTTACAATAGTGCCAATTTATTAGACCCCTCTGGGGTTGGTATTGCCATCAATGCCAATAAAATTGACCGTCAAAGAGTTAATTTAAAATTAGGCCGTAGTTTTTTAAACGATAAAATAATTGTGAATGTAGGTGGCGACTTAGATTTTAATGTACAGAATACCAGTGCCATTCAAAACGGAAGTTTCCAATGGCTCCCCGATTTGAATGTGGAATTTATATTGACAGATGATAGAAAACTAAGAGCCATCATCTTTAATAAAAATAGTTTAGACATTAGTGGAAGTAGCCTAGGTAGAAGGAATAGACAAGGCCTAAGCATTTCTTACCGTAAAGACTTTGATGAATTTTAATGCAAATACTATTTAGCCGCTATTGGTAAAATAGATGATGGTAATGCTTTACATCCCTTTAATCGATAAACATAAAAATTTCTGAGTAGTACGCCTTTACTTAAAATAGGAATGGTGTCTGGTGCTTGAATATTGGTAAAATAAGCACCGTACAATTCAGTAGGATTAGCAGGTAAATTAGAAGGTACAATACAATAAGCATCCTCTCCTATTTTTAAAGCTTCCTGTGTTTCATTCAACCAAGCAAACTTATGCACGTCCTCTAAGGCACCAATGGCAATTACTCTCGCATTCACCAAAGGAGCTGTATAAAACAACAAATGTCCACCCGGGAACCATTTATGCACTAAAATGGGTGCATGGGTTGACATGGTCCCTGCAGCCTTGTCTTTTTCTACCATTTTATTAAATGCTGCACTAAAATAGGACCAACCTGTAAGGTCATTGATTGGATTGTATTCTCCTAAATTCTCCATTTTGCTAGAGCCTAATTGAGTTGGAAACACTTTTACGATCAGTAATAGCCCCAAGGTGGCCATACCCATAAAGCCAATGGCCCATTTCAATAGAACCGGGATGGCCTTGCGTGAATAAGTTGCCCAATAAACCCCTGCAATTAAAAACAAGGAAATAAAGGCAGGGCCTGTCCAATGTGGTAAGGTGGAATTAAACAAGGAGAGACTCCAAAAAACTAGTATCAATGGTAGGCTCAACCATAAAAGTAAATTAATTGCAAGGGCGCTTTTGGCTTGATACTTTACTTTTTTAATTCTTAACAAGGAGATGACAATAGAGATGTAGACCAAAGGATTTTGATAAAAAAACTCACCTCCTATTTGTTGAAAAAAACTAGAAAAAGAGATGCCAGTATGGGTGACTCTTTTGGAGTGAAATTTATAAGTAATAAAATCATTTTG
The DNA here is from genome assembly GCA_026391155.1 of Bacteroidota bacterium. Classification (GTDB taxonomy): domain Bacteria; phylum Bacteroidota; class Bacteroidia; order Chitinophagales; family Chitinophagaceae; genus Sediminibacterium. Next base: position 19,842 of record JAPLEP010000008.1, read on the forward strand.
GAAATTCCAATAGACAATAGGTACAATACAAATAAGGGTCGCCAATACCGCTAAATAAAATCCTTTTTGTTGGAGGGTTTTAATTTGATTGAATAAAATAAATAAACCAAACCCCACCCACAGGTATAGTCCATGCACTTTGCTCATGGTGGCCAAGCCTACAAATAAGCCCAATAAAATCCAATCAAATAAAGTAAAAAAATGTGGTTTCATTACCCAACTCAACATCAAATAAATACTCAAAGTAAAAAACAACAATTGAGGACTATCGGGTAGTACAAATAAACCAGCAATGATAGAAGTATAAATAGAAAGATTATAAAGCAATGCAGCTATCCAACCCGCTTTCTCATTTTTTAATAAAGTACCTGATTCAAATACAACAATGGTAGAAATAGCGGCAGCGATTAAACTGCCTAAACGCATGGAGAATGCCGACAACCAATGTAAATTAAAAGTGAAAACACGTATCATCCATCCTACCATGGGCGGATGATCAAAATGATTCCAATCAGGTTGAAGGGCATAGGTATAATAATACACTTCGTCGTTGCCTAGTTCAAGAAAATAAGAAAGTACAATTTTAACGACCATCGAAATACCGATCAGCCACCAAAGCTTTTTTTGATATACCACAGGGGTTATGGCCATAATCGGTTTTAATTGTAAAATATAAAGCACTACAAAAACTGGCTGTACCCTTTATACTTGTTTAAAGTTAAAAAATCCTAGTACTAAAATAAGGAAATATAATGGATTAGCTATGGGCTAAAAACCACTCAGTCGCTAAGGCATAGCCTTTTAAACCCAGGCCTACAATAGAGCCTACTGATTTAGCAGAAACATGTGATATCTTTCTAAAATCCTCTCTAGCATGTACATTACTGATATGCACTTCAATTACCGGTGTTTTAATGGCGGCTACGGCATCCCCAATGGCCACTGAAGTATGAGTATAGGCTGCAGGATTTAAAATAATGCCGGCTTTATTAAAGCCATGAGCTTGAATGGCTTGAACAATCTCCCCTTCGATATTGCTTTGAAAATAAGTAAAGCTTACGGTAGGAAAATCTTTCTTTAATTGCACTAAAAATTCTTCGAAACTAGCATGGCCATAAACATCAGGTTCTCTTTTCCCTAATAGATTTAAGTTGGGTCCGTTGATGATGGCTATTTCTAACATGCTATAAATATATTAATTCGATTTCATTAAAGATACGAAATCATCAAATAAATACCTGCTATCGTGTGGACCCGGTGTTGCTTCGGGGTGGTATTGCACACTGAATGCGGGACGGTCTTTTAATTTAATGCCCTCAATAGAGTCGTCATTCAAGTTCACATGTGATACAATTACATTGGGATGTTTGCGCACTGCATCAGGATCTACACCAAAGCCATGGTTCTGTGTAGTAATTTCACATAAACCTGTAATTACATTTTTAACCGGATGGTTTAATCCGCGATGACCATGGTGCATTTTAAAAGTGGGAATATCATTGGCTAAGGCAAGTAATTGATGTCCTAAACAAATACCAAATACTGGCTTCTTTTCTTTTAAAACTTCTTTGATGGTTTTAATGGCATAGTCCATTGGGGCTGGATCTCCAGGGCCATTGGATAAAAAATAACCCGTTGGATTAAACGCTTTTAAAGTCGCAAAATCGGTTTTAGCAGGATGCACTCTTACATGTGCTCCTCTATCTACTAAACATTGTAATATGTGTTCCTTCACACCAAAATCTAAAACAGAAACTTTAATTTTTGAACTGGTATCCCCTAGTTCATATATTTCTTTAGTGCTCACCGTGCTGGCTAATTCTAATCCATCCATGCTAGGCACTTTTGCTAGTTGCGCTTTCAATGAATCAACATCTAAATTGTCTGAAGAGATAATACAGTTCATGGCACCTGAATTACGCACATGTATCACCAAGGCTCTTGTATCTAGCCCTTCAATAGAAACAATATTATTTTCAATTAAGTATTCATTCAAATTGCCATCTGCCAATAGACGGCTGTATTTTTCTTCTAAGTTGCGTCCAATTAATCCATGAATTTTTACCGACTTACTTTCTACATCAGTTTTTCTTACCCCATAGTTACCTACGTGCACATTGTTCATGATAATGATTTGTCCGGTATAACTAGGATCTGTAAATACTTCTTGATAGCCTGTCATGCCCGTATTAAAACATATTTCACCGGTGGTAGTGCCAATTTTACCAAAGGCTTGACCGTGAAATACATGACCATCGGCTAGAACTAAAATTGCTGGTTGTGCGCTCATTTTGGGTTGCGAGTTTTGTTATGCAAAAAAAGATACAATTTTTTACTTTTCCATAATAACTTTTGAACATTGTGCCTGAATCAAAAGAAATGACGAAAAAGGGCAAAAAAAAGGCAAGACGGTGAGTCTTGCCTTGTATGTTAATTCATTAAAATCATTATTCAGCAGCAGTTTCAGGTGAATCTGTTGCAGTTTCAGCCGCTGGCGCTTCCGCTTTTGCTTTAGGTGCTTTTTTAGCTGTAGTAGTGGTTGATTTGCTACGACGTGTTTTCTTAGCAGGTTCGCCAGCTGTAGCTATTGAATTACCGTAGACTTCGTTGAAATCTACTAACTCAATCATTGCTTTTTCAGCATTGTCACCTGGACGAATGCCTAATTTAATGATACGCGTATAACCACCTGGACGAGCAGCAATTTTAGGTGCTACCACTGTAAATAATTCTTTTACAGCAGCTTTGTCGTTCAAATAGCTAAACACCACTCTGTGGTTATGGCTAATTTCTTCTTTAGTAGCAGTTTTCTTTGTTTTGGTAATTAATGGCTCTACATAGGTTCTTAAAGCTTTTGCTTTAGCTAATGTAGTAACAATACGCTTGTGCGTAATTACTTGACAAGCTAAATTCATTAATAAAGCATCTCTATGTGCTTTCTTTCTACCTAGGTTGTTTTGTTTGTCTCCGTGACGCATGACTTTTAAGTTTTATCCTTACACCGTGTCAGGAATTGTAAGGTTTGAGCTTTCGCTCGTTATAAATAGTGATTTACTTTTAGTGTTTCGACTATTGTAAATCTAATTTGTCTAATCCTAATTTACCAAGGTCCATTCCAAAGCTCAATCCTCTTTCGATTAATACTTGCTCGATTTCAGATAAAGACTTTTGACCAAAGTTTCTAAATTTCATTAAGTCTTCTTGCTCATATTGAACAAGCTCACTTAAGCTATTAATTTTAGCAGCTTTCAAGCAATTGAATGCACGAACAGAAAGGTCTAAATCCTCTAATGGAGTTTTTAATACTTTTCTTAATTGCAATACTTGCTCATCCACTACATCTTCTTTCTTGTCTTCTTTATTATCAAAAGTGATGTTCTCATCAGTGATGATCATCAAATGTTGAAT
>JAPLEP010000024.1:0-34889 GCA_026391155.1 Bacteroidota bacterium
AATACAACTCTATCATCACTCACTAAACTTACATTTCCATAAACCTTTTTAAGCTCATTAAAACTTTTAAAATCCGATATTACTAATTCATGATACCATTCAAATAAAGCAACCCTTGCCATAGGATATTTTTTGGCATATGCTAGAAGCGTTCTTCGGGTGATAATATTAAACACAAGACAAAGATAATAAGTTTACTAATAGAAAACTTTCTAAATTAGTTATATTTCAATAATATGTACATATATTTGTACATAAATATGTAATTATGTTATCAACTACACTTTCAGATTTTCGTAAAGAAACCAAGCAATACCTTGATAAGGTTACCAATGAGCATGAAACCTTAATTATTAATAGAGGTAAAGACATTGGTGTTGTAATTATTTCTTTAGAGGAATACAATTCCTTGAATGCAACATTACACGAGATGTCCTCTAAAAAAAATATGGAAGTGCTAGACGCATCCATAAAGCAATTTAAGGAACGCAAAATGAGGGAGCGTAAATTAATGGAATAATGAGATATATCTTTATTGACTTGGATTGGGATGAATATCTTTTTTGGCAAAAGAATGATAAACAGAAAATCAATAAAATAAAAAAAGTTTGTGTCTTGACTTATTTCATTTAATTAGCAATAAGAAATTTATTTACATCTAACCAATATATAAATGAATCAAACCAACGGTTACTAGTTTTGTTTGGATTTCCTAAGCCAAAGCCATGCCCTCCATTTTGATATAAATGAAATTCAACTGGGCGACCCGCTTTAAACCAAGAATCAATTACGCCAAATTGGGCATTAAATAAAAAATCATCTGAGGCAATTACATTAAACATTGGAGGAGCATTCACGGGTACTTTCACTGGACCCATTCCTCCATAAATTGGACCAATAAAAGCAAGTTGCATCGTTTTGGAATTTAGTGTTGCATGCATCGTTAGTCCTGCTCCTGCAGAAAAGCCAATCATTCCGATTCGTTTTGTATCAATTCCCCATTCATTCGCTTTTTTTACAATCATTGCATAGGCTGCTTCCGCATCCTCCAGTTGATTCGATAGATCCATTTGAAAAGGAGTAGAAGGGGTCGTATTTTTTAAAGTATCATCAGTTTTTTGGGGTGCAGGGCGCGGGCGGTTCATCCATGTTGTAAAATCATCCAAAGATGCTGGAGTTGGAAACAATCTATATTTTAAAACAAATGCTGCTATTCCTTTTTTAGCAAGGGCCTCGGCTACTTCCCATCCTTCATTACCCATGGAAAGCCATCTATATCCTCCGCCGGGAGCAACAATAACAGCTGCTCCATTGGCCATTCCTTTTTCTGGCAAGAAGGGCGTTAAGGTAGCTATGGAAATATTTCTTGCCATTGGGTCACCCCATTGGCGAAACCAAGTTTCTGGTGCAGGTTGGTCCTTCACAGCGCCTGTGCCTAAAGGAATTGCATTGGGTTCTTTAGGTGCATCAAGCGGGTAAATAGTTCCATCTTGAGCATAAGTATTCATTGCGAAGCATTGAATACTTAGTAGAATCAATAGTTTGTACATTTTTTTCATGATGTTTCTTTAAATTTTTTGGAGCAAAACGAGTTGAACACAAATTAAAATTGATGTATCAAATTATAATATTCAACGCTTTTTTTGATTTTATAAAAAGGCAGTGTTTCCATTAATGCTTTAACTTCCTCTTCCTCTTTATCTTTAAAAACTAAGACGGCACCATTTCTAGCTTGTCTTAAATACAAATGTTCAAGATATCCTTCCGATTTCCAAACAGCCACTACTTCTTGCTCCTGCTTCAATAATTCAGGAAAATTACTTGGAAGGTTCTCCATGTCTAATGTTAATATTACTTGTACTCTGTTCATATTATTATATTTAGTGTTATCTAGTACAAAATACTAAGTTCTTTGAACTTGTCAAAATCTAAACTCCTTCCTCTTATATACATGATTTAAATTTCTTATTTTTAATCTGTGAATTATAATATATGAATAATATTGTTAGCGTAAAAATTTGTTGCATTAGTAGTATTGAAGAAGCTAAATTAGCTGTTGCTTATGGCGCCAAGGCTATTGGCTTAGTTGGACCTATGCCTAGTGGTCCGGGAATTATTACCGATGAACTAATTCATGCCATTGCCAAAACGGTTCCGCCACCTATAGAGACCTTTTTATTGACTAGCGAAACAAGCGCAGCGGCCATCATTGAGCACCACAAAAAAGTAAATACCACTACCATTCAAATGGTAGATGCCTTAACCGATAGGCAATACCAAGAAATAAGAGCCGCGCTTCCTTATGTTAAACTAGTTCAAGTGATTCATGTGATAGATGAAAACTCTATTCAAGAAGCTATTGAAATAGCTGAAATGGTAGATGCCATTTTATTGGATAGCGGCAATCCCAATTTATCTACCAAGGTACTTGGAGGTACTGGCAAAACACATAATTGGGATTTAAGTAAAACTATTAGACAGGAAGTAAAGGTTCCTGTGTTTTTAGCAGGGGGCATTCATAAAGACAATGTCAAACAAGCCATTGATTATGTTCAACCCTTTGGTGTTGATTTATGTAGTAGTGTAAGAACCAATAAGCAATTGGATGAGAAGAAGCTGGAAGATTTTTTTAAAGCCTTAATTTAATTATTTCCTTAATTGCTTATGGGAACCATCGCAGTTGGGCATTCGTTTGGATAAACCACAGGTACAATCGTTGATGCCTTTGCCACAAAGAATTTGTTGAGTGTATTTTTCAATTCTGGTGACCCTTGTTTCAGCTTGTTTGGCTGCAGTAAAAAATAGTAAATACGCTCTTTGACGTCCCGGGGTTAGTTCATTAAACGCTTTTTTGAAAGCCCCATTCTTTTTAAATTTTGCTACTAATTGCTCTGGTAATTCTAATTGTATTTCTTTTTTTACTTCAATTTTTAAACCATTTTTTTCTGCATCAATAGCTTCTTTGATATAGGACTTTAGGATAGATTTTATTTTAATAATTTCTTGAACATCCTTAAATCGAATCATTCTCCCAGCCTGACTATTTTCTCCTGGCTTGACAAGTAGTTTTTTTTCATCTTTTAATAAGGACCCTTTAAAAAATAAGAGCGCACAATTGTCTTTAAAGGCTTGTATAATAAATAAATTTGTTTCTTGATACGCATAGCAGGGCTTTCCCCATTTAAATTCCTCTTCCAATGGAGCACTAAGTAGTATCGCCCTTAAAGCTTCCATTTCAAGTTTCCAATTTTTGGCTTTTTTTAAATAATTGTCTACTATTGGGTTTGTCATAAGTTATTTATTTTTTTCTGCACATACTAAAATTAAAGAGGCTGTTTCGGTTTCGTCTATAATTACAGTAAGATGGTTATTAATTTTTAAATCGCTTAGCTTGGCCTTTCCATTGTTGTTTTTAATGATGGTCTTATTGGTGAGTTTAATATTTTGTGCAACACTGTCTTTTCTTTTTATAGTAATGGCATCTTTAGTCATAGCCACAATGCGTCCTGTACCGCCGCATAAATCACAACAGGCGCTTGAACTTGATGTGTTATTTTTAAGGTTGTTCTGCAATTTTGTTTGTACACTTGGCTCAATGCCAATGGGAAGTTCAATTTGCTTGTAATAGGAAAGCGTTAACAAACTAGAAATAACAATTAGGCCTCCTAAGACTACAATATTTAATATTGATTTTATGGGCGTATGTATTTTAATATACAATAGATACATCCAATAACCCATTAACACACCCCATCCATTTAATAGTATATCATCTACATCAAAAATCCCAACATGTAGTAGCAATTGCACGCTTTCTATTATTAAGCCGGAGGCGGCTGCTACCATCCATATTTGTTTCCATCTGATTTTTAAAAAAACAAGTGGCAGTAAAAATCCTAAAGGAACTAATGCAGCAATATTGCCAAAAATATTTAATACAGCAATTAAGACACCATTTTTTCCAGTAAAATAGTAAAAGATGGTTTTAAATGGAATTAAATTAGCTGGGCCTTCCTGTGTGCCTCCAAAATTTAATTTGATAGGACCAATGCGGATCATTGCAAGATCCTTCCACACCAAAATTTTAAATAATAGGATAAGGTATAGGGCAAATAAAATATAAGCAACTACTCTTTTTTTCATTGTTTAAATTTTATCCAATCCTTTCAGTATGGCTTTTACCACGGGGCAATTACTGGAATTAGTTGCATCTAGTGTAAAATCTTTTTTTGTCATCAATGCAGGTTGGGCCATGAATTTTGGTTTTGTGCCTAAATGATCTTGGGCTGCATGTACGATAAAAGGATGACATAAATAAACAGTCCCCGCCTTACCTGTTGCATTTATTTCTTCGCAATTATTGATGCTGTCTAAATGGGCAGCGAGTTCCATAAAGGCCAATCCTTTTTCGCCTGCGGGCGATAGAATTTTTGCCACATTCAAATGCGAACCAATTTTCAATTTTGTGGGAGCATCATGCTCCGACACATCTGAAAATAAAAATAGCATCAACAAGCCTCTTGCTTTGGATTGTACATTAATTCGCCATTCTAAATAATTGCTAGCATTTTCATCTGTAAAACTGGCATCTACATGCCAACCGGTATCATTGGCTTTTTCTTGAGACGGGAACCTAATGGGAAAACTACCTATAGATGTTTTTGGTATCCAATTGTCTTCACCCACCAATTGATCAAATGCATTATGGAGAAATTCACTATTGGCCGCTTCAATAAATGGAGCGTCCGTCATTTCACCTATTCTAATCACAGGCTGGGTCCAGGTGGTTTGATCATCAGGATGGCAGTGGGTGGCTTTCCATAAAAGATCAACACATTGCGCTGCCACTGTTGCAGGGAAAGCATTTTCTATTTTAATAAAACCATTGTTAATAAAGCCATCAATTTGATGGATGGATAAGGAATGATTCATACTTGAAGATAAATATTTTAGACTAAAATACTGCGCTTTAATTAAATGAAAAGTGCTTCCTTTGCGTATAAATTGTTGAAATGAATTTAAGATTAGCCAATCCCGAAGATAAAAATACCATTTGGGAAATTTTGCTAGCAGCCATTGAACAAAGAAGAAAGGATGGCAGTGACCAATGGCAAAATGGTTATCCAAACGAGCAAACTGTAATTACCGATATTCAAAATGGCCATGGTTATGTACTAGTGGACAACCAAGCCATTATTGCTTATGCGGCCATTATATTTGGGATAGAACCTACCTATACAGATATCCAAGGGCAATGGTTGTCCAATGGCGATTATGCGGTGGTGCACCGGGTAGCTACTGCTGAAGCACTTAAAAGGAAAGGGATGGGCGCTAATTTGTTTTTATTGATAGAAGGACTTTGTGTAGAAAAAAACGTTTTTAGTATTAAGGTGGATACGAATTTTGACAATGTACCCATGCTAAGAATTTTGGATAAATTAAATTATACTTATTGCGGAGAAATATTTTTTAGTGGGGCATCACGCAAGGCTTATGAAAAATTGTTAATTCAAACCACTTAATATTTTTATGGATCCCATTCAAATTGTCCAATTAGAGCTTGCTGATCTTGAAGTGCTTCAACAATTGAGCAGACAAACTTTTACAGAAACTTTTGCTGTTCATAATTCCGAAGAGGATATGCATAATTACCTCACCAATAATTTAAGTTTGGATACTTTGACCAATGAATTGTCTAATCCTAATTCAAAATTTTATTTTGCCATAGAGGGAGACAAAAAAATTGGCTATTTAAAATTAAATTTAGGGGAGGCGCAATCTGATGTAAAGGATCCCAATTCACTCGAAATTGAACGCATTTATGTGTTGAACACTTATTTTGGAAAAAAAGTTGGTCAGGTATTGTATCAAAAAGCATTGGCTATGGCTAAGGAGCTAAAACTAAAATACATCTGGCTGGGTGTTTGGGAAAAAAATGAACGCGCCCTTCAATTTTATAAAAAAAACGGCTTTATTGAATTTGATCAACACATTTTTAAATTAGGCAATGACGAGCAAACCGATTTGCTCATGCGTCTATTTATTTAATCCAAGATCTAATAAATTTTCTTTCTAATTTCCCCGACTCAGTTAAATTGGCATCCTCCCAAGTGGTTAAATTAAATGTACCTGGCCTGGCGATAGACCATTCCTCTGCTTTATCATTCACCGACCAGGCCAAATGACTAATCATATTGGTCCTGCACCATTCCATCCATAATTCAGCTTCAGGATCGTTCTGTGTATAGCCAATAGGGCCCCATTCTGTCACAAAAATGGGCAAGCCTGTTTTCAAGGCTGCTGTAGCCACATCACGTAAGGCTTGTTTATGATAGACCGTATAAAAGTGCAAAGTATAGGCAATATTGTTGGAGATGGTGATAGGATCTGCTGCTGCTAAATCTACTCTTTGTGACCAGGTAGGTGTGCCTACAATAATTAAATTATCGGGATCTACTTTTCTGATAGCGGTAATTACTTTTTCTGCATAGGGCTTTAAAACTTTAGGCCAAGAAATATCTAAGGGCTCATTAAAAATTTCATAAATCACATTATCGTTCTTGCCATAAAGGGTGGCCATTTCTGTAAAAAAAGTGACTGCTTCATCGGAGTATTTATAAGCACTTTCGGTATGCCAATCTATAATAACATACAAGCCATTGGCTAAAGCGGCATCCACAATGGTTTTGACTTTAGTCACATTGCCTAGTTTATCGGACAAATAACCACCATTATCATCTACGCCCATGGCGGCTCTAACAATACTGGTTCCCCAATCTAAAGCCAACCAAGAAACTACTTGACTTTTGTAATAGTTTTCTCCACCCCAACCATTATTGCTCCAAAAAAAACTATTGCCAGCCAGGGATACCGGATTTTTATTTTTATCTACAATTTTATTGCCTAATGTTTGTAATAGCCCATATTTATCTACCACGGAAATATAATTTCTCGCAGTCAATTGCAATTGATAGCTGGTTTCTTTTTGTGAACTTGTATTTTTAACAACAATCGAAGTAGTATTGTTGGATACATTCATTACATCGCCTGCTTTTATATTAGCCGTGCAATTTTCTGCTAAGTAAATATTTTTTACGGTGGCCTTGGTCACTCCATAGGGCAAAACCCTGCTTAGATTGATATTATTTCCTGAAACCAGGGTATTAAAAATAGATCCATTGTATTCAAAATCGATACTGCTTAAACTCGCCTCCTGATTGCTTATCACGGCTGCAGTTTCTTTTTTTGCACAAGCTGCCAATACGATCATAAGTATTAAACTCAGGCCAATAAAATTTAATCCTTTTTTTAAGTGCATGCAGGCAATGTTTATATACACAATATAATAATAATTCTTATACAAATTTAGCCATCGAAAAACTTCGTAACAGGTCTAATTACTTTTGTATATTCATGTGATGAAATATTTAATGATTGCTTGTTTACTTATTTTGACTTTTAAAGTCCAAAGCCAAAACAAACTAGGATTAAAAATCCTACCCCGCACCATTGTAACTACGGATGGTGAAATTGATGATGTAGATACTTTTATTCGCATGCTCCTCTATTCCAATGAATACAAAGTAGAGGGCTTGGTGTATTCCAGTTCAATGTGGCATTATAAAGGAGATGGCAAGGGGACTTTATTTACTTCTGAAATGGAGATGACTAAAAAAATGTATGGCGCCAAAACTAGTTTGAGATGGGCTGGTGTAAATTGGATTCAAGATTTATTGAATGCTTACACACAAGTACATCCTAATTTAATTTTACACGATAAAAATTATCCTAGCCCTAGCTATTTAAAAAGCTTAGTAAAAGTGGGCAATATTGATTTTGAAGGAGAGATGGATAAAGTAACTGAAGGTGCCGTTTGGATTAAAGACAAATTGATGGACAAAAATCCAGCGCCTATTTATTTACAAGCCTGGGGTGGCACCAATACCATTGCCCGTGCATTAAAATTAATTGAAGATCAATACGCCTCAACAGCTCAATGGGAAAAAATCAAGGATCAAATTTCCCGAAAAGCCATCATCTACACCGTGATGGATCAAGACGCCACCTATAAAAAATACATTGGTGTTCATTGGCCTAAGATAGTTGTATTTTACAATGCACATCAGTTTGGCAGCTTTGCTTATCCTTGGAAAAAAACCATACCAAAATCGATGCAATCTTATTTTGAAGGGCCCTATATGTCTTCTAAAATAATTTTGAATCATGGCGACTTATTGAAAATGTATTATGCTTATGGGGATGGCCAAAAACAAGCAGGGGATGAGGAACATACCCATGGCGATCCAACAAAAATAACCAATACCCAATGGGGATCTTTTGAAAAATATGATTTTATCTCGGAAGGGGATTCGCCCGCTTTTTTACAATTGGTCGATGTTGGTTTAGACAATACCAATCATCCCACCTATGGTGGTTGGGGAGGAAGATTTGTGGCTGCTGCTGACAATCCATTTAGGTATGAAGATGGGCCAAGCGCTGCAGATTTCAATCCTGAATTAAATAAATTAGATATCAATTTTCCTCAAACAAGATGGCTAGTAGCTGTTCAAGAAGATTTTGCAGCAAGAGCCAATTGGTGTGTGCAAAGTTTTAAGGAGGCCAATCATGCACCTACCATTAGGGTCAAAGAAGGTACTAGTATCAATGGGCGTCCTGGTCAATCCATTACATTGCATATAAGAAGTACCGATCCTGATCAAAATTTGGTAAATATCAAAGCATGGCCTTATGCTGAACTTAGCGCAGGTGCAATTGACTTAAGTTTTAAAAACCATCTTTTAAAAGCGCAGATTCCTATCACCGCAAAAAAAGGAGACCTTTACCATATCATTGTAGAAGGCACTGACAATGGGTCTCCAGCCCTAACTAGGTATAGAAGGGTGGTGGTGGCTGTTCAATAAAAAATATTGCTTACTTATTATACAGGTGGATGGAAGCGGCTACAATTTTCCATTCACCTTTTATTTTTTCCACCATCTTAATTTCGTGCGAATAAGTTTTGTTTCCTTTTGGGTCAATAGACACTTCGTCATGGCTTACCCATGCATTGTCTCCATGTATGCTAAAATTATAATTGCTATTTTCAAAAGTCCCACTGCCTAGATGAGTGGTATCAGATAATTGTTCAGCAGGGATCACCATAGATTGTCCATTGGGGGTGCTTACTAATACTCTACTATAAGGTTTAATGGCCCAACAACTTGCATGTCCTTTACCATCCCCTGTTCGATAGGTAGTGGATTCCTTGACAAATAGTTTGATGATGGCTGCCTCTTCTTTGTTCTGGCTAAAGGCATGGAAACTGCATAAACTAAGTGCAAGTAGGAATAAAGCTTTCATATGGTATGTGTTTTAATGTATTGTAATTTAAATCATTTTTTTTTGATTTTAAAGATTTAGCTTTGTATTCAATGAAAAAGCTAACAGTCTTATTTACTTGCTTGTTGTTTTTTGGGCTAGGTTTGAATGCGCAAAATGATACCACTAAGGTGGATCCCTTTTTAACCAATGTAACTATTGATGTAAATAATATCAATGATCCTTTGTTGTTTGCTTCTTCGGTAGATATTTCAATTAAAGCAGCTGTGGGCAGCGAAAAATATGCCACTCAAATCTTATATGGAACTTTAGACATTGGAGAAGAAAGAACTTTGCAAATGGATGTTTTAAATAAGAAAGTAACCAAGTCTACCATATTTAATTCTAAGGTTTCCTTTTTATTTAATTCTAGGTCCAGCGATGATTTTATTGGGCTATTCAATTTTATTTTTGATTTTTCCGACGGTTCTACCTACAATTATAAGTTTGGAAAACTAACCATTGGCAATGACATGAAATTGTCAAGCATCACTAGAGGCATTTACGTGCACTAATTTTAAAGAAAATTATTTTTACTTAGGCTTATGTGCCAGCAAGGTATAGTACCTGAACAAGTCCTGTTCTAGGGCATCTGCTTGTTTCCCGGATTGTTTGAAATTGTCGTACCTGATTTTAGATAAGATGCGCAAGCGATACATAATTTCTGCTAGCGGGGTCAATTTATTGATGGTCTTTCTTAAATTCTTATAAGAGACAAACATATTTTTGGATACATTCTTGCTTTCAAAATTTACAAAACCTACTTTTGCTGCGTTGGCTTGATGCTCTTCTAAAGTATCAATATCAGGCACTGCCCATGCATTGAAAATATTTTTTAATAAGGTTTCATCTTCGGTATTCAATTGTCTTGAAGAACGAATAGAATCTGCAATCACCAATCTGCCTCCTGGTTTTAATAATCTAAAGGCTTCTTTGTAAAAAAGAGATTTATCTACTGTATGACATTGACTCTCGATGGCCCATACTATTTCAAAACTTTCATCTTCAAACGGAGCGTTTAAATAATTGGCTGTTCTAAATTCTGCGCCATGTATATTTTGTTTTTTTGCCATTTTATAGGCAATCTCTACTTGACTTTCTACTAAGGTGATGCCTATTACTTTTGCTTTTCTATGTTGGGTCAACCATAAGGTGGAATTGCCCAATCCGCATCCTGCATCCAATACCGTTGTGCCCTCTTTAATGTCTGCCCAATCGGCCAGCACTTCATTGATTCTAAAGATAGCTTGCGCATGTTTGGTGGCTTTTTCATCATAATAACCAAAATGCAATGCTGGAGTTGTTTTTAAATTCCAATTCCATATCAATTGATACTCAAAATGAGTGGAATTGTAGTAGGACTGTATTTCTTTGTCGTTTTTCAATTGGGACATAAAGGATGCTGCTTGAGAGGATAAAAGTAAATCATTTCTTTAAAAAACTGGTATATCTGGCTTAAGAGGGGAAGCAGGGTAGTCAATGGTTTATTAGTTGTACCTTTATTGCTACAAATTACTAAAAGAACCTATTTTGAAGTTTATAGATTTGGGCTTAGACCAGCGGATTTTAGATGGAATTGATGCCATGGGTTATGAAACAGCTACACCAGTTCAGCAACAAGTAATGGTGCCTATTTTAGAAGGTAAAGACATTATTGCTGCCGCACAAACAGGTACAGGAAAGACAGCCGCTTTTTTATTACCCTTGTTACATCGCTTATTAACGGTCTCTCATCAATCAGGAGACATCAACGCATTAATCATTGTACCTACCCGTGAATTGGCCATTCAGATTGCAGAAAGCATCGAAGGCCTTTCTTATTTTACGGATGTGAGTTCTATTGCAGTCTATGGTGGAGGAGATGGAAGTTCATTCGTAGCAGAAAAAAAAGCATTGACCAGCGGGGTGGATATTGTAGTGTGTACACCTGGAAGAATGATTGCACATTTAAATATGGGCTATGTGAAGCTGAAAGGTTTAAAATATCTTGTCTTAGATGAAGCGGATAGAATGTTGGACATGGGTTTTTCAGATGACATTGCAAAAATTATTACTTTTTTACCCAAGGAGCGTCAGAATCTTTTGTTTTCTGCCACCATGCCTTCCAAAATGAGGGAGCTAGCTAAAAAAATATTACATCAACCGGTGGAAATAAATATTGCCATCTCCAAGCCACCTGAGCAGATCATTCAAAAAGCATTCATTGTATATGATGCACAAAAAGTGCCCGTCATCATTGACATGTTAAGTTCAAAACGCTATTCTAAAGTAATTGTTTTTTGTTCTAAAAAAATTAATGTCAAGCAATTGGCCAATAAGTTAATGCAGGCCAAACTTTCTGTTGCCGAAATACATTCCGATTTAGATCAAAAAAGCAGAGAGCAATATTTACAAGATTTTAGAAATCAAAAGACCAATATTTTAGTGGCCACCGATATTTTAAGCAGAGGTATTGACATTGATGACATCGATTTAGTGATTAATTACGATGTACCCAATGATGGGGAAGATTACATTCATCGTATTGGAAGAACCGCTAGGGCGGCCACTTCTGGCACTGCCTTTACCTTGGTGGCGGAAAAAGAACAAAGTAAATTTGCCGAAATTGAAGCTTTATTGGGTGCCCCTGTTTTAAAAGGGAAAGTGCCTGATATGTTTGGGCCTACTCCTAATTATGCGCCTAAACAAGTGACGTCAAAAAAATTTACTAGAAGAAGATAATTCATTCATTAAAATCTTTAACCAATTTATTATGAAAGCAGCTAATTCAAGAAGAAAATTTATTAGTAGTGTAACTGCCCTTGCAGGCGGCCAATTGTTAATCACTAAACCTATTGCAAGCCTTGCTTCATATACTGCACCTTCCAGTGAAAACATTACTGTTGGTCAAATTATGGATCAATTTATTAATGAAGTGCCTGGTAAAGTTTTAAAAGAAACCGTTGATACTTTAAAGTCTGGTTCAAAAGATATAGTGGTAAAAGGAATTGTCACTACGATGTTTGCCACAGTAGAAGTGATTAAAAAATCTATTGACTTAGGTGCTAATTTTATCATAGCACATGAACCTACTTTTTACAATCATCAAGATGCCACTGCCTGGTTAGAAAATGATCCGGTGTATCAATATAAAATGGATTTACTTAAAAAAAATAATATCGCTGTTTGGCGCAACCACGATTATGTGCACCGTTTAATTCCAGACCCGGTAACATCTACTTTTTTACAAAAATTAGATTGGTTAAAATATACCACCAAGGCAGTGCCTAAAATGGCTACCGTACCAACCACTAAATTGAATGAGGTCATTACAAAAATGAAAACCACATTAGGTGTGGATAAGGTTAGATTTATTGGCAATCTGAATCAAGATTGCTCCAAGCTTTTATTTATGTTAGGTGCAAGCGGCGCTAGTTCACATATTTTAGGACTTAGACAATTAAAACCTGATGTATTAATATGTGGTGAAATTTCGGAGTGGGAAACTGCCGAATATGTTAGAGATGCCAGGTCCAAAGGAGACAATGTTTCTTTGATTGTACTTGGGCATATTGCCAGCGAGGAAGCGGGTTCTGAGTTTGTAGCTAGTTGGCTTCATGAAAAATACCCAACTATTAAAAGCACGCATGTTCCTGCAGGCAATTCTCTTTCCTTTTTTTAAATAAAGAATAATATCAACTTATGAAAATTTCAGAAAAATTAAAACAACGTGCGCAAGATTTATGTGAATTATGTACCACAGAAATTCCCACCGAAGCATATGCCGTAAGTCCAAAAAATAACGATGTGATTGAAAATGAAGTGGCAGTATGTGCTACTTGCTTAGCTATTATCGAAGGCAAAGAAGCAGGTAACCACTGGCAATGTTTGGCAGGCAGTATTTGGAATACAGAACCAAGCGTTCAAGCATTAAGTTATAGATTATTATACGAATTAAAGGACAACGAATGGGCCAATGAAATTTTAACCTCGGTTGAATTGGAAGAACCTGTGGTCACCTGGGCCCTGAGTGCTTTTATTAAATCGCCCATTCATGTGGACAGCAATGGAACAGAATTATTAAATGGAGATACCGTAGTCTTGACGCAAGGTTTAAATGTGAAGGGTGCCAATTTCATGGCACCCAAGGGCACCATTGTTAAAAAAATACATTTAGTAGCCGATAACCCTGAACAAATAGAAGGCAAGGTCAATGAGCAGACCATTGTTATTCTTACAAAGTTTGTAAGAAAATCTGGCTAGCGCATACTCTATTGGGGCTTGTAAGCTGGCAATTTTTTGAAGCTATGCCTTTAAACTTTTGGTGCTGATTTTTGTCCAAAACCAAAATTCGATCAAAAAATGGCCAATAAATTATGGTTTACTTTTTTTACACTTTTATTTAGCCTTATTCTTGTTGCACAGCCAATACGAAAAGGGATTGCAAAAAAAGATACGACTAGTTTTAAAATTCAGACCAACTATTTGAACAATTATGTTTACAATGGAAGGGCAGACTCTTTAAAAGCACCCTATTTTTATACAACAGCTACTGTAAATTTTGCCAACGGCTTATATGCTAGTTTTAGCCTTAATTATTTACTAAGCCCAGGACAAACAGGCTATGATTTTTCTGAATTAGATTTAGGGTACAATTATGCTGTTGGAGAAAGACTAAGCGGAGAAGTATATGGGTCTAAATATTTTTATTCTAGTCAGTCTAACCTATTAAGCGGTAATATTACAGCTGATCTTGGATTCACGGCGAACTATGACTTTCAATTTGTCAATTTTCATAATTCGTTTGATGTTTTCTTTTCCAATAAAGCAGATCTACAAATAGTACCAGGCTTTGAAAAAGAAATTACAATAGGTTCAAATAAAGTGAATACACTTACTATAACACCTGGTATATATAGTAGTTTTAGTAGTTTAAATTTTTATGAAAGCACTATCAACAGAAGGCTTAACCCTTTAAAAAACGCTAAAATAAAACAACCGGCTCAAGTGGGCAGTTTGCAGAGCACTACCACCGTGGATCAGAAAGGGGTTAAGTTTTTAGATCTAGAACTTTCTTTTCCTATTAGCTATGATTTAAATAAGTGGAATATTACACTCACGCCTACTTATGCCATACCCTTCAATAAAATAACCACCACTTCATTAAATATAAGTACTGTTAATGGCTCATCAAAAACAGCAACAGTTAATTCTACGCCCTATTCCGAAACTCATTTAAATAATATTTTCTTTTTTGATTTTGGAATTACTTATAAATTTTAAAAATGAATTTAAATAAAACTTCTAAAATATTATTAATAGCATCTAGCCTATGGTATTTTGGGGAAGGTTTATTTGGTCCACTTTTTGCTCTTTATGCGGAAAAGATTGGTGGCGATTTATTAGATATTACCTGGGCCTGGGCTGCCTACTTAATGGCTACAGGATTTTTTTATGTTTTGGTAGGTAAGTTGGTCAATAAATCTAAATACAAAAAACAAGTAATGATTCTTGGCTACGGGTTAAATGCGCTACTCACCTTTGGCTATATTTTCGTGCATAATACGCAACAGCTTTTTTTGATACAAATAGGCTTAGGTATTGCAGAAGCTTTAAGCGCACCTATTTGGGACTCTTTATTTGCCCATCACTTAGAAGACAATACCAATACTTTTCACTGGAGCATTGCCAATGGTCATCCTCATTTTGTATCAGGTATTGCCATTGCTATTGGCGGTTTGATTGCGAATTATATTTCTTTTGAAGCCTTATTTATAACCATGGGCATTATTCAAACCATTGCCACCATTATTCAGGCGCGAATATTAAAGTAATTCAGGTTTATTTAGCTACCCAAAAATTACACAGCTTTTTATAGGGGCTCCTTACTTAAATAAACTTACAATCAACTACCTCTTGAACCACCAGTTTTAATTGGCTTCTTGGTAGTGCCAGTAGACTTAGTACTTGCTTTTGCGATAAATTTTGAACTACCCCCTTGAAAGGTAGCTTTAGCGCCTGTGGTAGCTTTTTTATCCGCTACTTTCTTGTTAATGTGAAATCCCATAATGGTTTAATTATGGGTTAAAAGTAATTAATTTTTACTGAAATCTCCCTTATTTCTAACTTGCCGCTCACCATAAAGCTGAATAATTTTTGTAACTTCAGAAAGCTTAATTAACCAAACCATAAAATAACCAAATTATGCAAGCAGAACAGATAGCTTCCAGTTCGCCCAATAGGCTTTTCTCCTTAGACGCCTTAAGAGGGTTTGATATGTTTTGGATTATGGGCGCTGAAGAAATTGTGCATGCCTTATTTAAAGCCACGGGCAATTCTTTTTGGGGTGGCTTTTCCAATCAACTCACCCACCCGGAATGGAATGGCTTTCATTTTTACGATTTAATTTTTCCACTTTTTTTATTCATAGCTGGAGTAGCCACGCCTTATTCTGTTGGAAGAGAACTAGAATTGGGTAAAACTAAACAACAGGTAATGTTGCGTGTTTTTAAACGAGCCTTTATTTTAGTTTTATTAGGATTAGTAGTCAACAATGGATTAGAACTAAGGCCACTTGCCGATATTCGTTTTGGCAGTGTATTGGGCCGTATTGGCTTGGCCTATATGTTGGCTAATTTTATTTATATCAATACCACCCAACAAAAAACACAGATAGCTTGCTTTGTTATTTTACTAATAGGCTATTATTTATTGCTCAAATTCACAGCAGCACCAGGTTTCCCGGCTGGCGATCTAACACAGGCAGGTAATTTTGCATCTTATTTAGACCGCTCTATTTTGCCAGGCAGATTGTATTTAGGCAATCATGATCCCGAAGGACTTATTTCTACCATCCCTGCCATTGGTACCGGCTTGTTAGGTATATTGGTGGGCAAATATTTGAAAAATAATCCAGCCTCCGGTACGCAAAAATCAATCCAACTTTTATTAATCGGCAGTTTATTTGTAGGCATTGCGCTTTTATGGAATTATGATTTTCCTATCAATAAAAATTTATGGACTAGTTCTTTTGTGATGCTAGTAGGTGGTTTAAGCATGATATTATTATCTTTTTTCTATTTTATCATTGACGTGAAAGGATATAAGCGCTGGGCTTATTTTTTCAAGATCATTGGTATGAATTCAATATTAATCTACATTTCTGGACATTTTATCGATTGGGAATATACGACCAATGCGTTGTTTCATTGGCTAGGCCAATTAATTGGAGCCCCCTATAATATGGTTGTAATGGTTAGTTTGTATGTAGGCATTGAATGGGCTTTTTTATATTTTATGTTTAAAATGAAAATATTTTTAAAAGTGTAATGGCAGCTTAATTAATTCAAATATTTTTTTATGAACAATAATAGAAGAGATTTTTTAAAGATGGCCAGCATGGGGGCAATAGGAGCAGGTTTGCCTAAACTATCTTCAGCTTTTTTTGAACCTGGAATTTATCCGGCCAAACTTTCTGTTCAATTGTATACGGTGAGAGATGCCTTTGTTAAAGACATTCCAGGCACTTTAAAAAAGATTGCCGATATGGGATTTAAATATGTCGAAACCGCTTTTTGGCCCGAAGGCATTTCTATTGAAAAAGCAAGCCAATACATCAATGATGCTGGCTTATTGGTTTCTTCCTCCCATATTGAAATTCCTATAGGTGCTCAAAAACAAATCATGCTAGATACGGCCAATGCTTTTGGTACCACTAAAATGATTTGGCATGGTTGGCCCGAAGATAAACGCTACAGTAGTTTAGCAGGGACCAAGGAATTAATTGCTATTTACAATGAAGCTTCCAAATTTGCTACTGGCAATGGTTTGCAATTTGGTTTACACAATCATTGGTGGGAATATAGAAACAAAGTAGGAGGTAAATTGGTGTATGAAATTTTATTAGAGGAACTAGACCCAGCAATCTTTTTAGAGATGGATACCTATTGGGTAAAAGTAGCAGGGCATAATCCAGCAGCTATTATTACTAAACTTGGCAAGAGGGCTAAATTTTTACACATCAAAGATGGTCCTGCTTTATACAATGATCAATTAGCCATTGACAATCCAGATCCGATGACCCCAGTGGGTAAAGGCACACAGAATTTTCCTGCCATTATCAAAGCAGCCAATGGCAATCCAGAATTTTTAGTCATTGAAATGGATAAAACAGCCATCGATGTTTTTGTAGCACTTAAAGAAAGTTTCGATTACATGATCAATAATAAATTAGCCATAGTGGGTTAGGCTAATTGTGCTTATTTAATCAATCGTCTTTACATAGTGCACATTGCGCTCGCTTAAATAATTCAGGATAAAATTAAAGCAGGCTTCATCCTTGCCTACAAGTTCTGGAGGGAATACACCTTTTTCAGTAAACAAATTATTCGCAAGCATATTCAATGCTGCGGTACAGGTATAGCCTGTAGTTCGGCTCATACTGCTTATTTCAGAAACGGCATCGTATTCGTCATACAAAGAATAAGTTATTGTTTTTCCTTCGCCACTTACCTTAATGGTCATGATGGTAAATTCTGCTTCGGTAGCCCCTAATTTCCATTGATCAAACAATAAGCTAGATGTAAATTGCATTGGAGAAATGGACTGTCCTTTATAATTGATTGGCGCTTCATTTAAAAATCCTGCCTTAATCAGTGCTTGCATTAAATCGATATGACCTGGGTACCTTAAAGTTTTTTCTTTCATATTTGGAATATGGCCCATGGTAAATAATATACTTCTCAAACCATCTGTATTAAAGGCTTCCAAGGTGCCTACTGGTTCAAAATCGATCAACTCGGCATCGCTTAAAGCGGGCTTGGTAACGATACATCCATTTTCTACATAGCGTGCAGGGCGGGTATACTCTTCTAATACATCAATGGGAGAGAAGGGCGCCTTGTATTCAAAAGGTTGTGTTCTTTTTTTAGGCAAGCCTCCTACCATACATTCAAAATTTTCAATCTTCATTCTTGCATTGTGGTACCCGATAATAAAATTACTCATTCCTGGAGCTACGCCACAATCTACAATGGCAGTCACGTTGTTTTGTTTTGCCAATGCATCCAATTGCAAAGCGTCTTCAGGAAAAAAAGAAATATCAACTACATTTTTTTTAGCATTGATGACTGCCTCCAAAGTTTTGTAACCCATAAAACCTGGCACAGCCGTAATTACATAATCAAAAGGGGCAAGTAGTTGACTGTAATTTTTATAATCGCTTAAATCTGATTGTACTGTTTTTACTTCTTTACATTTCTTATTTAATATTTCTAAAGACTTTTCACTGAGGTCAAAAGAACTTACTTCAAATTTTTTTGAAAGATCGATGGCCATGGCACGACCCACCATGCCTGCGCCTAATACTGCTATTTTCATACTACCTATTTTTATGTTGAGGCAAGGTAGTGGAATCTCTTTAATTGGCAATAATACCCAACTGAAAATTGCATGATTTGAATTAGTTTTTAATGCTATTGGATAGGACCAGCGTCATATTTTAAGCCGTTCGTTGAAACTAGTTTTGTATCGTATCAAAATACAAGATCATGGGACGCTTACAAAACAAAGTAGTCATCATTACAGGGGCTGCTGGAGGTATGGGTGCTGCAGAAGCAAAATTGTTTGCAGAAGAAGACGCTAAAGTCATCGCCACCGATATTGAATTAGAAAAATTAAATCAATGGGTAGATGAAGCTAAGAAAAACGGCTTAATGATTAACGCCATTAAACACGATGTTACTAGCGAATCGGATTGGAACAAAGTGGTAAAATTGGCGGTGGAGCTTTATGGTAGAATTGATGTATTGATAAACAATGCTGGGATTTATCCAGGCTTTGTAGATTGTGAAAATACAAGCATTGAACTATGGGATAAGGTTTTATCCATTAATCTCACTGGGCCATTTCTGGGCTGTAAAATTTGTATTCCCTATTTAAGAAAAGCAGGTGGAGGGTCTATCGTAAATATTGCTTCTATTGCTGGCTTGGTAGGGGGCAATGGAACTGCCTATAGTGCTTCTAAAGGAGGTCTTCGTTTGTTTTCCATGGACTTAGCGGTGAATTTAGCCAAGGATAATATACGCGTCAATACCATCTGCCCTGGCGGAGTCGCCACACCAATGACCGAAGCATTGTTGAAGGCACCTGGCATGGCCGAGCTAATTAAAACCATGTCTCCACAAGGGCGCATTGCAGAAGCTATTGAAATTGCTTATGGTGCATTGTTTTTAGCATCAGACGAATCCTCTTTTGTTACTGGTCTTGATTTAACAATGGATGGAGGTTCGGTAGCTAGATAACCAATAAAAATTTCCTACATTTAAACATCCATTGTTTAAATGCTAGGCTATGAAAAGATTAGAATCGCTCGATTTTATGCGCGGCTTGATTATGGTGCTATTGGCCTTAGAAAGTACAGGCCTTTACGAACACTTATTTAAAGTCAGTGAAAACAATTTTTTAAATGGGTTCTTTGTTCAATTTTTTCATCATCCTTGGAATGGACTTCATTTTTGGGATTTAATTCAACCAGGTTTTATGTTTATGGCCGGCGTGGCCATGGCTTATTCATTGCATCAACAAAAACAAGCAGGTGCTAGTTGGCAAAAGTCTTTTATTAAAATTTTAAAAAGATGTGGCTGGTTGTTTTTTTGGGGTGTATTGGACTATGCGGTAAGACCCAAGGGCTTGTCCTTTGAATTATGGGATGTACTTACTCAATTGTCCTTTACTACCTTAGTGGCCTTTTTAATTTTTGAATGGAAGATAAATTATCAAATCATTTTTTGTGTCGGGCTATTGCTTTTGACAGAAGCCTTGTATCGTTTTACCCATGTAGCAGGTTTTGACCAAGCTTTTGTAGACCAACAGAATTTTGGCAATTACATCGATACTGTTTTAATGAATAAAATAAATACTGGTGGTTGGGTGGCCATCAATTGCTTACCTACTGCAGTGCATACCATAGCTGGAGCCATGGTTGGGAAAATATTTTTAGCAGGTAAGCAGTCTAAGATCAAACAATTGTTTTATGCAGCGGTTGTTTGTTTACTGCTTGGCTATGGCTTAGATTTTGTTGGCGTTACACCCATCATTAAGAAAATAGCTACTAGTTCGTTCACTATTGTTTCCTTGGGCTACTGTTTATTGGGCTTATTGCTTTGTTATTGGTGGATTGACTTATTGAATCACAAAAAATACTTGTTTTTCTTTACCGTAGTGGGTATGAACTCACTTTTTATTTATTTGTTTTTTGAAATAGTCGCAGCCAGATGGTTCAATGAATACATTGCTAACATAAGCAATGGGGTCTTAGCCATGGTTTCTAGTTTTACCCTATTGAATCAAATTGTTTCCTCCTTGGTTATTTTTAGCTTGGAGTGGGGACTATGTTATTTTTTATACCAAAAGAAAATATTTTTTAAAGTATAATCAATGACTATTAAAGTTTATTGATCATATGCCCCAATATATCTTTGAAAGAAAAACCTTCGGTTAACTTTTCCTTGTTTAATTTTTTATTTTCCACCAAGGCCCATAAAATAAATTCTTTCATAAAATAAGCATCTTCTTTTGAAGTATCAGGTGCGTATTTTTTCATCAGGGCGTCTAATGGCTTCACATCATCTAATACTTTCTTGTATTGTTTTTCATCAAAGTCTTCGTATAATTCAAAGCCACCTTCTGCAATAAACCAATCTAGCAAGTCAGAGTAAGCATTTTTTTCATTTTGCTTTTCTAGTTTACTAATTTTTGGAAATTGAAATTTAAATAAAGTGCTAATAGCCTTTTC
Organism: Bacteroidota bacterium; assembly: GCA_026391155.1. Classification (GTDB taxonomy): domain Bacteria; phylum Bacteroidota; class Bacteroidia; order Chitinophagales; family Chitinophagaceae; genus Sediminibacterium. Next base: position 21,152 of record JAPLEP010000024.1, read on the forward strand.
TATTAAAAGATTAGCAATGACTTCGGCACCTTCTTGCTCTCCTTCGTATACTAGCTCTACTTTTCCGGTAATGGCGGGTATGATTCCCATAAAATCGGATAAGCGCACAGCCGTTTTAGTTAACCCATTTTTTAAAGCTCTTCTTTCTGCTGTGCTAATTAAATTTTCCATTGCGGAAATAGTCATTCTTGCACTCACGCCACTTTTAGCATCAATGTATTCACTAGCCCTTGCTTCAAAACTAATTTGCTCAATAATGTCTTTGGCTAAACTAGGCACATAAACAAGCTCCGATTGTACTGCATTTATTTTAGCTTCTTGTTCTGTGATTTTTTTAGCAACAGCAATATTTTTTGGGTAATGCGTTAAAATCTGTGAGCCAATTCTGTCTTTCAAAGGCGTTACAATACTGCCTCTATTGGTATAGTCCTCGGGGTTAGCCGTGAAAATAAATTGAATGTCTAAATTCATTCTTAGTTTAAAACCTCTAATTTGTATATCGCCCTCTTGAAGTATATTGAATAAAGCAACTTGAATTCTAGCTTGTAAATCGGGCAATTCATTAATGACAAAAATGCTTCTGTTGGCTCTTGGAATCATGCCAAAATGTATCACACGCTCATCGGCATAAGATAATTTTAAATTGGCAGCCTTTATAGGATCCACATCTCCAATGATGTCTGCAATGGTCACATCGGGGGTGGCTAGTTTTTCAAAGAATCTTTCGTTGCGGTGCAGCCATTCAATAGGAGTGGCGTCACCTTTTTCTGCAATTAGATCTTTGGCGAATCTTGAAATAGGGGCCAAGGGGTCGTCGTTAATTTCAGAGCCAGCTACAAAAGGAATATACTCGTCTAATAATTGAATCATTAAGCGAGCCAATTTTGTTTTGGCCTGTCCTCTTAAACCTAATAAATTAATATTGTGTTTAGATAAAATAGCGCGCTCGATTTCAGGAATAACGGTTTCTTCAAAACCATGTATGCCTTCAAAAGCAGGAACGCCTTCCTTTATTTTAAGAATTAGATTATCTCTTAATTCGTCTTTAATGCTTTTAGTTTGGTAACCTTGTTTTTTTAAATCGCCAAGGGTTTTTATTTTTTCAATTTTCATAAGAAAGTGGTTGAACTATTTATTTAAGTTTCTTTTTTCTGTTGGTTTCGTAATCTTCAAATATCATTTCTCCTAAACCTTTTAAGCCTGTGTAAAAAGCCTTACCCTGATTTGCTTCGGTAAAGGCATTCACAAATTTTTGTAAGTAAGGGTCCTGTGCAATCATAAAAGTGGTAATAGGTATATGTAATTTTCTAGCCATCTTCGCTTGACTATAACATTTATCTACTATGTATTGGTCTAGTCCATTACTATTCATATAATAATTACCATCGGCTTCTTTAATACAACTAGGCTTACCATCGGTAATCATAAAAATTTGCTTATTGGTATTTCTCTTTCTTCTTAAAATATCCATGGCCAGCTGCAAACCCGCTACCGTATTGGTATGATAGGGCCCTACTTTTAAATAAGGCAGCTCTTGAATACTAATAGTCCAGGCGTCGTCTCCAAATACTAAAATATCAATGGTGTCTTTAGGATAACGCGTGGTGATTAATTCTGCTAATGCCATCGCCACTTTTTTAGCCGGCGTAATTCTATCTTCTCCATATAAAATCATGCTATGACTTATATCAATCATCAAAACCGTACTCATTTGAGATTTTTGTTCGGTCTGTTCTACTACTAAATCATCTTCTGTTAAATTAAATGCATCAATGCCATGATTAATTTGTGCATTTTTAATACTTTCTGTCAAAGAAATGTTTTCAATATTATCGCCAAAATTAAATTCTTTGAATTCTCCATTTTTTTCATCTCCTTGGCCCAAGGTTTTTGTTTTATGGTTGCCCTTACCCGCAGATTGTAAATTCCCGAAAATATTATTTAGGGCAGTTTGTCGAATAGCCCTTTCTGTTTTAGCCGTTATTTTTGTTTCTCCATCTCCTCCACCATCTTTAATTTCTTGTTTGATATAGCCTTTCTTTTTAAGGTCTTCTATAAAATCGTCAATGGTATATTTTTCGTCAGTCAATTTATATTCCACATCTAATTCACGCATCCAACTAATGGCTTCATCAAAATCGCCAGAAGTATGCACGATCAATTCCTTGAATATTTCAAACAATTTATCAAAGGGCGATTGATCTGGTGCTTCGTATGTTTTAAACTGGAATCCTTTCATTTTTTTACCAAATAGGCGGGAGTAAATTTACTTGTAAAAACCGAGTTTTAAGCAATTTGTTTAAGGCTTAGCTAAGGGAGTAGGCGGGTTTCAAAAACAAACAAATTCGATTGGCCAAGAAGCCCTATTTTTGAAGCCTAAAATACAAACTATGTCTACAAAAATTACCATCAATAACAACGGATCTTTGAAAATCGAAGGCGATTTTACCATTGAAGACCGCAGTGGAAACACCTACGATTTAGCCGGTAGAGAAGTGATTGGATTGTGTCGTTGCGGCTTAAGCAAAAACAAACCTTTCTGCGATGGTGCACACAATGGCAATTTCACGCATGAGGCCACTGCATTCGCACTTCCTCCTAAGAAGACTGTTTAGTAAATAATTCGAAATGATTGCCTAGCTTTTCAAACTAGCTAAATCAATTACAAAACGGTATTTCACATCTCCTTTTAACATTCTTGTATAGGCTTCATTGATGCCTTGCATAGGTATGATTTCTATGTCTGAAACAATATTGTGCTCGGCACAATAGTCAAGCATTTCTTGCGTCTCTTGCATTCCACCAATACAAGAACCTATTACACTTCTTCTGTTAGTGACTAAAGAAAAAGGTTGCACTTTTGGAGACTCTATTGGAAGGCCTACTACCATTAACTTTCCGTTGGTAGCTAATAAATTTAAATAAGTGGTAAAATCGTGATTGGCAGAAATAGCATCTAAGATCACATCAAAATAACTATTGTATTTTTTCATTGCATCTGCATCGGTGCTAATTAAAAAATGTGTAGCGCCTAATTTTTTGGCATCGGCTTCTTTAGAAGGAGAAGTGCTAATTACAGTTACTTCTGCGCCAAAAGAAACGGCGAACTTTACACCCATATGACCTAATCCACCTAATCCTACAACGGCTACCTTCATTCCTTTTTTTACACCAGCAAATACTAAGGGAGAATAAGTGGTAATGCCTGCGCATAATAAAGGAGCCACTGCTGCTAAATCTAATTTAGGTGAAATATGAAATGTATAACGCTCGTTCACTACTATTTGAGTGGAATAGCCACCCATGGTAATCCCTTTACCATTTCTTTCTTTAGCATTATAAGTACCTGTCATGCCTTCGGCACAATATTGTTCTAAACTCTCTTGACAATTTTTACAAGTTCTGCAACTATCCACCATTACACCCACACCTGCTAAATCACCAATTTTGAATTTGCTAACACCGCTTCCAACGGCAGTAACCTTACCAACAATTTCATGACCTGGCACCATTGGATAAACAGAGCCACCCCATTCGTCTTTAGCTTGATGCAGGTCGCTATGACAAACACCACAATAAAGAATTTCTACTTGAACATCGTTTTCTCCTAAGGTTCTTCTATCAAAGGAATAAGCTTCTAAAGGAGTAGTGGCACTTAATGCTGCGTATGATTTGGTATTGGGCATGGTTTTTTATTTTGAGTGCTAAAGTTAAGTAGGTATTTAATCAGAACCTTAGTATTTATTAATTTTTATCAAAAATCTTGTATTAAATTTAGGCAATTGTATACTTCAATCAACAACCTATGATTCAGCCAGCCACACTGCAGTTTTTACAAGCACTTAAAAAGAATAATAATAGAGTATGGTTTGAGAAAAATAGGCCTAAGTATGAAAATGCAAAACAGGATTATTTCCAGTTTGTGTCGGCTGTGCTTGATGGGATGAAATTGAAAGACAAAACCTTAGTCAATTTAGAACCTAAGCAATGTGTTTTTAGAATTAATAGAGATGTTCGATTTAGTAAAAACAAGGATCCCTATAAAACTAATTTTGGTGCAAGTTTTAGCAAGGGTGGAAAAAAAATTGATTGCGCTGGTTATTATTTTCATTTAGAACCAGGTGCCTGCTTTATTGGAGGTGGTTTTTGGATGCCTATGGCACCTGAACTAAAAAAATTAAGACAAGAAATTGATTATTGCTTTGATGAATTCAAAGGTATTGTCCATGAGAAAAAGTTTAAAACTCATTATGGAGGCTTAACCGAAACAGAAAAATTAGTGCGACCCCCTAAAGGCTATGAGTTAGACAATCCTGCCATTGAGTTTTTGAAATTAAAAAACTTTGTAGCTACAATGGAAATTACCAATGAGGAAGCAATCAACAAAAACTTAGTCAAAAAAGTAGTTACTTGTTTTGATGCCTTATCCCCACTCATTCACTTTATCAATAAAGCAATTGAAGTTTAAGGAATTAAAAATGGATTGCCCCATTTTCTATCTACATAAACATTGGTGCCTGCAAGTGTATTCATAAATGCAACAATAGCATCTGTTTCAGTGGGAGTTAAATTAAGTCTCTGACCTGTATTAGCTATTCTTAATCTTGCATCTAGGTTATTATTTCTATTGTTTAAAGGAATGTTATTGTAATGGCCTAAAACCCCACGCAAACTATTAAAAGCTGCATTGTGCATCATTGGGCTATTGATACTACCATCTTTTTTTGTTAAATCTCTTAAAGAAGGGGCTCTTGTATCATTCACCTCGATGGTGGTGCTACCAAAAAGTCCTATAATGCCATTGTTTCTTGAGTTGGGATCAATATCAAATTCTGGGGCATTATGACAACCATTACATCCTGCACCTCCAGTGACCCTTAAGCCTGCAGCATTAAATACTGGCGGTGTCATATACAAGTTTTTACCTGTATTTTCAACAGCGGTGAAATTTGGAAAGGCATCATTCTCATTTCTAACCAAGGTTCTTCCTGCATCGTATTTTGAATCAAAAGACTGTATACTTCTTACAAATTGAGCCAATGATTCCTGCATTCTTGCTTCTGTTACTGTGGTATCGCCATAAACAAATCTGAATAATTCTTTGTAGTAATTAATTTTTGAAAGTTTAGCCAACAAACTGATCATATTGCCTCTCCCACTTAAACCACTAAAACCCATTTCCAAATGATCCTGAATAGGCATGGTAGTTTGCAGCTCCAATGTTAAGGCTCTTTCATTCCAAAAGAATTTTGTTTCTCTTGCAAATCTTGAATTGATTAAGCGCATAGAATGCCTTACAGTTTTGCCACCTTCCACTCCATCACTAACAGGGGCGATATCACTAAAAGCAAGATTTTGTTTGTGACAACTTCCACAAGAAATGGTATTGTTGGTGCTTAGATTTTTATCATAAAAAAGCACCCTGCCTAAGGTTGCTTTTGAATTGGTGATTGGATTATTTCTTGAATTGTCTTTTAAAATATAAGCAGGTTTAGCTTGATTGGCATAATTCAATAAATTTCTAGGATCAATATTATTACCAAAGCTTAATTTAATGGCGGCATAGGGATCTACCACAACTGCCAATGTAGCTAATTTATCTGCTGCTACTATTGCAGTATCTGATGTTGTAAGGTTGCTACTTACTAATGTTGTACTGATGTCTTTTTTTGAGCAACTTGCTAATAGACCAATCATAAGAATTGACAAATAAAAGGGTTGGCTTGTTTTTTTCATCTTACTTAGTTTTGTTTAACATTAATAATAAAAAGTAGCACTAGCTTTAATTGCTGAATTGTAATCAAGCTAAATATGTGCTTAGGACAGCAAACCTTAAACTTGGTTTAATAGAAAATATTTTCTTTAACTTATTTTTAAGAAATAGAGGGGTGGAGATGGGTCTGAGCAGTTAATGACTAGGTTTTCTTGCCTTTTAAAGCTGCTTTTTCTTTGTTTTGAGCAATACGTAGCTTAACGATGGCCTGAATTAGTTTAACAGGAAGTGGTTTGTCTACAGGAAACTGAATACCCCCTTTGGATGTTTTATAGGGGAGTAGCTCTTTTTTGAAAATTTCTATAGGCTTAGCGGTGGGAAAAAACCCATAATGGTGCTTAAAAGCTGCGAAATACACTAAAATGCCTTCTTGTTTAAAAGCGGGCATGCCATAACTAATTACTTCGGTGGCCTTGGGAGCTGCCTTCTGTAGGATTGCTCTAAACTTTTCTAGCGTCGCTCTTTTTTCAAGTGGTTGAGTGGCTATATAATCGTCAATATTTTCGACTTTTAAATTTTTCATCCGGCCCCTAATTTACATAATTTATTTTAAAAGGTACTGATCTGCTAATTGGGTAAACTTGGCTACTTGCCCTGCTTCCCAATTTTTATCTTTGTTTAAATAAGAAGCCATTATGCCTGCCACCATGGGGGCAAGTGCTATAGCAATTTTTGCATCTAAAAAAAGTAATCTAATTCTCCTAGCTAAAATATCTTCAATACACATAGCCATTTCATATTTCACAGCATATACTATTAATGCTTTTATAAATGGATAGCTAGGGTGAATTAATTCTTTTAATGAAGCATCATGTTTCAAAATCTCTTGTATTCGATTTTCTTTCAATGCCTCATCGCCAATTGGCGTATGTGCAGATGTACATTTTTCTTTATTTAATTTCCCAATAAAGCCTGCATTGTCCACCGCATCTGCTGCCATTTTTCGATAAGTGGTCCATTTGCCACCAGTAATAGTAATTAGACCACTAGGGGAAACACTTAAATGATGTTCACGCGATATCAATGCTGTACTTCCTTTTCTTTTTTGCTTGACTAATGGCCTTAGGCCTACATACACACTATTGATATCGGTCCTTGTTATGAGTGTTGTACAATACCTATTTATATGTTTAATGATAAATTCTATTTCCTCCTCCAATGGTTTTGGTTCAAATGAAATTTCCTCAATAGGGGTATCTGTAGTACCTAAAACTACTTTATTATGCCAGGGCACCGCAAATAAAACACGGCCATCATCTGTTTTAGGAATCATCATGGCATCTATGCCAGGAAAAAATTTAGCATCTACGACCAAATGAATTCCTTGGGAAGGGCTGACTAAATCATGTTGTAAATGATCATCCATTTGCACAATGGCATTCGTAAAAACACCTGTAGCATTTACAACCACCTTTGTTTTAAGTGTATATTTTTTTTCCGATAGTACATCTATGCATTCTACTCCTGTAATTTTATCATTGGTTTTGATAAATCCAATCGCCTTACAATAATTAATTATAGTAGCTCCTTTATTCATAGCAGTAGCAGCTAGCTCAATGGCTAAATGACTATCGTCGAACTGACCATCAAAATATAAAATACCACCACTTAATTTTTCGGCATTGATCGTAGGGAGGTGTGCGACGGTTTCTTTTTTAGAAAGTATTTGTGTATCGCCTAGTGATAATTTTCCAGAAAGTAAATCGTAAAATTTTAAACCAATTCCATAAAACATTTTTTCCCACCAACTAAATACGGGTACAATAAAAGTTTGTACGGATGTTAAATGTGGTGCATTTTTTAATAGAAAGCCTCTTTCTCTTAGCGCTTCTCTGACCAATTTAATATTGCCTTGTTCTAAGTACCTCACTCCACCATGTACTAATTTGGTGGATTTACTAGAAGTGCCCTTGGCAAAATCATGTCCTTCTAAAAGTAGGGTTTTGTATCCTCTTAAGCTCGCATCAAGTGCGGTTCCCAATCCTGTAGCACCTCCTCCAATTACAATAATATCCCAAAAAGTGTCGGTGGCTAGGGCTTGTAATTGTTCGCTTCTGTTCATACTATTTTTTAAAAGAGTGATGTAAATTTACTTATATTTATTAGTATTAAAATGATCTTGTTCAAAGGTCTAATGTATAAACCAAAAATGGCTTCTATGAAAATTATTGTAAACTTCCTATGCTTCTGCTTTTTTGCATTGCAACTAAATGCACAAATTTCAGAAGGAAAAGCAGTCATTAGCGCTATGTATATATATACGCTTGAAACTGGGAAAGCAGAACTTATTCTAAAAGAAAAAAGACATTTTGAAGCGCCCAATTGGTCTCATGACGGCAAGTTTTTATTAATTAATGCATCGGGTATATTGGAAAAGGTGAGCATTAAGGGGGATAAATTAGGGGTACTTCCAACAGGCGATATTAAAAATGCGAATAACGATCATGGCTATACTTTTGATGGCAAGACTTTATTTATTTCAAGTGGCATCCCCTCTATTAAAGAAGGCTCTTCCTTTATTTTTAAAGTAGCAAGTGAAGGAGGTAATCCTATGAGACTTACTGCCAATACACCTTCTTATTGGCATGGCGTTTCACCTGATGGTAAAACCATTGTGTATTGTGCTGAGCGTAATGGCAATTATGATGTGTATGCGATGAGTGCTGAAGGTGGAGCTGAAATAAGATTAACAGATGCAGAAGATTTAGATGATGGTCCCGAATATAGCCCTGATGGAAAATATATTTATTTCAATTCATATAGATCTGGGAAAATGCAAATTTGGAGAATGCATCCCGATGGATCCAAGCCAGAGCAAGTTACTTTCGATAATTATTCCAATTGGTTTGCACATATTAGTCCTAATAGTAAACAAGCCACTATTATAAGTTATATAGAAGACCAAGTACAGAAACACCCATTTGGTATGCAAGTAAAATTGAGATTGGTGAATTTAGAAGATAAATCCATTAAGGATTTAACAGAGCCTTTCTTTGGAGGTCAAGGTACTATCAATGTTCCTTCTTGGTCACCCGATGGTAAGAAGTTTGCTTTTGTTAAATACGAATTAGAAGATAAAAAATAATTAAACTAGTTTCATTCCAATCGGATCCCACAAAATAGGTTTGTTTTGTTGCGCACTTAAATTACAAGCAATCGCAGGTGCCGCAGCTCTCAAACCAAAAGAAGCATCTTCGTAAATTTTGCTGCCTGTTCTAATGGCGTTAAAAAATACAATCATATGGTCTAAGCGATCATCGTAATTCTTGGGCGCTTCAAATTTGCTTTCTTTTCCTAAATCATAGCCGCCCTCTGTGTCATTGCCATACTCCGATTGGTACCATTTTTTAAAATCTTCTTTTTGTTTATTAGAAAAACTTTCAAAAGAATCATAGCCGCCATAACCTGGCGCAGCGCGTCTTTTCAATGTTTTTACCACTAAGCCATTGCCAAAAGATTCTATCACACCCTCTGTTCCAATTAGCTTTATACCAAAGGGGCCCTTACCTTCTCCGTCAGTTAAGTTCACTCTGGTCACTACATGAAATGCATTGTGTTTTTCATTTGTTTTATAATCCATCACTGCATTAATAATATCAAAAGAGTCTCTACCATCTTTCCATAATTTTAAATTAGCCACACTCATAATTTTCTCTGGCCCCACTGCACCTGTTACCGTATGTATACCCGTTAATAAATGCACAATTAAATCGCCTGCGGCGCCCGTTCCATAGGCTCCATAATTACGCCATCTGAAAAAGCGTTTTGCTTCAAAGGGTACTTTAGGGGCATTGCCTAAGAAGGTATCAAAATCAATAGTTTCTGGAGAGGCATCTGTTGGAATAGAATAAGCCCAAGCACCTCTTGCATCAGAACGATCACAAAAAGATTCTACCATGGTTAATTCTCCAATCGTGCCTGCAGCTAATAATCTTTTGGCTTCCAATATGCTCACGGAACTTGCCATTTGACTGCCCACTTGAAATACCTTACCGGTTTCTTTCTGCGCATTGATGACACCCCAACCTTGTTCAATTTTTTGCACCATTGGTTTTTCACAATACACATGTTTGCCTGCACGCATGGCATCAATAGATATTTTTTGATGCCAGTGATCGGGTGTGCAAATCAAAACTGCATCTATGTCTTTTCTAGCTAATAGTTCTCTATAATCTTGCGTAGTAAATAAATCATTACCCCAGGTTTCCTTGGCCCCTTCTAAACGGCCTTTATATAAATCACAAACTGCTACTAATTCTACCCCTGGTACTTTTAAAGCAGTAGAGGTATCGTAATGACCAATGATACCTGAACCAATTAAGCCAATGCGTATTTTATCATTGGCGCTTACTTTGATTTTTGAATTTAAAATAGAAGCAGTGCTTGTATTTGCAGCAGAGGCGGTTTTTCCTACAGCCAACAAAGCCATAGACCCCCCAATATTTTTAATAAAATTTCTGCGATTATTACTCATGATTTTGTGGTTTTAAGTATTTATGAAATCTCTATCGTAAATCTATTAATAATATTTTGAATTTAGAAGGAATTTTCTTTCCCATTATATAAGCGGTGTATAGCCAATGGGTGCTTAATCAAAGAACGAAAGCATTAATTAACAAGCATTTGAGTTATCTTTGCACTATTATTAGCAATTACAATAGAAGCAAAAAGCTTAGAAGTAACTCAATAGCATATGAAATGGAGTCTTATTAAATTATCCTTTTTTCTTAGTTTCTTTATTTCCATAAACTTAACTGCGCAGGATAGCACCCTAGGCCATCAATCCAACCATCAAAAAAATATTTTTACTTTAGGATTGTATAAACAACCAGGGTTAGATTCCATGGTAGACTTTGTAGATGGATTATACCGAGTTTTTAAAGTGAATAAAATACGCAGTCAAGATGAAAAGCAAAATAAAACCTTACTTACATTTATTCCTGCAGTGGAATATAGTTTAGCCACAGGTTTTGCAAGTTCTATAAATGCAAACTTTATTTTACCTGTAAAAAAAAGTACCGATAACCATTCCTTTGTCTCTTCTGAATTAAAGTATACGCAAAATAAACAGGTGATTGCTCAAATGGTCTCCAATATTTGGTTAAAAAATAACGATTATAACATTAATACTAGTTGGGCCTATTTAAAATTTCCACAAAAGGATTTTGGATTAGGAGGCAGTAGTGATTTAAAATTATTTGATAATTTGGATTATTCATACATTAAATTGCATCAATCTATTGTTAAAAAAATAGCCCCTAATTTATATTTTGGGCCAGGCTTAAACATAGACTATCGTTGGAATATAACAGATACTACCACTATGAATAAGCCCTTGATAGGCTTTACTGAATATGGCATAACGAAACAATCTACCTCCATAGGTTTGCTGCTTAATTTATTATACGACACTAGAAAACAAGTTTCTAATCCTGCCCCTAACAGTAGCTATTTTAATTTAGTGTATAGAAATAATCTTAAAATTTTAGGAAGTGATCAAAACTGGCAGTCTATTTTATTGGACTATAGAAAGTATATACCTTTTCCTGCGAACAGTAAAAATATTTTAGCATTTTGGTCTTATAATGTTTTCACTATTAAGGGTAAACAACCTTATTTAGATTTACCTAGTACTGCCTCAGATACTTATAACAATACCGGTAGAGGGTATATACAAGGTAGGTTTAGAGGAGATAAATTTGTATTTGCAGAGTCTGAATACCGTTTTGGAATTACCGAGAATGGATTTCTAGGAGGCGTTCTTTTTGCGAATATCCAATCTGTTTCAGAGCGTCAGGGCAAGCCTTTACAAAATTTTTTACCTGGCTATGGAGCAGGAATTCGTATTAAACTAAGTAAACATTCCAATACGAATATAGCGATCGACTATGGCATTGGTCAAGGAGGTTCCAAAGGAATTTTTATGAACTTGGGAGAAGTGTTTTAAAATTTGTATTTTTAGTCAATAATAGATTTATTATGACTACAGATAAATTACCAATGGATTCGCGCAGAAAATTTATTAAAAATATTTCCTTTGCTTCTGTCTTTTTTCTTTCTGGTGAAATTGCCAGCTGCAGTGCGGAGGAAGTGATGCTTTATAAAGATAAAGTACAGTTACGCTTTGTAGTCGCATCGGATGCGCACTATGGACAACCCAATACACCTTATCAAGAAATGATGGACACTTTAACCCAGCAGGTTAATTTGTTTCATGAACAAAATCCCTTAGATTTTTGTGTGATCAATGGAGATCTCATACATAATGAAAAGTTTTTTTTGCCTCAGGTTAAATCAAAACTAACTAGTTTGAACATGCCCTTTTATGTTACGAGAGGCAATCACGATATGGTTAGTGCTGATTTATGGAAACAAGTTTGGGGCTATCCTTTAAATCATGATGTATCTATAAAACAGAATGCCATTTTATTAGGGGATACTTCCGATGAAATAGGCACTTATTTGTCACCTGACTTGGAATGGTTGTCCAATAGATTAGAGGAGCATAAAAATAAAAAAAATTGTTTCTTATTTATTCATATTCCACAGGCAAAATGGACCGCGAATGCGATTAATACTCCTGCTGTATTTGACTTCATCAAAAAGTATCCAAATGTAAAGGCTGTTTTTCATGGCCACGAACATGATCAAGATGGCTTTAAAATGGTTGGCAAAGTACCTTTTATATTTGATGCGCATATTGGAGGTAACTGGGGAACTGCTTATAAAGGATTTAGGGTGGTGGAACTAATGAATGATAACACCATGATTACCTATATGATGAATCCTACAGAAAAATTAAATGAACTTAGTTTTTAATTATTCGAACATACAATTGTTCCACCTTGGTACGTGCCCAAGGGGTTTTGCGTAAAAACTTTAAACTAGATTGAATACTAGGGTTGCTGTTAAAGCAATTGATAGGGATATGCTGTCCTAAATCCTCCCAACCAAAATATTTCACTAGTTCAGTGACAATAAATTCTAAGGTTTTTCCATGTAAAGGATCGGTAGAAGCTTGTTGCATATGCAATATTAAGTAATTTGCTGCTATGCAGCCACATCGATATTTTGTTGTGTACAAACCAGTGAATATGGTTTCACAGTTTGTAAGTACCCATCAAGTGAATTTATTACATCAATTAAATTTTTCTTTTCCTGAGGGCACGCACGCCATTGGACGTTTGGATCAAAATTCAGAAGGCCTATTGCTACTCACCACCAATAAAAAAATTACAAAACTATTGTTTCAAGGCGCTGTACCACATACTAGAACTTATTTGGTACAAGTAAAAAATAAGGTTACAGCGGAGATTGTAAAAAAATTAGCAGCAGGCATTGAAATCAGCGCAACCAATGGGCTTGTTTTTAAAACCACGCCTTGCTTAGTTAACATGCTCGACGAACCCATTGGTTTATCCAAAGTGGACAAACCCTTGCACCCCAATGTGCAAAGTAGTTGGTTGGAAATTACTTTAACGGAAGGTAGATTTCATCAGGTACGCAAGATGGTGGCCGCCGTTAACCATAAATGCATTCGACTCATCAGAACTTCCATTGAGCAAATTGAAATAGGCACCATGCAGCCTGGCGATGTCATTGAATTTGAAGAAGAAAAATTCTTTAGGCTGCTTCATTTGCATGCAAAATAATTTGTATATTTAAGCATACATGGAATGGACAAAGCTTTAACTGCTATTCCAACTTTTTAAACGATGCTTATGAAAAAATTATTTACTTATGCCTTAGTGGCTAATTTTTTATTGATGGGTATGGCTTCGATGGCGCAGCAAGCACCCAATAAAATTTTTAAAGACAAACAAGTAGTCACCATTAGCAAACAAAGTTTGCAAGATAAAATTAAAGGGGGCTGGGCTGGTCAAACCATTGGGGTAACTTTTGGTGGTCCTTATGAATTTAAGTTTTTAGGTTCGATGATTCAGGATTACCAAAAATTAGAATGGC
>JAPLEP010000014.1:0-14010 GCA_026391155.1 Bacteroidota bacterium
AATGCACGCTGATCGCCCATTTTAATACGTTGCGCTAAAGTGGTTTCCTCTTCAGGATTGATCATTGAAATCTTAGAAATCTCTTGTAAGTACTTTTCAACCGCTTGAGAATCTCTGTTCGTAATCTGTGTAGCAATTTTAAGCTGCCTCATGCAAAGAATTTATTTAATTGTATAACGTTGAAATGTCTAAAAAAGTTGTGCTCCACAAACGTTAATATAAGGAAAAATTAACCAATGTCAGTCGGCAAAGGTACAATTTTGAAATTAATTAGACAAATATTGATTACAAAGCATTTATGCACATTTTTTAAGCCAAAAAAGCGTCCATTTTCTAAAATTTATAAGGATAATCACCCCCCGAGATTTATCTTCGCAGCATGATTGATTTTAGATCAGATACCGTAACCCTTCCCACCCCAGCCATGTTGGCCTATATGCAAGCAGCCCCAGTGGGAGATGATGTGTTTGGGGAAGATCCTAGTATCAATGCCTTGGAAGCTAAAACAGCCACCCTTTTTGGGATGGAAGCTGGCTTATTCTGCCCTAGCGGTACCATGACCAATCAATTGGCCATTAAAACCCATACCCAGGCAGGTGATGAAGTGATTTGCGAGGAATTATCCCATATTTACCAATACGAAGGCGGTGGGATTGCCTCTAATTCAGGTAGTTCAGTGAAATTACTACGAGGAGACCGAGGCAGAATCACTGCCGACCAGGTTTTAGCGGCCATTAACCCAGAAGATGTCCACAAGCCCATTTCTAGATTAGTAAGCTTGGAAAATACCTGTAACCGAGGCGGTGGTGCTTGTTATGAATTTTCAGCAATCGAAGCCATTCAAAAAATAACTAAGGCCCATGGCTTAGGCTTGCACTTAGATGGTGCCAGATTATTCAATGCGATAGTGCATAAAAAAGAAGACCCTAAACAATATGGAAAAGTATTTGATTCCATATCTATTTGTTTGAGCAAAGGATTGGGCGCCCCAGTAGGAAGTGTATTATTAGGATCTACCCCATTTATAAAAAAAGCAAGAAGATGGCGTAAGGTTTTTGGAGGGGGAATGCGACAAGCTGGTTCTTTGGCGGCTGCTGGTATTTATGCCTTAGATAACAATATTGATAGATTAAAAGAAGATCATTCCAAGGCATTAGAAATAAAAAATGCATTGTTGAAAAAGGAATTTGTAAAAGAAATTTTTGAAGTTGAAACTAATATTGTGATTGCGCATATCGATGGAAAATACAATGCTACTCAACTAGCAGCTGCCTTAAAAGAAAAAAATATTTTAGTTATAGCGATGACTCCCGCACTTATTCGTTTTGTAGTTCATTTAGATATTACGAATGAGATGCTAGCTAGCACATTAGCAACGATAGAGAAACTATAAAAAGAAATTATAAAATAGAAACTACAAAAGAGAAATTATAAACATGTTAGAAAGAATTAACCCAACATCGACACAGGCCTGGTTTGTATTAAAAAAGCATTTTGAGGAAGAGATGAACCGTAAACAAATGAAAGATTTATTTGCAGCGGATCCAACAAGATTTGATCAATATTCAATTAGCACTTCAGATATTTTATTTGACTACTCTAAAAATATTATCACCGACAAGACTTTGCAATTGTTATTACAATTAGCGAAAGAATGCGGATTAGAAAAAGCCATTAAAGCACAGTACGAAGGCAAGGCCATTAATGAAACAGAAAATAGAGCCGTACTTCATACAGCCCTTCGTGATTTTACTGCTAGTTCTATTTTAGTGGATGGAGTAAACATTCTTCCTGAAATTAAAAGAGTGCAGCAGCAAATGAAAACCTTTTGTAATGCTATACATAGTGGCGAGCATAAAGGGTATACGGGTAAAAAAATTAAAACCATTGTAAATATTGGTATTGGCGGAAGTGATTTAGGCCCTGTAATGGTGACGGAAGCTTTAAAACCTTATTGGGTAGATGGTATTCAAGTTTATTTTGTAAGTAATGTTGACGGAACGCATATTGCAGAAACTTTGAAAAAAGTAAATGCAGAAGAAACTTTATTCTTAATTGCCTCTAAAACTTTTACCACCCAAGAAACCATGACCAATGCCCATACGGCAAGAACTTGGTTTTTAGAAAAAGCGGTAGATGAAAAACATATTGCAACCCATTTTGTGGCCTTAAGTACGAATGAAAAAGCAGTGAATGCATTTGGCATTAGCAGTAAAAATATGTTTGAGTTCTGGGATTGGGTGGGTGGAAGATATTCTTTATGGAGTGCGATTGGTTTATCCATAGCATTAACCATTGGCTATGAAAATTTTGAAGCCTTATTGAAAGGTGCACACCAAGCAGACCAACATTTTAAAACTGAAAAATTCGAAAAAAATATTCCAGTAATCATGGCTTTATTAGGCATTTGGTATACGAATTTCTTTGGTGCACAATCGGAAGCCATCTTGCCCTATGATCAATACATGCATCGTTTTGCTGCTTATTTCCAACAAGGAAATATGGAAAGCAATGGTAAATATATAGATCGCAATGGCACTGCTGTTAATTATAGTACAGGTCCTGTAATTTGGGGAGAGCCAGGCACCAATGGTCAACATGCTTTTTATCAATTAATACATCAAGGCACCTTGGTGATTCCTTGTGATTTTATCGCACCTGCGATCAGTCAAAACCCTATCGGTGATCATCATGATAAATTGTTGAGCAATTATTTTGCACAAACCGAAGCCTTATTGAATGGTAAAACACAAGCCGAGGTGACCGCCGAATTAAAAGCCAATAAAAAATCTGAAAAAGAAATTGAATTCCTTGCCCCCTTTAAAGTATTTGCAGGCAACAAACCCACCAATTCTTTTTTAGTCAAAAAAATTACACCAAGTACCTTAGGACTTTTAATTGCTTGTTACGAACACAAAATATTTACACAAGGCGTAATATGGAATATATTTAGTTATGACCAGTGGGGTGTAGAATTAGGCAAGCAATTAGCCAATAAAATTTTACCAGAACTTGTCGACAACCAACCTGTCAGTGGACACGATAGTTCTACCAATGGATTGATTAACCAATATAAGAATTGGAAAAAATAATTTAAATGGCCTCCACTATTACGATAAGAAATATTGAACTAAAAGACAATGTAGCCATTGCTTCAGTGATTCGTGCAGCATTAACAGAATTTGGCGCCAATAAACCTGGCACTGTTTATTACGATTCCACCACCGATCATTTATTTGAATTGTTTCAAAGCGCAGGATCGGTTTATTATATTGCTGAAATTGATGGAACCATCGTGGGCGGCTGTGGTATTTTTCCAACCGAAGGCTTACCAACAGGCACTTGTGAATTGGTTAAATTGTACTTAAGCAATACAGCAAGAGGCACAGGACTAGGAAAAAAATTATTGTTACAATCCATGCAATGGGCCAAAGAGAATGGATACACTCAAGTATATTTAGAATCCATGCCCGAACTTTCCAAGGCAGTCGCTATCTATGAAAATGTGGGATTTGAAAGAATGACTCAAGCCATGGGCAATAGTGGCCACTGCGGCTGTGATATCTGGATGCTTAAAAAATTATAAGAAAACGCGCTACTCCTAATTACCATTTGTCTACTTCCTCTGTGCTTAAATTGTCTCCAGCACTAGCAGGTGTATCTCTTGCTTCCAAAGGTTTCTTTTCGGTGATCACGATTTGTTCATCATGATCATGATCCTCCTGTACAGGTGTTGGAACAGGAGCAGCTGCTTCTGGAGTAGTTGGTGATGATGGTGTTAGGCTTGCCTCAGTATTAACAGCTGGTTCATAAGGCTCTTCACCCTCGTGATTAAATGCGTCAAAATCAAAATCGGGCATCAATTCTGTTTTCACAAAATCAATGGCTTCAGTAATGGCCTTGATGAACTTATTAAAATCTTCTTTGTAAATAAAAACTTTGTGACGATCGTATCCATTGTTATCAAAACGTTTTCTACTTTCTGTAATGGTTAAAAAGTAATCATTTGCACGGGTAGCCCTTACATCAAAAAAATAAGTTCTTCTTTTCCCTGCACGCACTCGACTACTAAATACACTTTCAATTTTGCGGTCGCTACTGTTGTCGTAATTTTCTTGCTCCATAATCTTTTACTGTATATACTAAAAATATAAAATGTTCTTGAAATATTGAAATTTTAATGCTTTAATTTAATGCATTTCCTTAGTTTGTTGAGCTCGATACAATTCGGCATACAAACCATTTTTGACTAACAAACTTTCGTGGGTGCCCATTTCTGCAATATAGCCGTCTTCTAAATATATGATAAGATCAAAAGGCATGCTAAAAAATATACGATGGGTAATAAAAATGGAAGTTTTGTCTTTAATATAGGATTGCAAGTTAAACAAAATGGCTTGTTCGGTATTGGCATCCACCGCACTCAAGCAGTCGTCAAAAATATAAATGCTCGGATTTTTGATCAAAGACCTTGCAATGGCTACTCTTTGTTTTTGACCACCACTCAAAGTAGTACCTCTTTCTCCTACCAAGGTGTCAAATTGATTGGGTAAGCTGTTGATTTCATTCAATACATGGGCCGCTTCGGCTGCCTTGTATACTTCTTCTTTACCCACCAAATTCGTCAAACCAAATCGTATATTGTTTTCGACAGAATCACTAAACAAGAAAACATCCTGTTGTACATAACCAATTTCTTTTCTTAATTGTTGCACATTCATCTTATTTACATCTACCCCATCAATGCTAATGGAACCTTCATTGGTTTCATACATTCGAGTAAGCAATTGTGCCAGAGAAGTTTTTCCTGCACCTGTTTTTCCAAGTACCAATACTTTTTGACCGGCTTTAATCGTCAATTCAAAATTAGATAGTCCATGCACACCAGAATGCGGATAAACAAAGCCAACGTTATTGAAATGTATATCGCCTTTAATGGCAGGAATGACCTGAGTATTTTTATTGGTGATGATGGGCTGAATGGATAAAAATTCATTCAATCTTTTTTGAGATGCAGCCGCGCGCTGAATCATGCTTGCAGTCCATCCAATGGCACTTACAGGGAAAGTGAGCATGTTGATATAGATCACAAATTCAATGATCGTTCCCACTTTTCTTGGATCATGCAATGCTTCCAAACCACCTAAATAAATAGTGAGCAGTGTACTTAAGCCTATCATCAATGCCATGGTAGGTGCGTAAAAAGCTTCCACCTTAGCTAAGCTCACTGCATTTTTACGGTATAGTTCGCTGTTGGCTTTGAAAAAACCAAGCATGGCTTTTTCCTGTACAAAAGATTTGATGACTCTAATACCAGAATAAGATTCTTGAGCATTGGTAGTTAAATCAGAAAGTTGACCTTGAATTTCTTCACTTTTTTTATTGATGATGCTATTGACAAAATAAATTGTGATGGCTAAAATTGGAAGGGGCGCTAACACATATAAACTAAGGCGTACATCCTTACTAAACATATTGTACAAGCAAAAGCCAATCAAGGAAACCAAATTAATCAAGTACATTAAAGAGGGGCCGGTATACATGCGCACCCTACTCACATCTTCGGTAATACGGCTCATCAAATCACCTGTGCTATGTGTTTTGTAGAATTCTGTGTCTAGTTTTTGGTAATGGTTATAGACCTGATTTTTTTGGTCATATTCGATATGTCTACTCATTACAATAATGGTTTGACGCATAAAAAACATAAAAATGCTTCTTACAATGGCCAAGACCAAAATGGTGATACTACAAAAAGTAATCAACCATCCAAAGCTAAAATTCTGGCTATTGCTTAAGTTACTAATCCAGTCGACGATTAATTCATTATGTATGGATGGGGCCGGCTTACCCCCAGGAAGTTTAGCTTGTACCAAACCCACCACATAACCGGTAATTTGAGGGGCTAAAACGGCCAGGTAATTGGTCGCAATAACTAGTAGAATTCCAGTAAAAAACCGGAACCTATACTTCCAAAAAAACACATTTAATGCCGATAATTCTTTCACCTAGACCATTTTTGTAAAGATACATGGTAGTCAATAAATTAGCTCAATTCTTTACCCCTATTAAATACAAGTATTTTTGCAAAATTGGCATTCCCTTCCTACATTTGCCGCGGAGAGTTGGCAGAGCGGTCGAATGCGGCAGTCTTGAAAACTGTTGACTGTAACAGGTCCTGGGGTTCGAATCCCTAACTCTCCGCAGAAGGAACAAAAAAGGGGCTAAAAGCCCCTTTTTTCATGCCCAAAAGCGAACGGAGTGAGCAAATGCTGAGGGAGCAGCAAAATGAAGCTTGCTTCGATTTTGATGCGAACGAAGCATTTGAAATTGCGCAGCAATTTGATGGCAGAAGAATAAAGCTTGCTTTAATGCGCAAGTTTTGAAGTAAGACATAAAATGGCGTAGCCATTTGCTTTTGGGCATAAACCCATGGCTAATAGCCATTTTTGTTCCTTCTCGCCCCCCAACGGGCTGCCGGAGCAAAGCGACGGCAGCCCGTTGGGGATTTATTTAAAAATAAATTTTAATAAGGATCACCGACCGAAGGGAGGTAATCCTTGGGGGCAAAGCGAGGGCAATCCTAATTTAAAAATTTAGAAAACTATCTATTCCTGTAATTAAAGTTGTTTCAAGACTTACATCTAAATTCACAAAAAATACATTTAATGTCAAAAAATTCATTGGTCAAGTTAGTTGAAGAAGAAAAAATAATGAATAAAATTCATGTGATTAGAAATCACAAGGTAATGCTGGACTTTGATTTAGCTGAAATGTATGGTGTCGAAACTAAAAGACTAAATGAACAACTTAAACGAAATTTAAAACGTTTTCCAAAGGATTTTATGTTTACACTTTCTGAAAAAGAGACTCAGCACTTGAGGTCGCAAAATGCGACTTCAAGTTGGGGAGGAAACAGGAGACAACCAAATGCATTTACAGAGCAAGGAGTAGCAATGTTATCGAGTATTTTGAATAGTGAGACTGCTATTGAAGTAAATATTAGTATTATTAGAGTTTTTACAAAATTAAGATCATTCACATTGACTCAAAAAGACATTTTAATACAATTGGTCAAACTCGAAAAAGAAGTTAAAGGGAATAGTAGTGATATTGAAAATATATTTTTAGTACTAAAAAAATTGATAGAAAAAGATGCCAATCCTATAAAAAGAAATAAAATTGGTTTTAAGAATTATGATATATCACAATAATATCAAATTTCCTCTAATATTAAAAAAACTTAAAAAGCGAACGAACACTACTGCACCCCTTCCCCATGAAAGGAAACCGCCTTAGTTAAGTTACCACTAAAAAAGAGCGTCGCGGATTTAGAAAAAATACCTACCGCAGATCCATTAAAACCTAAAACCACCGTGGCCGTTGCGCCAGGAAGAATTACTTGATCCTTGGTATATTTTGGAGTGGTACAACCACAACCCACCATTACATTGTCTAAACTAATATTATAATTACTAATATTTTGAATGCTTACTGTAAATTCAGTGGGCTTGCCAAAAGCAATTTTACCCATATCATAATTGTCATTGGTAAACTTTAACACTTTTGCAATATCAACTGGCTGAGGTGTTGTAGTAGTTTGTGCATGAACACTTAAGCAACCTATTAAAACAACCAGTGTAAATAATATCTTTTTCATCGGTATAATTTAAATTTTAACTAAATGATTTTGTAAAGCAATTTTATATAATTCCATAGTAGAGCTAATACCCAATTTACGAAAAATTACTTTTTTAATCGTAGAAATTGTATTGGGTTTAAGATCGTATTTCTGCGCAATCTCACTGGTTTTCATTCCTGTTATCAAGCAGTCGAAAATTTCTCTTTCTCTAGGCGCGAGCGTTACTGGCGTTTTAGTGATAATTCTTCTCATCATAATGATATTTTAAATTTCAAAATCATCGGTTTTATTTGTCTAAAATAAATACATAGCTATATCTATTTACTTGTTGTAAAGATTTATTGTTATTGGCTTTATCACAGGCTTCTATTAATTCTCTTTCACCCACATTTCTTATGATCACATTATTATTAGACAATTTAGATAAGGTTGCATAAATACGTTTTGCTCTTCGTTCTGATAAATTTTCATTGTAATCAAATGAGCCATTGCAATCCGCGGCAGAAACAATTACAATTTTCTTACCCTTCATACGTTTTACTCTTTCAATAATTTTATAGTAATTATTCAAATCTTCTTTTACAACAAAAACCTGATCAAAAGGATGATGTAGTTCCACATAATCTTTGGTCAAAGTCTTTAAGCTATCAATGGTTAACTTGAATGATTTAGCCATTGCCATTTCTTCTGCCAATTGAATGGCTTTTTCTTTGGCCAAACGCTCTTCCATCATTTTTCTAGGAAGCGGGATATTAATTAAACTAGCATTTTTCGAATAGGTATCATTGTTTTTAACATAGCCTGTTGAATTTAAATCAGCTTCGTATTTATTGCCAAACTCATCATAAGTGACAATTGCGTATTCATTGTTAGGTCTTACACTAAATTGATAATTACAATTCATATCTAATAGACTACTATCCACTAAGATTTGATTGCCAGCGATATCTTTTTGATATAAATAAAGCTTTTTATTCGAATCACAATTGCTATCTACCAATATGCGCCCCGATATTTTTACAAAAGATTTTTTATGATCAAAAGCATAAATATCATCATTCCCATTTCTGTTGGAACTAAAAAAGCCAGTATTGGTATTCACAGCAAAACCAAAATCATCTTTAGCACTATTGATGGGATAGCCTAAGTTTTTAATTTGCAATGAGCCTTTATTGCTTTTTTCTACTTTATATATATCTAAGCCACCCATACCTGGATGCCCATTGCTACTAAAATATAAGCTGCCTTCATAAAAAGAAGGAAACAATTCATTGGCTTCTGTATTGATTTCCCTTCCTGCATTTTGTGTCGCTTTCCAAGAGCCGTCATCATTTTTTTCAATATAATAAATGTCCGTGCCCCCTATCCCGCCAGGTTCGTCAGTGACATAATATAATCTTTTCCCATCAGGCGTGATGGCTGGATGGAAATAGCTATAATCAGGATTATTAATAAATAGCTTACTGCCTATATTCCATTTCCCCTCTATTAATTTAGATTCCCAAATCTCCAATTGATAAACCCCCTTTGATTTTTTCTGATTTTTTGTATAATAGGCCGTTTTGCCTTCTTTAGTAAATGATATCGCGCCTAAATTTAAATTGGCATCAAATTCATTGGAAAATAGCTGAATGGTTGAATCATTGTAGGCAGGAGTTTTAAAATCATAAAAACTATTCATTTTCCTATTATCATTGCTAGATAACCTACTTAGATCATTAATTGGATATTTTAATTGCTTCTCTGACCATTGGTAGATAGATGTACTATCTAGTCTAATATTTTTTGTACTTGGTAAAAAATACAAACTAGTATAACTGGCTCCATCCCAAGGAAATTCCTCACTAGAATGATGTTTTTTATACCTTTTATTATTTTTTCTTATTTTAGGCTTAATTCGATTGGATTCAAAAACCAACCCCTCTTTATATGGAACTGGATTGAATTCATTGAATGGCGTATTAACACTGATCGGGTAAATTTGATAGTCGATGGAGTCGGCAATAAAATTACGGTAATTTGAAAACCCATACAACCTAGACTCCGTAAGTAAAGTTTTACCATTTTTAATTAAATGGACATACTCCTTTTTAGCTTCCTCATAATTTCCAGTACTTGCTTGTAATTCTGCAATAATATTTTTTGTATTCACTCCAAAATGATTGGCCATGGTGTAATACTTCAGTGCACTATCATATTGATTTACTTTAGCATAACATTCCCCTAAATTAAAATACACAGTAGAATCCGACCATCCTCTTTGTAGATAGTTCTTATACAATGGGATGGAATAAGCGTACCTAAAATCATTCATTTCTTGATTGGCTAATTTAATAATTCTCTTAGCTGCTCTTTTTTGAGCAAATACCGTATAAAAACTGAGTAAAAGTAAAAATATAGTGAGTAATCTTTTCATTTTAATTTTTTAACAACATTAAAAATATCTAGTTGATTTTACTTTTGTTTTAGTATTGCCAAATTCATACCTAATCATGAATTCATGTGACCCATTATTGTAATACTTTAAAGGAGAAATTGTCACATCATAGGCATAACCAAATCTTAAATTCTCAGTAGCTTGAATTTCGGCCATACCAATCACCGCATCCCCTGTTCTATAAGACAGGCCTATCGAAACTAAATCATGCAACCAAACATTGGTATTTAAATCTGCTTCAATGGGTGCTCCTTCTACCATTTTAATCATGGTGGAAGGCTTTAGCTTAATGTCTTCATTCAATGCAATCACTATTCCTGTTGTTAGAAAAATATGTTTTGCATTAATTTTTTGTAGACCAGATTTCATTACATCAAAGGCTGACAAACGAGATTTTAATATATTAGGAATTGAAATACCAGCATAAAAATTATCCGTATTGTAATAAAGCCCTAAGCCTATACTTGGTGTCCATTTATTAAAATTAGAATAAAAGGAAGGGTCAGTGGTGGTATACCTATTGACTACATTCATTAAATCTATTCGATAGTTCATTAATCCAAAACTTAATCCACCTGAAATGATCCCTTTTTCAGAAACGCGAATTCGAGTAGCCGTCATTAGATTAATACCATCCGCTTTTTCTACGCCTAATTTATCATCGTACATTTGGATACCCCAACCAGCTTTTTTATTGAATATAGATTGATCTATACTCACCGAAGTAGTTTGAGGCGCTCCTTCTAATCCCACCCATTGCCTTCTTTGAAATACATTAAAACTAGTCGCTTCTCTATTACCCGCATAGGCAGGATTTACCCCCAACATATTGTACATGTATTGGGAATACATAGGTTCTGTTTGCGCCATGCTCTTTATACAAGCAAGTAGCATCACCCCTATAGAGATGATTATTATTTTAATATATTTTCTTATTCCCTTCATTAATTATTCCAGTTTTACCTTACAATGGTTAAGGATCCTGCTAATTTTTTTATTGCTCCGTTTAAATCTGTTGCTTCTACTGCATAGAAGTAAGTACCTTCTGGAACATCTTCTCCCAAGAAATTGCTCACCCCTTTACCCCTCCAGTCATTGTTATAATTTTCATTTTCATACACTACATTACCCCAACGATTGAACACATGAACGGTAATCTTGGTACCAAATGGTCGTTTAATAATCCAAGTATCGTCAATGCCATCATTATTAGGTGAGAAACCACCAGGTATAAGCACATCCATGGTAGGAACTACAAAGGCAGTGGGTACTCTATTTAAATAATTGCTTGGATTAAGTACAGGGTCATTAGATACTAAACCTAATTTTCCATAATTTGTATTAGCTATAATGGAGGCAATATTTTCATATTTACCATTGATATCAGACGAATGTATGAGTAAGGTTAAATTAACTGAATCCATTTTATTAGCAGCCAATACAGAAGCATTGGTCACTAAATCAATATTGGTATAGCCATTGTAACTATTGTTCTTTACCAAGGCTCCTGAGACGGTCAAATTGACTATATCAAAACCTTTATTAGTTTTAAATGTAGCATTAAGGTCATCCTTAATTAAAACTGAATCTATTTTGTAAATGGTTTTATTTTGTGCTTTTATTACAAAACTGATTAAATAAGAACCATCTGGATTCATTGAAATTCCTGTTACTTGTTTACTAATATCAAGCACATTGTATGGATCTAAAATTACCAATGTATCCATTGTACAATTCGCACTAGTTAGATTGGTAGCAGAATCTACCGCTTTCACACACCATATATATTTACCAGGGATAGTTGGAATACTTGGTGCTACTTTGGTACAATTATTTCCATTGATATCACACCAAGTTGGTTTACTGCCTGGAGTAATAGATTTAATTAAATAAGCAATATTTTTAGGATTCGTTGTTATATTACTCATTAAAGTATCATTCTTTACTTTCACCACAGGCAACATCGTAACTGTATCCATGACACAAGGGCTGCTGGATAAGCCCGTTAAAGTATCCAGAGATTTTACACAATAAATATAGATTCCAACCTTTGTTGGCAAACTAGGCACACCAGTATAACAAATAATTCCATTAGCATCACACCAAGTAGGTATGGCATTTTGAGGCACAGATTTTATAAGTCCTCCAATATTTTTCGGATTCAATGAATCGCCTACATTGTAAACTACATTACTTACTAAAGTTGGGATAACAGGTGGATTATACCCTACTTGTACAATGGTAGGAAGATGTTCGTTTGGAATACTGTCTTTATTTGGATCTGGATTTAATCCATTGGTTGATGAATCTGAAACTAATATATCACCAGTGGTGGTTTTGCCTTTAGTTATTAAATAACTTGGCCATGAATACTGTGCTTTTTTAGTTTTAACAAAAACATCATATTGGATAAGCACAGAGTCTCCTACTTTCAATGATCCTATGCCATTTAAAATAGCAGTATCAGTAACACCATCATATTTTGGATTCAAAGTGATTGTGCCTGTAAGTTTTGGAACGCCAATAAGAGATGCCGTATCTGGAGATGGGAATGCTTTTCGTAAATTATAATAAGCAAAGACAGAATCTAAGTTACTATTACTATAGTTTTTAATTACTGAAGTGTAATGGAAATTATATCCACCCAAAACAGTATCTGCTTTAGAGCCTTGCAATGCCGCCCCAATTTCACTTACTAAGAATAAAGGAACATAAGTGGGTAAAGCATTGCCTACTCCTGTAAGATCAGGATGTGCCAATAGATTGGAATTGTCATGAGAAACCGAAGTAGCTGTATCCATACTTTTCTTACCATCATTTTGAACTAGCAATCCATTACCAACACTTGCAAATTGTAAAACCAAAGGATCTAAAGTTTTTCCAGGAATTAATGTAAAATAAAATACTACATCGCCTTCCTCCCCTACTTTTAATCCAACACCATAATCAAACAAATCAGTTCCAGACAATACCGATTGACTTCTATAGGTTACACTAAAGCCATTATCTACTTTAGTTACATAACTTGGTTTAATCGTTGTACCAAAGCCAGTATAATTTGGATTCAATTTTAAATTTCCATAAGTCACTTTAAAACTATCTAAACTATACTTCATGTCTGGAGGGAAAACTTTAGATAAATCTGCATTCACTTGCACCTCTTGTAATTTTATCTCCCCACTATTCTTAATCTTCATTAAGATTTTAGTCTTAAATGAATTGTCTGGCAATTTATTTGGGAGTTCTGCCTTTAAGGTTAATAAAATCTTAGGTTTTAAAATATTTAAATTGGCGGTATCTTTTGTGATATTAGAATCTCTGACAACATTATTAGAATCCGTAATACTTAATAAGGTATACTTTGTATCATCCTTACTTGGTGCTACTATAATATCTGCACTATCTCTTACGTTGTATAAAGTATCTTTTTTGTTGGTTAAGCTATTCAATACCACCAATTTAAATGGCCCAACCCCAGCTGTGAAATTAAATACAAGATGCACCGAATCGGCTTCTAATAAAGTGGGGTATTTTAAATTAATCGTTCCTTGAGGTAAATAGGTAATATTAAATACAATGGTAGCGGTAGTAGAATCACAATTGGTTATTTGACCTTGTGCACATACAGGATAGGTATATTTATAGATGCCAGGTAATGTCGCAATAAAAATATAGGTACCATTACTATTTAATGTAAAACTAGCCCCCTTTAAATTATTGGTATCCGCCAATGGTGTTCCATAAGTTGCATTAGGTGCATAATCATTGGTACTTACATTGCCATTAATTGGTTTTTCGATGGTTTGAATAGCAGAATCGTTGGCTAATTTGAAGTAAGGATTAACTAAAATATGTAAAGTGGCTAGGGCACAATTAGCAGGACTGGCATTGTCACAGGCTTGATAAGTAATTGATATAGGCCCAGTAAATC
>JAPLEP010000009.1:0-128082 GCA_026391155.1 Bacteroidota bacterium
AATTCATAGTCTACCCATAAACCACCCATGGTATAATGCACTGCAGGATAAATACGCATAGGCACTTCGTAAGGGTTTTCTCCAGTAATTTTTGCATACATTTCAAATAGATTACCATATTTTTCTTTCACCACTTCCTTACCCATGGCAATAATTTGCTCACTTGATATATTTGAAAGTCCTTGCTTGCTCACTTCAATCTTACCATATCTTTCAATAGCGGCTGCATAATCTAAATAGACCGCTTGCTTTGAAGTACCTACACCAAAACCAGCATCACATCTTTCTTTAGCAGCACGAGAAGCCACATCACGAGGTACTAAGTTTCCAAAAGCAGGGTAGCGACGCTCTAAGAAATAATCTCTATCTGCTTCTGGTATATCATTTGCTTTTCTAGTTTCTCCAACATTTTTAGGTACCCATATTCTTCCGTCATTTCTTAATGATTCAGACATGAGGGTTAATTTGGATTGATGATCGCCACTTACTGGAATACAAGTAGGGTGAATTTGTGTAAAGCAAGGGTTGGCAAAATAAGCACCTTGCTTATGCGCTTTCCAAGCAGCTGTTACATTCGATCCCATGGCATTGGTTGATAAATAATACACATTACCATAGCCACCAGAACATATTAAAACGGCATGTCCAAAATGTTTTTCTAATTCACCTGTAATTAAATTACGGGCAATAATTCCTTTTGCTTTTCCATCAATTTTTACAATGTCTAACATTTCATGTCTTGCATGCATGGTTACATTGCCAAGTGCCACTTGACGCTCTAAAGCTTGGTAAGCACCAATTAATAATTGTTGACCCGTTTGTCCTGCAGCATAAAAAGTTCTTTGAACTTGTGTGCCACCAAAACTACGGTTGCTTAATAATCCGCCATATTCTCGTGCAAAGGGAACACCCTGTGCCACACATTGATCAATAATATTCGCACTTACTTCTGCTAAACGGTGTACGTTCGCCTCACGCGCACGGTAATCACCTCCTTTAATGGTATCGTAAAATAATCTAAAAACACTATCTCCATCGTTCTGATAATTCTTAGCAGCATTGATTCCTCCTTGAGCTGCAATACTATGAGCACGACGTGGAGAATCTTGAAAACAAAATGCTTTTACTTTATAGCCCAATTCCCCCATGGCTGCAGCTGCAGAAGCGCCAGCTAAACCAGTGCCAACAATAATTACTTCCATCTTTCTTTTGTTGGCTGGGTTTACTAATTTGCAATGACCTTTATAATCTACCCATTTGTCATCTAATTTTCCAGCAGGTATTTTTGAGTTTAACATATTTAATCTTTTATCTAAAGTTTAGAATATTTTTTATTTTGAATTTTTAGTTTACCCAATGTAAATAAAAACTAATAGGCATCATGGCAAATGCTAATGGTATAATAATGGCAAAACCATAACCAATGCTGCTAATCATCAAATGGTATCTTTTATTATGTACGCCAATAGTTTTGAAGGCACTTTGAAAACCATGTGCTAAGTGATAGCCCAATGAAATACAAGAAATCACATAAAACAAAACCACCCATATATTTTGAAAAGTATCCTGCATTACACCGTATAAATTATGTACAATAAAGCCATTGCCTAAATCCATTTCCGCAACGCCGGTGATCCTTGAAGGAATCCAAAAATGTTTCCAATGAATAATAAAAAACATAAGTAAGATGGTACCTAAAACAGCCATACTTCTACTATACCATTTACTGCCTTTTGCATAATTAACTTTATAGCCCACTTTTCTTTTGCTTCTATTTTCTAAGGTGAGCATATAACCTTGAATGATATGCAGAAATATGCCTAAGAATAAGCCTATTTCTAAAACACGAGGTACCACAAAACTTCCCATAAAATGAGCTGCTTTGTTAAACATCACACCACCATCCATGGCCCAAATGCAAGCATTCAATCCTGCATGAACCACTAAAAATAATACTAGAAAAATGCCGGTAAAAGCCATTACCAATTTTTTTCCCACAGAGGAAGTAAACATTTGCTTAAAAGTCATAGTAGGTTGTATTTTAAAAATCGATGCAAAAGTAAGAATGAATTGCGAGCTTGCTAGCTTTCAAACCATGATTTTTCTAAATTTTACTCAAAATTGGTCATCAACCAAATTGTTTAAAAGGATAGGTAAAAAATTCCTAATAAGTGAAAAAGGGCATTTCAGATAAGTTATTCACCGCTTGCATAAAAATATTCCAAAACCCATCATTTGGCCTAATTTTACTACATGATTAAAGTACTAGGTATACTTTGGAATAGCTTTAAAATGGCTTTGCAGGAATTAAAGGTGAATAAGCTTAGAACCTTCTTGTCTTTATTTGGCATCACCATTGGCATTTTCTGTATCATTGGGGTTTTGGCTACCATTGATAGTTTACAAACTAAAATCAAAAGTGACTTATCTAGTTTTGGTAATAATTCGGTCTATATTGATAAATGGGATTATTCAGGAGGCCCTGAATACCCATGGTGGAAATTTGTAAAGCGTCCAAGTCCCAAAATAGCCGAAATGGACTTTGTTAAAAAGAAAAGTGAGCTGGCTTCAACGATGGCATTTTTTGTGCAGACGCAGGAAACTTTTACTAACGAAGACAATCAATTAAAAGGGGTAAATATTTATGGTATAACACCAGATTTTACTTCCATACATCCTTTCAATGTTGCCTATGGAAGGTCTTTTAATGAAACGGATTTCAATCGAGGTGGACCCTTTGTTATCATTGGCTTTAAAGTGGCAGAAGAATTGTACGGCAGAGCAGACAAGGGCTTGGGCAAAAGCATTTCTTACAAAGGAAGGAAATTGATGGTCATCGGGGTTATTGAAAAACAAGGATCTGCCATTATCGATGGTTATGACTATGATAAATCTAGTATTGTCACTTATAATTATTTTGCCTCTGTCTACAATCCGGATAATTCCAATCCATCCATACAGGTGCAAGCTAAATCTGGTATTACTTCCAAGGCTTTGCAAGAAGAATTGACTGGCATCATGCGTCAAATAAGAAAATTAAGTCCTACACAAGAAGATAATTTTACTTGTAACGATGTGGCTCAATTTAAAGATCAGGTGGAAAGTGTTTTTGGGGCCATCAACCAAGGAGGTTGGGCCATTGCTGGTCTTTCCTTAATTGTAGGGGCTTTCGGTGTAGCCAATATCATGTTTGTGACCGTTAGAGAAAGAACCAGCCAAATTGGTTTGAAAAAGGCCATTGGAGCAAAAAGTAGCACCATTTTGTACGAATTTTTATTAGAGTCTGCTTTTTTATGCATCGTAGGTGGTTTATTGGGCTTATTCTTAGTTTGGATACTCACTGTGGCCTTAAGTTCAGTGATCCCATTTGCCATTGTCATCGCACCAGGTATCATTGCTTTAGCCTTTAGTATTTGTATTGTATTAGGCATTGTTTCTGGTATTATCCCCGCATCTATTGCTGCTAAAATGAATCCTGTGGAGGCGATTAGAACAATGTAAAACTTGTTTTTTAGCTTTATCTTCGCAGCGTGAGCAATAAATCCAGCACCATATTGGCCATTGAGTCTTCTTGTGACGAGACTGCTGCTTCTATTATTGTAGAAGGCAAGATTCTTTCCAATTTTATAGCCAATCAATCGGTACACGAAAAATTTGGTGGGGTAGTCCCCGAACTAGCCAGTAGAGCGCATATGGAAAATATTGTTCCTGTGGTAGATGCAGCCTTGGCCAAAGCTTTCCCTAATGAAACCAAGCAAGAAAAATTAGCCCATATTGACGCTATTGCTTTTACACAAGCACCCGGTTTGATAGGTAGTTTATTAGTAGGTGCTCAGTTTGCCAAATCCTTGGCCTTGGCTTTGAATAAACCCTTGATTGCGGTACATCACATGCAAGCGCATGTATTGGCCAATTTAATCGATAGTCCCAAACCTAGTTTCCCTTTTATATGTTTAACCGTTAGTGGAGGCCATACACAAATAGTTCAATGTGCTAGTGCAGCTTCCATGAAAATTTTAGGTGAAACTATTGATGATGCTGCAGGAGAAGCATTTGATAAAATTGCTAAATTATTGGGACTTCCTTATCCTGGGGGGCCTTTTTTAGATAAATATGCACAATTGGGCAACCCCAATGCCTTTGTTTTTGCCAAGCCCCATGTACCTAATTTAGATTATTCATTCAGCGGATTAAAAACCTCTGTTTTGTATTTTTTACAAAAACAAAGCCCTGAATTTATTCAAGAAAACTTGAATGATTTATGTGCATCGGTGCAATACACCATTGTTGAAATTTTAATGAAACAATTAAAAAAAGCCATTCAAATTACTGGCATTCATGAGGTATGTATCGCAGGAGGAGTGAGTGCCAATTCTGGCTTGAGAAAGGGTATTGAAGCATTAGGCTTTAAAACTAAGTCCAATATTTATTTACCTGCCTTTGAATACTGTACCGATAATGCTGCTATGATTGCCATGGCCGCTCATTATAAATACCTAGCGGGTAGTTTTGAAAATTTATCCGTCTCTGCCACTGCCCGAGCCAATTGGTAAATAAAAAGGATTAACTTTGCAGCCTCAAAAACAGTTCAATAATGATAAGTGCTAGAAACGTGACTTTGGCCTTTGGCAAAAGGGTTTTGTTTGATGAAGTAAACATCAGCTTCACCAAGGGCAATTGCTATGGTATCATTGGTGCCAATGGTGCTGGTAAATCTACTTTTTTGAAAATATTAAGTGGGGAAATTGAGCCCAATAAAGGAACGGTGGAAATTACACCTGGCGAACGTATGGCGGTATTAAAACAAAATCAATTTGAGTTTGATGAACAAACCGTTTTGAATACCGTTTTAATGGGGCATAAAAGAATGTGGGAAGTGATGCATGCTAAAGATGCTTTATATGCTAAAGAAGACTTTACAGAAGAAGATGGCATCAAAGCAGGAGAGATGGAAGCAGAATTTGGAGAGATGGGTGGCTATGAAGCAGAAAGCAATGCGGCAAGTTTACTCAGCGATTTAGGGGTGAAAGAAGAAATGCATCAGGATTTAATGAAGGACATTCCTAGTAATTTTAAATTAAGAGTATTATTGGCGCAATCTTTATTTGGGAATCCAGATATTTTATTGTTAGATGAGCCTACCAACGGATTAGATATTGAAACCATTGGTTGGTTAGAGAATTTCTTAGCCGATTATCAAAACATTGTTTTGGTGGTAAGTCACGATCGTCACTTCTTAGATACAGTCTGTACACATGTTTCAGACGTTGACCGTTCTAAAATAAAAACATTTACAGGTAATTATTCTTTTTGGTATGAGTCTTCTCAATTAATGGCGCGTCAAATGTCAGACAAGAATAAAAAGAATGAAGACAAGCGTGCTGCTTTATTAGATTTCATTGCACGTTTCTCTGCCAATGCAAGTAAGAGCAAGCAGGCTACCTCTCGTAAAAAAGCATTAGAGAAATTAACCATTGAAGAAATTGAACCATCTAATAGAAAGTATCCTGGCATTATTTTTCAACCACTGCGTGAAGTGGGCAATCAAATTTTGAATGTAGAGAAATTAAAAAAAGAAGTGGATGGTCGTGTGTTATTTAAGGATGTTTCTTTTTCAGTAAGTAAGAATGATAAAATTGCTTTTTTAAGTAGAGATCCATTGGCCATTACTTATTTCTTTGATATTATTAATAATAATGGGAAAGCAGATGGCGGATCCTTTGAATGGGGTACCACCATTACCAGTGCTTATTTACCAATGGAACACAATGCCTTTTTTAATGAGCCTTTGTCCTTAATGGATTGGTTACGTCAATATGTACCTGCGCATGTAACAGATGCAGATGAACCTTTTATTAGAGGGTTTTTAGGCAAGATGTTGTTTAGCGGGGATGATGTATCCAAAAAGACCAATGTACTCAGTGGGGGAGAAAAAGTACGTTGTATGGTAAGCAAGATGATGTTACAAAACCCCAATGTGACTATTTTGGACCAACCTACCAACCATTTAGACCTAGAAAGTATCCAAAGCTTTAATGAAGGTTGTCAAAACTTCCCAGGTGTGGTATTAATTACCTCTCATGACCATACTTTTATGCAAACAGTGGCCAATAGAGTGATAGAATTAACCCCCAAAGGTATCATCGATAGATTGATGAGTTTTGATGAATATATGGAAGACAAAAGGGTACAGGAACTAAGGGCTGAAATGTATGCATAAGGCATAAAAAATGCCTTCTAGCTAAATGAAAACCAACATTTTAGCTTTTTTTGCCCCCTAAAGGCATAAAAGGCTAAAAAAACACAAAAATAAATGGGAAGGTATCTGTTATTTACTTACCTTTGCCGTCCGTAAAAAATAATTTCTCATGGCTAGAGTATGTCAATTAACAGGAAAGAAGCCGATGTCTGGAAACAGTGTTTCTCACTCCAACATCAAGACAAAACGTCGTTTCCTTCCAAATTTGCAAAAGAAGCGTTTCTACTTCATTGAAGAAGATCGCTGGATCACTTTGAAAGTATCAACAGATGCAATCAGAACCATCAATAAAAATGGTTTGGCTTCTGTAGTTAAAGATCTTAGAGCCCAAGGCGACAAGATATAATCAATTAAATTAAGTTTAACTTATAACACACCATCATGGCAAGGAAAGGAAACAGAGTTCAAGTAATATTAGAGTGCACAGAGCACAAGACTACTGGTTTACCAGGAACTAGTCGTTATATTACTACCAAGAACAAAAAGAACACCCCAGATCGTTTGGAGTTCAAGAAATACAACTCAATTTTGAAAAAAGTAACAGTTCACAAAGAAATTAAATAATCATGGCAAAATCAGCTTCTAAAAACGCGAAAGTAAAGGATCTTAAAGCTTCAGCTGAAGCAAAAAACTGGACTAAAGTAATTAAAGCTATTCGTAGCCCAAAAACTGGTGCCTATACTTTTAAGGAAAATATTGTTCATAAGGATCTTGTAAAAGAATTTCTTGCTGCAAAGTAAAATTCTTCGTTTACTATAAGCGATTCCTATTTACATTAAAATATTAACTCCTGCCTCGTTCAACGTGGTGGGAGTTTTTCATTTAAATATTGACTAAATTTACATAATGAGTTTTTTAGGAAAATTATTCGGTAAGAAAGAAAAAGAAAGTCTTGACCTTGGTTTGGAAAAAACCAAACAAGGCTTCTTAGAGCGTATCTCTAAAGCTATTATTGGTAAAACTTCGGTGGACGACGAAGTCTTGGATCAATTAGAAGAGGCATTAATTGGTGCGGATGTTGGGGTAGATACTACTTTAGATTTAATTGAAAAAATTCAACAAAGGGTTAAAAAAGACAAATACGTTTCAACGGCTGAATTGAATAAAATTTTGCACGATGAAATTGTTTCTTTATTGATTGATGCACCAACAAATCAATTAGGCTTCCAGCCACCCGCTGAAAAAAAACCATATGTCATTTTAGTGGTGGGTGTCAATGGTGTAGGCAAAACCACTACCATTGGTAAATTAGCCTATCATTACAAAGCAGCAGGCAATCAGGTGGTATTAGGGGCCGCTGATACCTTTAGAGCTGCAGCAGTAGATCAATTGACCATTTGGAGTGAAAGAGTGGGTGTGAGTATTGTCAAACAAAATATGGGTTCTGACCCAAGTGCAGTGGCTTTTGATACCATACAATCGGCCATCGCTAAAAATGCAGATGTAGTTATAATTGATACAGCAGGCCGATTACACAATAAAGCACACTTGATGGATGAGTTGAATAAAATTAAAAGGGTCATTCAAAAACAATTGCCCGATGCACCACATGAAGTTTTATTGGTATTAGATGGATCCACTGGTCAAAATGCTTTAGAGCAAGCCAAGCAATTTATGGCAGTGACCAATGTGAATGCCTTGGCCATAACAAAATTAGATGGAACTGCAAAAGGTGGTGTGGTATTAGCTATTGCCCACCAATGTAAAATTCCTGTCAAATATATTGGAGTGGGTGAACAAATCAATGACTTGCTCATTTTTGATAAAGATGAATTTGTTGATTCTTTATTTAGTTTAAATAAAGTTTAGATTAGCAATCTTTCTTGAACTACTTGAGCGTATAACGAATACCAATACCTCCTTGATTTCTGAAATAACCTTGGATGATGCTAAAAGATGGCTGCCAATCAATACTTAAATTCAATGGGGAATGTTTCACCTTATAATCAAGTCCGATAATACCATCAAATCCAACTGAGATATTGGATTTGTCGAGGGTATTGTTTTTCTTTCTCCATTCGTCGCTCCAAATTCCTAAATGCCCCCCATAGCCTATATACCAGGACAATTGCTTGTCTTCTTTAATGGGGCTATGTATTTCATTTAAGATGGATAACCAAAAGCCATCCAAGGTAATATACCCTGAAGCCTCAATGGCTTTATTGAGTGTATAAAAAGTTTTATAGGATAAAGCTCCTGGGTACATTTTAACCCCAATTGCCTTTGAATAGCCTTCTTCATACAAATGAATACTTCTATTGACAGTGGTATCTAAAGTAAAATCCTGTGCAAAAATTAATTGAAAAACAAATAAACTCAAGAAGGTAAATACGAAATGCTTTTTTGACATTGGTTAGGTTTGGGGGTACACAAATTTAAGGGGAATTCTTAAAAATCAACTGTTTAAGAATTGCTAATTTTTTCAAAAAAGGCCATAGTAAGCACTAGGGATTCTTACGAATTATGATTAGGTTTGTAGTATGCATAGCTTTCAAGATTTAGTGTTAAAATTTAACCAAGGATTTGATACTCCTCATTTCCCATCCAATCCAGCTACCTTATATGAACCAGGGGACTATTTTCTTTCTATTGGTGGCAAAAGAATCAGGCCTGTACTTTGTTTATTAGGCAATGAATTGTTTAGTGAGATTCATGAAGATGCTTATCAGTTGTCCAATGCAGTAGAATTGTTTCATAATTTTTCCTTGGTGCACGACGACATCATGGATGAAGCTTCTTTAAGAAGAGGAAAGCAAACAGTGCATGTGAAGTATGATCATAATACCGCATTGTTGGTGGGAGATGTTATGCTGGTAAGGGCGTATGAATATTTGCAAAAAATTCAATCGGCTCATTTGTCCAAAATTTTACAATTATTCAATACCACTGCCAAAGAAGTATGTGAAGGCCAACAATTAGACATGGATTATTCCAAAATTGAAAAAGTAGACATGGAACAATACATTCACATGATTACTTTAAAAACATCTGTTTTGCTGGCGGCTAGTTTAGAAATGGGTGCCATTATAGGTGGGGCAAGTACCTCCAATTGCAAACACTTGTATGAATTTGGAAAAAATATTGGTATTGCCTTTCAAGTACAAGACGATTATTTAGATGCATTTGGAGACGCTGCTTTATTTGGCAAAGAACCCGGTGGCGATATCAAGCAAAACAAAAAAACATTTTTATTAATTCATGCTTTAGAAGTAGCCAACAAGGATCAAAAACTAGCCTTAGCAGCCTTGTTGAAATCCAACGAAAATGACAAAGTGGAAAAAGTACTTGCCATATTTAAGCAGTGTGGTGTGGATACATGGGCAGAAAGTATCAAAGCTAAATACTTGAAAGAAGCCTTTGAACATTTAGAAGCCATCGCAGTGACTAGTGATCGAAAAAAGCCATTGATTGAACTAGCTAATTATTTAATGAATCGAAATCAATAACCCTTTTTGCAATGATGAATTTATTTAGGAAGAAATCGATCGAAAAAATTGTCAAAGATGCAGAAGCGGGATTAAGTGATGGACATAGTGGAACTGGATTAAAAAGAGTCTTGGGCATAAGAGATTTAACCTTTATGGGTATTGCTGCAGTGGTGGGTGCCGGTATTTTCTCCACCATTGGAACGGCTGCCTTTCATGGAGGACCGGGTATTTCTTTATTATTTGTCATTACCGCCATTACCTGTGGGTTTAGCGCCCTATGTTATGCTGAATTTGCGAGCAGAGTACCTATTGCGGGGAGTGCCTATACATACGCCTATGTAACATTTGGAGAATTGATTGCATGGATTATTGGTTGGGCATTAATTTTAGAATATGCCATTGGAAATATTGTCGTGGCTATTAGTTGGAGTGGTTATTTTGTCAACTTATTGGAAGGGTTTCATATTCATTTGCCTGGTTGGTTGTCTACCAATTATGAGCAAGCTCAACAAGGTTATGATGAGGCGTTAAAACATTTAGCAGCCGGAGGGACAAAAGAAACCTTTAGCAAATTAGCACGCATTGGATACGATGCAATAAACAATGCCCCCATGATTGGTTCTTGGAGAGTTATTCTTAATACGCCAGCCTTTATCATTGTTGCTTTAATCACCGTACTAGCCTATATAGGGATTAAAGAAAGTAAGAAGAGTACTAATTTTATGGTGATTTTTAAAATCATCGTCATTGTTTTTGTGATTATATTAGGTTTCTATTATGTGGATATCAAAAACTGGGATCCATTTTTACCCAACGGTTTTACAGGTGTTTTAGCAGGCGTTTCTGCAGTATTTTATGCCTACATTGGATTTGATGCGATATCCACCACCGCAGAAGAGTGTAAAAACCCACAACGTGATTTACCAAGGGGAATGATTTATTCCTTAGTCATTTGTACAGTATTATACATACTAATTGCATTGGTGCTAACAGGTATGGTCAATTATACAGAATTAAAAGTGGATGACCCTTTAGCTTTTGTATTTGATCGATTGGGTTTACATAAAATTGGCTATGTTATTTCTATTAGCGCAGTGGTAGCCACCACCAGTGTCTTGTTGGTATTTCAATTAGGGCAACCAAGAATTTGGATGAGCATGAGTAGGGATGGTTTGTTGCCAAAAAAATTCTCTAAAGTTCATCCTAAATTTGGTACACCAGGTTTTGCGACTATAGTTACTGGATTTTTCGTAGGCATACCCTCCTTATTTATGTCTATTAGTCGTATGACTGATTTGACTAGTATTGGTACTTTATTTGCTTTTGTACTAGTTTGTTTTGGGGTTTTGGTCTTACCAAAAATAACCCCTACTGGAATTAAACAAGCGTTCAGATTACCTTATATCAATGGCAAGTATGCAGTTCCAATTTTATCAATGGTATTTATCTATTTTGCCAAATATAGAATTCAAGCCGATCTTTTAAACATAGCTACTCAAAATTTTCAAGAATTTTTATTCTTACTCTTTATTCTCATTCTTGTTGTTGTTTCCATTGCAACGTTTAGGTATAAATTCTCCATCATACCCATTATTGGTGCATTGTGTTGCTTGTATTTAATGATCGAGATTCCACCAGTAAGTTGGATTTGGTTTTTTTGTTGGATGATCATCGGACTACTTTTATACAATTTTTATGGACGAAGACATAGTTTATTGTCCAAAGAGAATCCTGTTTAATAGCTTAGTATATGAAATACCAGGTGGGAGATGAGATATTAGTTTTACACAGCAATGAAGAGGGGCACATCATAGAAATCATGAATGAGGAGATGGTCATGATTGAAGTGCGTGGGGTGAAGTTCCCTGCCTATATGGATCAAATTGATTTTCCTTATTTTAAAAGATTCACTGAAAAGAAATTATTTCCAGAAAAGAAGGCGGTACAAAAAATATTTTTGGATCAAATCCCTAAAGAAAAGATTCAGAAAAATGACGCCAAGGACGAAGATGGGGTTGGGTTAAATATTGTTCCAAAGTTTAGTTTGGATGATTTTAATGATGAAATAGTAGAAAGTTTGAAAATTTATTTATCCAATCGAAATAGAGTAGGGTATCAATTTGTTTATGAACAATCATTTCAAGGTACTGTCAACTTCTCCATTGAATCAACCGTTCCTCCTTTTACCGATTTCTATATCCACGACCTGCCTTTTGCTACAGTGAGTGATGGATTAAGTTTTGCCATAGATTTTTCTTTGATCGAGCCACACAAGAAAAAAGCGGCACATTTTGAAACCTCCTTAAAAATAAAAGCAAAACAGTTGTTTCAAAAAATCGAAACCTTAAAAGACAATAACCAAACTACCCTCAGTTATCCTTTGTTTGTGACTTATCCAGATAAAGAAGAAGACAACCATATCACCATTGATATTTTAAGAAATGCTGGATACAAAGTATATGATGCAAGTAAAATCAAACAAAATATTCCCTCCGCTCGTTCTGTGGTAGATCTGCATATTGAAAAAATAATGGACAGGCACAATCATTTAAGCAATGCCGAAATTTTACAATTTCAATTAGAAGAATTTGAAAAATGGTTTGAACTAGCTCAAATGAATCATTTACCCTCTATCATTTTTATACATGGGGTAGGGAAAGGCAAATTAAAGGCTGAAATACATGATTTATTAAAAGTAAAAAATGGAGTCAAGCAATTCATCAATCAATATTCAGATTTTTACGGTTATGGAGCAACGGAGGTCTTTTTTGAATATTAATGCTAAGTATTAGCACTTAATTCTATGAATAACAGTCTCTTTTCCTCCTTTTCTGAACTCATTTCCTGACTAATTTTAATTACTTACCTTTGTACCACTACAAACCCGAGCTATCGTGGCAAGCAATTGCCAAGGAAAGTCCGGACAGCATAGGGTAACCCACCGGTCAATAGCCGGCGTCTCGAGTAATCGAGGCAGAGAAAGTGCCACAGAAAATAACTACCTCGCAAGAGGAAAAGGTGAAAACGTGCGGTAAGAGCGCACGGATAAGACAAGCAATTGTTTTATAGGGTAAACCTTGGGAGCTGTAATGCCACGTAAAGGAGCGCTTAAGAACGACTCGTTCAAGTTCCAGGGTAGGCAGCAAGACCCCACCAGTAATGTTGGGGCTAGATAAATGATAGTTTAGAAACAGAATCCGGCTTATGAGGCTTGTAGTATTTTTTAACACCAAAATTTATCCTTTTAAAAGAGGATACAATTAAACTTGATCATACATGACCATTGAGCAGATAAAGCGTATGAAGGACCAAGTCACTGTCCTGAGGAGGTTTCTTTGACGTCGATAACCGATTGTATAAAGTAACTACCGACAAACAATTGTCCTTGTCTCCTGGTTTTTGGGACGACAATACCCGCGCTACTTCCACAATGAAGGAAATCAAAGTAAATGAGTATTGGATTCATATGTTTCAAACAGTGGAATCCAATTTAGAAGACTTTGTGGTCTTATTTGATTTTTGGAAAGCAGGAGATGCGACTGAAATAGAAACAAAGGAAGCTTTTGACAAAGCAGTTTTTGCTATTGATGAAGCAGAATTTAAAAGTACTTTAAATAAACCAGAGGATGAACTCCCTGCTATTTTACAAATCAATCCAGGCGCAGGGGGCACTGAAAGTCAGGACTGGGCTGAGATGTTACTTCGTATGTATACCATGTATGGAGAAAAACAAGGTTGGACCGTAAGCTCCATTGATTATCAAGAAGGAGATGGAGCAGGAATCAAATCGGCTACTTTGCAATTTGATGGCCCATTTGCTTATGGGTTTTTAAAAGCAGAATCTGGTGTACATAGATTAGTAAGAATTTCCCCTTTTGATAGCAATGCAAGAAGACACACTTCTTTTGCTTCTGTATATGTCTATCCTTTAATTGATGATACCATTGAAATTGTAGTCAATCCAGCAGATATTGAATGGGAGTTTTATAGAAGTGGTGGTAAAGGAGGACAGAATGTCAACAAAGTAGAAACTGCTGTTAGATTAAGACATGCTTCAGGAATTATTGTAGAATGTCAACAATCAAGAACGCAAGGGGAGAATAGAGAAATTGCGATGAAGATGTTGAAGAGCAGATTGTATGAAGAAGAAATGCGAAAAAAGCAAGAGGCCTTAAATGCTTCGAATGCCAATAAGAAAAAAATTGAATGGGGCAGTCAAATTCGTTCTTATGTTTTTCATCCTTATAAAATGATCAAGGACCATCGCACCGATTTTGAAGTAGGTAATATTGGCCCAGTGATGGATGGAGAAATAGAGGGCTTTATTAAAGCTTATTTAATGTTAGAGAAAGAGAATTAATGTCCAATCAATTCTTCTTTAGATTTTGGTCTTAAATTTTCTTGCCATTTAAACCCACGAATTTCCATTTCTGATTTTGGAGTTTGACCAAGGGGAGACATATTTCCTGTTAATTGATTTCTAAAAATAACTTTGGCAGGTTCATTGTTTTCAAAAGTAATTTCAATGATTTGTGCATTGGAATGATTCACTCCAATAAAATTTTTATCATTGTCTAAAGCAAAATAGATATTTTCTGCATTGCCCCTGGTGCGCATTTTAGTAATAGCACCATCTTCAAACCATGCGTTCAATCTATTCCCCTTGAGTTGATTGAAATAGGAGGTTGTGTCAATTTTATTAATTGCAAAGGCATTTTCAAATACATTCAATTGTTCTGGCTTCTTATTTTTTACATACAGGTAAATCGTATCTCCAGTAATTTGGTTATTGTTGGCCCATACAATGGGGTTGGTCAATAATCTAATGGTAGAGTCGCTCATAGAATAAAACAAACTATCGGCCCTGCCTTGCAAGGAATCAGAATAAATTTTCACATTGTGGTAGGCCTCGAAATATTTGTTTAAACTAGTGTCTTTGAGTATGCCTATACTGTCCCTGGCTTTAGGTATTGATCTAGTCAAATCGGAAATTTTGCCTGTATGTAAAGTATCTGCAGAAATATATAAGGTGTCATTTTTTTGTTTGATCATTAACAAAGGATGTTCGGTGGCGAACAATACACTTGTTATTTTATTGGTTTTAATATTGCCTGCTGTCAAATCAAAACCTAAACTATCCTTTGATTGGTAAAAGGCATTGCCCTTAAATAATCCGGTACCTACTGAGTCATCCACTGCCATTTCATCTGCAATGAAATGATAAGTACTATCATCTATAAAAGACCTGTCATACAAATACCCTTGTTTTAAACCAGTATTGAAATTGCCATTGCTAGTGGTAATGGTTCTAGGACCTGTGATTATTTTACTTGGGCTAATAAAGTTAGCCACTTGAGAATAAGTATTGTATTCTAGGGTATCGGTGATGATTTGATTTTCTAAGTCATGTAATTCAACTTTATTACGGAAAATAACATCCCTGGTTTCACCATAATAAACTCCTTCTTTACTGGTAAGGATGGTTTTCTCTCTCACTAATTTGCCTCCCTTTTTAAATACACCTGTTTTGGTAGAAACTTCGTAATCTAAGGAATCGGTAGTGAGAATGCCTTTGCCATCCGTTAGTTTTACTTTCTTTCGTAGAAAGGCTTTTTTGTTGGCCCCTAAATATTTTAAGTAATCAGCATAGGTATGCACACTATCTGCATCATTGATATGGATATGTCCAAATCCTTCCAGGGTATTTTTGGTGGAATTTAAAATTAAACTATCCCCATAAAGTAAAGTTTTTCCTTGTCTAATTTTAACATGTCCTACAAAGACCAAAAAATCCATGCTGTCTATTTTTTTAATACTGTAGGTTTCTGCAGATAAAAATTCAATTATTTTTCCGCCCACTTCATTGGTATTGCTAGGCGCAGCAAGGATTGGGGTGGTATCTTTTACAACAGAAGTCTTGGGGTTGATTCTTGTTTTAACCAAACGAGGCAAAACTTGTGCCTTTGTTTGTAATAGGGACAAAGCAAACACTAATATAATTAAGCCAATTCTATTCATGATTTAATGAATCAGCCAAGGGTTTGGTCAATGGGGTAGTTTTGTCTTTTTTACCAAAAACAGAAACATTGATGTATCGTTTTGGATGCACTTTTACATCATCCACTAAAGTATTAATACTTTTTAATGTACCTTGTAATTCATTGTAGAAGCTACTGTCATTCATTAATTTGGCTGCAGTTCCATTTCCTGAATTCAATTTTTGCAAACTTATATTCAAACTGGTCACGGCAACTTGAATGGTTTTAATGGTTTTATTTAAATCAGCATCTTTGACTGCTTTAGCGGCCGTATCTAAATTGGTGATGATGTTATTTAATTTTTGATTGTTGTCGTTTAAGTTTTTTGTAAAACTATTGACATTGTCAAAAGTTTGGGCAATAGAACCATTTTGTTTTTGCAACATGGTTTCTATAGCGATCAAAGAGGTATTCAAACTCTTTGTCGTAGCCGCTAAATTTTCTAATACCTGCGCTAGATTTTGTTTGTTTTTTTCATCTAAGACTGTATTAATATTGTTCAATACTTTATCTAATGAAGTAATGGCATTTTGCGTTTTTTCTCCAAGAGGGGACAAAGTATTCACGAAGTCGCCCAATAAGCTATTAGCAGGAGCCGTTTGAATGGTATCACCCGATTTAATATATGTATTCGCATTTCCAAGTACAATACTTATACTACTAATGCCTAATGGATTATCCTGAATAGTGGCCACTGAATTATTTGGAATTTTATAAGGTTCATTCAATTTTACAGAAACAATAATAGAAGCTAGATTGTCTTTTTGGTTTTCAATTTCAAAAACCGTCCCAACTTGGTAACCATTTACGAATACAGGGTTGGATACAATCAATCCTTTGGTATCGGTGTATATGGCATGAATAATATTGCCAGATTTAAATATAGTTTTACCTCTTAGGAAATTAAATCCTAAAACAATCAAGGTGATTGCGATGACTGTTAATGCCCCAACTTTTGTTTCGTTTGATACGCGCATCTTTAATTATCTACTTTACTGCAAAATTAGCTAAAAAAGGGGAGCTAATTGGC
Source organism: Bacteroidota bacterium (assembly GCA_026391155.1). Classification (GTDB taxonomy): domain Bacteria; phylum Bacteroidota; class Bacteroidia; order Chitinophagales; family Chitinophagaceae; genus Sediminibacterium. The sequence goes on from JAPLEP010000009.1 coordinate 16,756, forward strand.
ATTTGTCTTTTTCTGGTTTTCTAGAGAGTTTTTGTAACGCAAGACCGATTTAGTGATCACTTCACATATTTGATCCTGTCCCTCCTCGCTATTTAAATAATCCTCGTCTTCTGGATTAGAAATAAAGCCGGTTTCCACCAATACAGCGGGCATTTGAACTGCAGCCAATACCCAAATCCCTTTCTGTCTTTGCTTGGCTTCTCTGCTTAATCTACCTGCTGCTTTAAATTCTTCTTCAATGGTCAAGGCCAAACTAGCCGCTCTTTGAAAATATTGTTGCGTTAATAAGCTTACCATCATAGAACGGGTAGGATCTGCCGCATCAATATCTTTAATTTGTTTTAAAGAAACAGAGTCTAATTTTTCCACTACATCATCCACCGCTTCATTGGCCATATCCTTTTTTTGATCCGACTTACCTACATTGTAAATAAAAGTTTCTGTACCTCTTGCGGTATTGGGGGTGTAGGTGGTTTTATATAAAGGAACTACTCTGGTTACCTTTCTTTTTACACCTTTCTTCTTCACTGTATAGGTTTTTTGGGTATGCCCAATGATTTCTCTATTTCTACTAGGATCAGCGGAATTGGTATGAATACAAATAAATAAATCGCCTTTAGCAGCATTGGCCATATTAGCCTTTTCTACCACAGAATTAAAGATATCAGTGGTTCTGGTTAATACCACTTCTACGTCTGGAATAGCATCGTGAATGTATTCTTGTAATTTTAAAGAGATAGCTAAAGAAACGGCTGCTTCTGTAGAATATTTACCATTGGCTCCCGGATCGGTACCACCATGACCTGGGTCAATAATGATACGTTTTAAGGTTTTTGTTGAATTTTGAGCTTCTGTTGGGAAGCTAAGAAGGGTAAAAAGGGCAATTGTACTATAAGTAAATGCTAAAATCAGTCTATTTTGCTTCATAATCAGTGCCTTAATGCTGTTTTAGTTTATTTTTGCAGCTGTGATAGTATCAGGATACAAAAATAACGTAAAAACTAAGCCTTCTATTGTAAATATTGGCATTTTACTAATATTAACAATAGTTTTTATGGCGGCGAAACCTGCAAAAGCGCAGGTAAAATCAGTTGACGTTGTCAAAGACCTAAAATCCGATACTTCTATCAAAAAATCGGACACCCTGCTCAACAAATCAAAAAGGATCTCAAAAGACAGTATTGACACCCCAGTTAATTATACGGCTGCAGATTCTGGGGTGATGATCATGTCCACCAAAGAATTCTTCTTATATGGGAAAGCAAAAACTGTATACAAAACTTCTGAACTAGAAGCAGCGACCATTGTTTATGACCAACAAAGTCAAAACATTAAAGCCTATGGTGCTAAAGATACCCTGGGCACACCTCAAAGCAATCCAAAATTTCAAGAAAGTGGAATGGTTTCTACCAATGATTCTATTTATTTTAATATGAAATCGGGTAAAGGTTTGACCAAGAATACCAATTTTCAACAAGGCGAAATTTATGTGAATGCCAATACCATGAAAAAAGTGAACAAGGACGAAGCATTTGCTTGGAAAGCGAGGTTTACCACTTGTAATTTAGATGACCCACACTTTGCTTTCAGAACCAATAAGTTAAAAATAATCAATGATAAAATTGGTGTATCCGGCCCAGCTTTTCCAGAATTCGAAGGGGTTCCTTTTCCAATAGGCATACCCTTTGGTATTTTCCCATTAACTAAAGGCAGACATTCTGGTTTAATGGCCCCCGCTTTTACCACTAGTGAAGATTTTGGATTGGGTTTTGAAGGACTTGGCTATTATAAAGTATTAAGTGAAAATTTTGATGCTACCGTTCGTAGTAATATTTATTCCTATGGTGGATGGAGTGCAAATTTAAATAGCAAATATATTTTAAGGTATAAATATATTGGCAATTTTAATTTAAGTATGCAGAGTACTAAATTATTAAATAGAAATACCAGTGTGCTAACAGAGTATACAGGCAGTAAAACCTTCATGATCAATTGGTCGCATTCTATGGATTCAAGGGCCTTGCCTGGTACTAATTTTACTGCTAATGTGAATTTTGGAAGTACCAAATACAATAAATCCTTGTTGAATAATCCTTATCAAAATTACCAGAACCAAATCAGTTCATCCATCAGTTACAATAAAATATGGGACAACAAATACAATTTATCAGTCAACTTAAACCACAATCAAAACAACAATTTAGGATTGGTGAATATGAGTTTACCTAATATCAATTTTAATGCACTCACTATCTATCCTTTTCAAAAGAAAGAGCAGGTAGGCGCAGGAAAATGGTATGAAAAATTAGGTATTGGCTACAATGGCTCCTTTCAAAATCAATTATCGTTTTACGATACCGCTTTCAGCATGACTAGATTATTGGATACCATGCAATGGGGTGCTACGCATAGTATTCCCATTAGTTTGTCCTTACCTTCTTTGGGCCCTGTCACCATTAGTCCAAGCATTGGTTTTCAGGAAAAATGGTTTGGTGCTGAAAATACAAAAACATGGAATAGTAAATTAAATAAAGTAGATACTACAATTAGTAGAGGCTTTTACAGGGCGCCACAAATTGGATTTGGCATTGGTGCTTCTACAAGAATTTTCGGTACTTATAAATTCAAAGACGATTATGTAAAAGCCATTAGACATGAAATTAGACCAACCCTCTCTTTAAATTATACCCCAGATTTTGCTGCTGATTATCATTACACCGCACAGATAGATTCTACTGGAAGAAAATACCGTTTTTCTAAATTTGATGGGGGTGCATTAGGGGGCGCTTATTCTGAAGGAACTTTTGGAGGCTTAAGTTTTGGGGTGGACAATTTACTAGAAATGAAAGTTAAAGATAAAGCAGACAGTACCAGTGAAGAAGAAAAGTTTAAGAAAGTTAAATTGATCGAAGGGTTTGGATTTAATTCAAATTATAATTTTTTAGCAGACAGTTTTGCCTTAGGTACATTTAATTTTTATGCTAGAACAGTTTTGTTCAATAATTTAAATATTACATCTTCTTTTACCATTGATCCCTATGCCAATGACAAGCAAGGATTTAGAGTCAATAAATTAGACATTGATCCTTCCAAATTTAAATTTGGTAACATTACAAGTGGAGGTATTGCCATCTCCACATCCTTTAAAAGCAAGTCAAAAGATGAAAAAGCTTCTAAAGGAAAAGAAATTCCTATTGATCCTTTCATGACTCCAGATGAACAACAAAGACAATTGCAATATGTGAAAGCCAATCCATCAGAGTATACCGATTTCAATATACCTTGGTCTTTATCTTTTTCTTATTCTTTTCAATTTACTAGAGTGTTAAAGTCTGATTATTCTGGCTATAGACTTCAATCTTTTTCAAGTTTAAATTTTAATGGTGACTTTAGTTTAACCCCTAAATGGAAAATAGGAGGTACTGGTTATGTAGATGTGGCCAAAGCCAATATCCAACAATTAAGTTTATTTATATCAAGAGAAATGCATTGTTGGCAAATGGCCATCAATGTAACACCAATTGGATTGTACAGATCGTTTAATATCACTATTAATCCTAAATCTGGGATTCTGAGAGATTTAAAAATCAACAGAAGTAGAACCTTCTCCTCTGCTACTTATTAAGGGTTATTGGCTAAATAATAGTTGCCCATGGTTTCAAAAACAAGTGTTTTTAAACTATCCTTGCTATGACCAGCAGGAAAAATGGCGGGTAAAACATGCATTTCAATTTTTCCAGGAGTAAAATACATACTTGGTTGAGCCGGCAATATTTTTTTGGTGTTCAATAAGACAACGGGTACAATTGGTTTCTGTGTATCTATCGCCAATTTAAATGCACCATCGTAAAAGGATTTCAAGGGGGCATTGGTTTTATTTCTTGTGCCTTCAGGATAAATCAACATATCTAATCCATTGTTCAATACTTCTTTCATTTTTTCATAGCTAGCTCTTCTGCTTTGATCATTTTTTCTATCAACCACTACGGTTGCAAATTGGTAGACCCACCCAAATAAGGGGACATACACAAAACTTTTTTTTGCAATGGTTTTATTAGCTCTTGGTAAAAAAGGGGTACTTACAGGTATATCAATAAGACTATTGTGATTACAAACAACAATGGCATTTTCTAAGCCATCAAATACCTCTTTTCCAGTAACCTTGAAACTACAACCTGATAAAAATAAAAACAAACCCATCCAAATTTGAGAAATGCGTCTGTGGTATCTAGTTTTTAAAGGGTCGTTCATAAAAAAGCAAAACAAATAAAACCATATGAAGATCATCATGGTAGAAGCAAATACCAATAGGGCCCAATAAGCCAACAGCCTTGCAATAATAAATTTAATCATTTTCATAAATGCTATTTTATAAAGCCCAATTGATGGGGTTAGTATTTTTTTGCACCAAATATTCATTAGTGGCACTAAAATGTTTGCACCCAAAAAAACCATTGTAAGCACTAAATGGAGATGGATGTGCTGCTTTTAAAATTTTATGTTTTAAAGGATTGATTAATTTAAGCTTTTGTTGTGCGAAATTACCCCATAAAATAAATACCAACCCATTTTTTTCTTCAGAAAGTAAATGGATAATATCGTCTGTGAAATCCATCCAACCAATTTTGGCATGACTGGCTGGCTCATTGGCCCTTACTGTTAAGGCGGCATTCAATAAGAGCACTCCCTGTTTGGCCCAGGGAATTAAATTGCCAGTAGTAGGAATGGCCATCCCAATATCCTTGTTTAATTCTTTAAAAATATTCATCAAAGATGGAGGAGGCTTGACTCCGTCAGGTACTGAAAAACTAAGCCCCATGGCCTGGTGGGCATTGTGGTAAGGGTCTTGTCCTAAAATGATTACTTTAACTTGATCGTAGGGTGTTTGTTCAAAAGCATTAAATATTTCTGACCCTTTTGGATATATGGTTTTATGTAATGCTTTTTCTGCTTTTATATGTTCAGCTATTTGATTAAAGTAGGGCTTTTTAAAAAGATCCTTTAAGGCTAGCTTCCATGAAATTTCTATCTCTACCTCCATTATTTACAAATTCAATAGGGGATAAAGATAATTCTAGTTGAACAAAAAGCCTAGTTTCCTTTTTAGATACATTTTTAGTAACTTTCTGTATTATTGACTTGTATATGAGACGATCTATAAATATTCTATCCATTTACCTATTTTGCCTAATGGGTAGTTCTTTAATGACCAGCCCTATTTTTGGTCAAGACCAAATTCATTTGTCTACAGACAATCAATGGATTGAGTCATTTGAGCTAAACCATCAAGTTTACAATTTACCTACTAAAGTGCCAATTGTAAATTACCAAACCAATTCGAGGGGAAATATTCAGCATAAAGTAGCACTCGTATCCAAGCAAAAGGAAGCTTGGGTGATTAAAGTTTTAGTAAGCAATACTGGTTCTGACACTGGCATTATAAAAAATTTCCTTCCTTTTGAAATTAATCCGCATCAAGTTTACCTCACAGGGAAAGGAGATCATCGATTGTCTAGAACTCATTTATTTTTACCTGGAAAAACCCCGATCAATGTAATCGTACCAGACAATGCTTGGGAAATGGGTTACAATACCATGGAGTTAAAACCTAATTTAAATGTTTATGGTTTTAGCAGAAGAGCAGATGAAAGCATTCAAAAAGGTAAAGTAAAAAGGTTTGAGACCATCTTGTATCCAGGGGGTAGTATCAGTTACACCATCTACATTGAACCATTTAAAGGTATTTGGCAAAATGGAATATTGCAAGTGTTTCAAAAGCGTAAATTATATGAGGTTGAAAACTTCAATGATAGTTTATACCATAGAAAAGATTTACAATGGGTAAGACATACTTATTTAATGCATTTGATGATGGCTTGGGATAAAAACTTTTTTGATCGCCCCAGCAATACTTATTCTATCAATAGTTTTATGCATAGGGGTAATCAATTGTATGGGGGTGATGATATCCTTGGTATTTGGCCTACTTGGCCCACCTTAGGTTTGGATCAACGCAACCAATTTGATTTATACAAAGACTTACCTGGAGGGTTTAATGCCATTCAAAAAATAAGTGATGATTTAGCTAAGCAAAACAAACATCTTTATGTGGCCTACAATCCTTGGGACATAGATACAAGGGCACAAAACCATTACCAGGGTTTGTCTTGGCTCATACAAAATACGCATGCCGATGGGGTAGTCTTAGATACCCAAGGTAGTTCAAGCGATTCTTTACAACAAGCTGCCGATTCAGTTCGCAAAGGAGTGATTATGTACAGTGAAGGAATGGCTGTAGCTAAAGACATGCAAGGAATCATTTCAGGGAGGGTACACAATGCATTGTACTATCCACCCATGTTAAACTTGAACAAATTCATTCAACCTGGGTTTACCATTTACAGAGTAGCAGAACTCTACAAAGAACCCATCAACAGAGAATTTGCCACCAGCTTTTTTAATGGCTATGGTACGGAGATGAATATTATGGTACCTGGACAACCAGCTTGGACTGAAAAACAATATGCTTTTTTAGGAAAAACAACGAAGCTATTACGATTACTTTCTGATAATTTTAATGCTTCCAATGTGCTACCATTAATTCCTACGATGATAGATAGTATTTGGGTGAACAAATGGGCGACCAATCAAAAAACGGTCTACACTATATATTCTATTATTCCACAGGGCTTTAAAAATGAATTATTTGAAGTAATTCCTAAATACAATTGGCATTTTGTAGATGTCTACCATCATCAATTATTGAAACCCAATTACAAAAACGGAAAGTATTATATCGAGGCAGAGACCGAAGCCTTTCATCAAAAATACCTAGGCACCAACAATGAAGGTGCTGTAGATTGTATTGTGCATCTACCTAAATTAATTGAGGCCACCATTGCCAACAATTATTTAAACTTAACAATTTTAAAAAATAACTATTCCAACACCAAAAATATAAGTATTGAAGTTTGGAAATCCGAAACTGGTTGGCAGCAACCTGATTTGGTTTTACCTTTTAACCATCAGTCCATCTCAATACAAAAAACTTTTGATCGATTTGAAGGAAAACTAATCATACAAGTAATACAAAAAGATAGCCTTGGATTTAAAACCTTATTGGATGAAACTGTGGCCTATCTTCCAATAAGTGAAGCAAGGCAGGTAGATTCTATAATAGCTAGAAAAGATAGTTCTTCCAATACTGCTATTTCAACTAATAGTAGCTTACAAAACATGTCCTTAATTCCTGCTGGAAAATTCATCTACAAACAAACCCATGGGGATGATTTTATTCCTTATCCAAAGCAAGTGGACAGTAGCGAAATAAATATGCCTGCTTATTGGATGGATAAATTTCCAGTGACCAATGGTCAATTTTATGAGTTTATACAGGCAGCTAAATATCAACCCACTGATACTGTAAATTATTTAAAGCATTGGTTCAATGGTAAGCCATTAACTACTGATGAAAAAAAGCCAGTGATCTATATCAGCTATGAAGATGCTTTAGCCTATGCCCATTGGTACCATAAATCCATTCCCTCTGCACTTGAATGGCAATATGCAGCTCAAACTAGTAATTTAAATGAATGGCCCTGGGAACAAAAAATTCCTGTGACTAGAACTTTTGAAGAGGTAACCAATACCTTGAGTGTGATTAAAATCAATGGTATTGACAGCAATTTTTGTAATTTAGGCAATGGCTTCTTAGACACGGTAGGTCGGTATAGTAAAGGGGTAAATCCCAATGGACTCTATGATTTAGTGGGTTCGGTTTGGCAACTCACTAGCTCGGAATATGCTTCAGGTAGTTACGCCTATCAACTATTGAAGGGGGGAAGTTATTTTAAACCGGCAGGTAGTTGGTGGTATGTGCAAGGCGGCCCCAGGGAATTAACTTATGCGCAATATTTGTTAAAAGTTAGCCAAGGCTTTGAAAGAAATGGAACTGTTGGGTTTAGATGTATCTATAAAAATAATTCAAGTAATTAAATTCAAAGGAAATGAAAAATTCAAACTTATTTCAAATGCAATCCAATAAAAATAGGATAACCAATAAAATACTAGCATTTATGACTATTTTTTTGGTATTATTTCTATTATTAAATCCTACTAGCCAAGCCCAAAACAATTCGGTTAAAATAGAACCCATCAATTTTTCTAATGTGAATGTCACAGATAATTTTTGGAAACCCAAAATGGATTTAGTAGCTACCAAAACTTTAGCTGCCTGTATTTATCAAACTGAAGAAAAAACGCCAAGAATTAGAAATTTTGAAAAAGTAGCCAGAAAAAAAGGTGAAAAGCATGAGGGTGTATTTTATGATGACTCTGATGTGTTTAAAGCATTGGAAGCGATGGCTTATGCCATTAAAACAAGTCATGATAAAAATTTAGAAGCCAAGGCCGATGAGTGGATTGATAAAATTGCGGCGGCGCAATTGGAGGATGGTTATTTAAATACTTTTTATACTTTAACTGGCTTAGATAAAAGATGGTCAGATATGAGTATGCACGAGGATTACAATGCAGGCCATATGATTGAAGCAGCCGTTGCTTATTATGATGCTACTGGTAAAAGAAAATTTTTAGACGTGGTCATTAAATGGGCCAATTATTTTGATTCCTTATTTGGGACAGGCAAGCGTGATTGGGTCACAGGACATCAGGAATTAGAATTGGCCTTGGTCAAATTGTACCGTGTGACCAATGATAAAAAATATTTAAACTTAGCAGATTGGTTATTGTCTGAAAGAGGAAAAAAACTAGCCAAGGGTTATACTTGGACAGAATGGAAGGACACCGCCTATGCACAAGATGCAGTGCCTGTCAAAGAACAAAAAGACATCACCGGACATGCGGTGAGGGCTATGTATTTGTATACTGGGGCGGCAGATGTAGCAGCACATACAGGCGATCAGGATTATGTCACTGCCATGCGAAGGGTATGGGAAGATGTAGTTTTTAGAAATATGTACATCACCGGTGGTATTGGTTCTGCTGGAAGCAATGAAGGATTTACCAATGATTATGATTTACCCAACGAACAAGCTTATTGTGAGACCTGCGCTTCGGTAGGTATGGTCTTTTGGAACCAAAGAATGAATAGTTTAACAGGCAATGCCGAATACATTGATGTACTAGAAAAAAGTTTGTACAATGGAGCATTGGATGGATTGTCCTTAAATGGAGATCGGTTTTTTTATGGTAATCCTTTGGCCTCATCTGGCAAGAATGCAAGAAGAGAATGGTTTGGAACTGCTTGTTGCCCCGCTAATATTGCTAGATTAATTGCCTCCTTGGGTAATTATATTTATGGTTATTCCAATGGTAAAATTTTTGTGAATCTATTTGTGGGCAGTAATACCAATTTTAAACTACCTAACGGAGATATGCAATTTACGATGGCCACCAATTATCCATGGGCTGGGTCAATGAAATGCACTTTGAATATGAAAAAGAAGCAATCGGTGCCTATTGCATTTAGATTGCCTGGTTGGGCCAATGGAATTCCGGCCCCTGGTCAACTATATTTTTATGACAATAACACAAAAGACGAAAAACCCATTGTACTTGTCAATGGGAAAGAAGTGAATTATCAAATTGAAAATGGCTATGTATTGGTGCAACAAGAATGGAAAAATAATGATGTCATTGAATATAGATTGCCCATGGAAGTTAAAAAAATAATGGCTAGAGAGGAATTGCTTCAGGACAATGGGCGAATTGCTTTGCAAAGAGGGCCAATAGTGTATTGTGTAGAAGCAGCAGACAACAATGGCAAGGCTTGGAACTTAATTGCACCTAATAAAAGTGTATTTACTACTGAAGCATTTTCGGTAGTAGATGAAAAGGTAATTAGTTTAGTAGCCAATTTACCTGTGTTACAATTGGGTGCAGATGGATTATCAGCGCAAACAATAGTGCAAAAAATTAGAGCCATCCCTTATTATACTTGGTGCAATAGAGGAAGTAATTCAATGCAAGTTTGGTTGCCTACCAGTTTTAAGAATGAAAAAATAAATTATTAATGTTTATTTTTCTTTGCTAAAGTAATGGGCTCAAAAGGCCCAAATTGATGTTGAGCAGTAGTAAAAGAATCTGCATAAGGGCCAAAAGGATAGTCCACAGGTTTGGTGGCTAAAACTGGCCAGTCTTTGGATTTATCTTTGCTAGGTCTTGGTTGTGCATTAATATAGGCGGCTACATCCCAGGCTTCTTGATTGCTTAAAGTAGGAGTATGGTAATTAATTCCATTGGGCATATTGTTTTTGATAAAGCCCGCCAATTTTGACAATTGAAAAATTCCAGCTGCATCATTGTAACTATGCATGCCCCATAGTGGTGGATACAAATACATTTTACCTGTGGTATCCATTGCACCTGCTCCATTGGCCCCATGGCATTTTTGACAATTTTGTAGATACACCATTTTTCCTTGGGTAGGATTGGCTGCCTCTTTTAAGTAGGGTAATATTTCTATACCTGATCCTTTAACTTTTTTCCCTTTAGCTACATCACTGCCTAACCATTGGATATAGGCATAAATAGCTTTCATTTCTTTTGAATTGGTATCTAATGCCTTGCCATTTAAACTACGTTCCATACAATCATTCACTCTTTTATAAATAGATTCTATACTGCCCGATCTTTCTCTGAATTTGGGATAAGTCGCAAAAACGGAGCCGTAATTTAAACCCCAAGGTTTGGTGCCAGCTTCTAAATGGCAATTTTGACAATTCATTCCATTGGTAGAATGTTGAACTGTCCCTTTTGGCCCTAAATACAAAGCAGTATGTGCAATCAATTCATAGCCATATTGTATCAATGACCCATTTTTTTGGGTGGCTAAAGGTATTTGATAATGAGAAGGGCCAACCCATGCACTGGTATCCTTATTGATTGATGCAATCAATAATTCGTTGGAATGATGATCGTTTTTAACGAATACAGTTTGATACAAATTAAAAATAAGAAGTAAAATTAAAATTGAAATGAGCGCTTTTTTAAACATGCTATTGAATTATAAAAAATAACGCATCATTAATTTACCCCAGCTTTTAAATAAGACCAACCTAATTCTTGTTTGAGGATGACTTCTGCCACTCCAGATGGAACAGGGATGGCTTCAATGATCAAATCGGTTTTTAAGATATGATGCTTGCGCATTGAATTCTCACAGGCCATAAAATTCACCCCCAACTTTGTAAGTTCTGTAATTTCTTTAGCCATCGGAGTTTTAGCTGCAACCAATAAGTCTAAGGCCATACCATGCACCACTACTTCAACGGTTAAATGCTCAGGCCAAACCTTTTGTAAGTTTTTAATATTGCCCATGGTGGCAGCCCAAGCGATGGTATCTGCAGTATTAAGTTGTATGACAATTTTATGTTCTTTAGCAGTGCTATTGGTTGTGTTTTGTGCAGATAAAGAGGTGCTGATTAAAAACGCCAACACCAGTAAAATTGAAACTTTTATATTTTTCATAAAGTTAATGCTCATAATTTAAGGTAATGTAGCCACTTGTTGGTTGTAATAATTTAGAAAATTAATAAAATCTTTTTCGTTCTTTAATTTTGATTTTTTCTTGCTGTATTCTTCAATAATGGCTTTATTGGGTAAAAGGGCATAAAGCTCCGCTTGGTCTAATTTTCTTAATTTCTCCACACTGGTAGGGGTGTATTTTAAAAAATAAAAAGTATTTTCTGAAAAAGCATTCACTTTAAGGGTAGCAAACAAGGAATCCTTCTGAATTATTTTATTAGTATTTTGTTTTAATAGCTGCACTTTGCCATCATTCAAGACTTGCACAAATTGATGAGACCTTAAAATGCTTTTTGAATCGGTGAATCCTTTTTCTAAAACAATTTCTTTAGAACCATCCGCACTATCATAAAGTAGTACCACTTTTTTGATGATTTCTTTATTGGCCACCAATTCAGTTTCTTTTTCATCTAAAAAATGAATTTGATCTGAATAGCTATTGTATTTTACTTTGATAGTAGCAATAGGGTGTAAGCCAATATCATAAATAGTGGCTTTGCGCCAGTCTCCAAAAACAAAGGGTGTACCTGAAATATCTGCATACCTCATCCCCTTGACCATACCATCCACATCGTATACCCCAAAAGGATCAATATTGAAGGTTAAATTGGCTGTTTTTAAACTGGATATTTCTGGTGCAGCAGCTGCGCCAGAACCATTCACTTGCGTATTTGCATTCGTAAAATTAAAAAGTAGCACTAATAGAATTAGGATATTTTTCATATTCAATGATTATACCTACAAATATAAACAAAATTATCATTGATTTATTGATTGAATCAATAAAAATATATTAAATAATTTAATAATAAACACTAAATTTGTAAAAAATATAAATAATGAAATCCACCACCATTAAATACATCCTATTCTTATCTCTAGCTTTCACTTCCATTTCATGCGATAAATTAGCCGCCATTATTCCCGATATCCATGTGAATGTTCCCTTGGATATTACCATAGATGTAAAGGCTACAGATCCTTCAGATTATTCCTCAAAATTCGAAGTATCAGGTTTAAACGATTCAATTTCTAAGTATAAAAATTTAATTAAGGATTATGTGGTGGATAGTGTAACTATGTCCTTATTAGAAGTAAAATTACCTGCATCTGATAGAAGAGATAGCTATAGATTTATTGATTTTAGTATTATAAATGATCAAGCAACTGTATTAATACCAAATATATATTTATTTTATTTAACTGATTTTGGTAATTACTATAGTACAAAATATTTTGAATCAACCAAAACAATTGTAATCGCAGCTGGAGGGAAGGCTGAAAATATAAATTTACCTGGGCAATATTTGACTTTTATAGGGAATAGCTTAAAAACTACCAATAAGTTATCTGGAACAATATCTGCTTCTACAGAAATTAAACCCTTAACTGTTAAAATAAGATTAACGTTTTACGCCACTGCTAAAACGCATTAATTTTAATAAAATTATTTTAGAAAGCCTCTGAAATTCAGGGGCTTTTTTTATGTATACCATTGTTTTTTTGTAATTTCAGTTATAGGCTAATCATTAAATTTAATTACAATGAAATCAACTTCTTTTTTTATCACAACCTTTTTTGTAATTGCATTATTATTTACCAATAATAATATTTCAGCTCAGGCTAAATCAACTAACCATTATGAAGCCTTAATTCAGCTTTTTAAAGATTGGCGTCAATTTGAAAATCCTCCTTTATTGAATGGGGCACCAGATTATACCATGGCTAGTTTTAATCGTCGCCAACCTGCCTTCATTAAATTGCAGCATCAATTAAATGCTATAGATACTACTGGATGGCCGATTAAAAATAAAGTAGATTGGCGCATTGTATGGGCCGAAATGAATGGTTATGATTTTAACAGAAGAATTCTAAAACCTTGGCAAAGAGATCCTGCTTTTTATAAATCCTTATGGACATCAAGATCTGATGTACCTGCACATGAAGGTCCCACCATGCATGGGATCACCGATAGCTGGAAGTATAGTTTTCCTCTAAGTACTGGGGACAAAGCCAAACTGATTGCTAGTCTTAAAGTAATTCCTTCCATTAATAAACAAGCTAAAATTAATTTAACAGGCAATGCCAAAGAATTATGGATTGCTGGTATTAGAGATATTCGCACACAAAGCGAAGATTTAGCAGAAATTTTAACCAAACCAGGTTGCGCTTCAGATAAAGAATTAAATCAAGTGGTCAAAGAGGGTATAGCCTCTACCAATGATTTGGTTGCCTGGTTGGAAAAAGAAAGCTTGAAAAAGACAGGGCCCTCTGGCATTGGTAAAGAAAATTATAATTGGTATCAAAAAAATGTACACTTAGTGCCACTAAGCTGGGAGCAACAAGTTTTACTTTTAAAAAGAGAACTAACCCGTGCTTGGGCAGCTTTAAAATTAGAAGAACATAAAAATATAAACCTTCCCTTACTTGAACTAGCCAATACTCCCCAGGCCAATGATTTACTGGCTGAAAAATCATTTAATAGTTTGATTACCTTTTTAGATAAGCAAGAAATAATGACCATCAAGCCTTATTTTGATTCGGCCATTAGAGCCCATAAAGTTGATTTTTATCCTGCAGCCCAACGTAATTTTTTCCAAATTACCGCAGCCTATGATCCAAGACCTTTGTATTCTCATTTTTATCATTGGTTTGAACTTTCTAGAATGGATCATGAACCTTTGGAAAATCCGATTAGAAGAGCACCCTTACTTTATAATATTTTTGATACCCGCAATGAAGGTTTGGCTACTACTGTAGAAGAAACTTTCTTGCAAGCTGGACTTTATGAGAACAATCCAAGAGTAAAAGAAATAGTTTATATCATGCTGGCACAAAGAGCCGCAAGAGGATTAGGTTCTTTATACGCACAAGCCAATCTATTAACTATGGAAGAGGCTGGCAAGATTCATTCTGGTTATACACCAAGAGGCTGGATGAAAACCGAAAAGAAACTACTCATTTTTGAACAACATTTATTTATGAGACAGCCAGGTTATGGTTCCAGTTATATTGTTGGAAAATATCTTTTAGAAAATGCCATGGCCGAAATGGCAAGGAACAAAGAACTTCAAAACAAAAGTTTTTCCATCAAAGAATTCTTAGATCAAATCAATGAAATTGGTTGCATACCTTCTTCCTTAAGTGCCTGGGAAATATCAGGCGCCGATCTATGGAAAGAACAATAAGCTTGTTTTAATCGCTTTCTTCAAAATGTAATTGTTGGTGATGTGCTCCTGCTGCAATATGCAAGGCAAATGCACCAATGGCGGTATTGTTTAAAATATTAATCAAGGCAAAAATGCGCATATCGGCCATGGCTGCATCTAAATAATTAGGCAGATGTACGGTTAACACAAAGAAGAATAGGAAGAAGGCCAATAAGTAGCTTGTAATTTTTACATAATAATTGGCTAAAAAAGAAAATCCCACCAAGATAAAACAAGCGCCTACTAAATAAGCCCATTTAATACCGCCTGGTAAAAAGCTGGGTACATAAACGAGTAAATCATCTGGTTTAACTAAATGGTAAATACCTATACTAATTAAGACCAAGGCTAAAATGTAGATAGATATACGCGAGAAAATGTGGTAGTTGGTAAAATCGATTCTCATAATAGTATGTTTTTATACCATAAGATTACGATGAATTGATAGCCGAAAAACTGATTTTGGTTAGGTGAGGGGGTGATATTTACCCAAAGGATTACCTCGCTTCGCTCGGTGATCCTTATTCCTCAGGCTTACCCAAAGCCTTTCAACTATCCCGAGTATCGGGATAGTTGGCTTTTTTAATACTCGCTAGCTTACAAGAGCAAGCTCATGACGCTGCTCGCATTAAAAAAGCCTCTCACTTTCGTGAGAGGCTTTGTGATTCGGATTGGATCTTTTCGAAATCCAGAAACTTAATACCAGTATACGTTTCGGTTAGTTCTATAAATTTCAGTTGCCCCATTTGATGCCTTTATAGCATAAATGTATACGATTACCGAATTCGATTTTCGTTTTTGCTAAAAAATTCTTTATTTACTATTTCGTGCTTTAACAGTAATTCAACCCATTTCAGAATTTGATCTTTCTTAAATTGATTAATATAGCCATTTTGAATCCCAAATTGAATCCAACTTTTTATATCATTTCTATTATACTTAGCCTTTTCATTTTTTATACTATTTGCCATTTCTGTGTTTATATTTTACAATAAATAAGCAGTCAATGTCTTATGCTATTATTATATCATATATCCATATATATAACTTAAAGTCCGCCCCCCGGGGACTTCAACAGACGAATGCATATGGTCTCACCCGGCTTTATTATACTCTCCTGCCTACATTTAACCCTTTCTTTGGATTTTGACTTAAAATTCATTATTTTATTGATAATCAACTACTTATAACATATTGATACACAATAAACCATTTTTACAAATATTGACTAAAATATTTGGAATTCTCAATTATTTAATGTATCTTATATATAGATAATTTGATAATAATGCATACTATATAAACAACTTATATATAACATTATATAATAATATTATAAAATAATAGCTATTAATATTAGCTTCTACTTAGTAATTAATAATAAACATATTAATTGCTCTGGTAAGCCAGCTATATCAACTTATTAACACATAGCACATAAAATATATAATACTACAATAGACACACTAAATAACACAATAACAGCTATACAGCACATATACACTTAAAACATACAAATAACCATATTATCAATAAACCATTACAACATACTAAACCTATGCCCTTTATTTTAACTATTACAGCCCTTCTTATTAATACCCTAATAGCTATAAAATTAACGTAACCCAAATACACACAGAAGCTCATATTTAAGCCATTAACATAAAACTATATAATCATATAGTAATACTTAAAAGCTTCCCCAAACACCCCTAAATCACATTATTTAAGCAACTCTTAAAATTAGGCAAACAGCCTTAACTGCCAAACTTATGCATATACATCAACCTTTTATTATTAATCAAAAACCCAAACAAATGACCAAAACAGATCAATTGCATTGGAGTCGCTTCATAGCTTCTCAACAATGGCACATCTATGGTACTACAACGTACCTACGTCCAATGTCTTCTAAACAAAACAGAAGACTAATGGAGACCACATTTAACTCTATACAGAGCATTAATCAAATGTTCTATGTATCAGAGCCAATAGAAACTAATTTTAACGTGCATTCTCACTTCTTAGCACAGTGCAATGACATAAACAAAGCACTAAAGCAATTAAGAAGCACATTTAGAAGCTACGGAAGATTTAAAATAGAGTTAATTAGCTCTACTTCCAACTTCTTAAACGAGGACGGACATCTTAAAGTTGGATATTATGTAACAAAGTCATTATCTAAAGATATAGATTATGACATATTCATTAAATAAAAAAAATAAACAAAATGACAAATTTAAGAGCATTTTATGCTAAAACCACAGAACTAAAGAATCAATTTAAATTAGACTTCACATTTGATTCTATTGACTTAATTGGAGAAGAAATTGAACAAACGTTTCATTTCTCAAAATCCAACAAAGATCCTCGAAAACAATCTAAAATTTATGGATTGTTTATTGGACAGTGTATAGTTGAAGAACTTAATGCTGAATGGATGGTTAAAGAAGATATATATCAGTCTTTAATAAATATCAATAACTCTATTTATATCAATCCATTTGAGATTGCTTATAATTTTATAGTTGATAATGATAAAGCATTAAATCTTTCTTATCTTAGAGAGAGTTTATTAGATCTTCTTAATTTAGAAGAGACTGAAGCTTAATCCTTTGTAATACATTATTGCATTTTCTGGCATTCTATAGTTAATTATAGGGTGCCAGAAGCAAAATGTATTCATTTTATATTAAAAATAAGTATTATATTGTATTAATAATACTAATTAATAAAGACTTCCAAAATCCAATAGTTATATGTCAAATTTAGTTACTACAGTTTTTAGAGTAAAGGCTAATAAAAAGGCTTTAAATCAGCTAAGTTCAATTAATAAAAAAATAACTAATGCTGAATCTTTCGCAGAAGTATTAGGTGAGGATATGGATACTGGTGCAAAATGGGCCAATTTTGTAGATGTTGATAATGATACAGTTTCTTTAGAGTCTGGCAATCATTTACCTGATATTGCAATAAAGAATTTATATAGGATCTTATGTGAATTTGATCCTAATGTGGAGATTATAGATGGTGAGTATTGGGAACAAAATTATATAGAAGTTGGAGTATTTGTAATAGATGAAGATGGATTTAGATTTGTTTCAACTTCAATTGATGATGTGGATATTGATGAAGAAAATGCATTTGAGACCTATGTTAATCCTATATTACAGAAATTAAAAAATGATTTATGAGAAATATTATCACATTAATTTTACTTCTTTCACTTTATAGTTGTAAAGGTCCTGCTACTGAAGCTATAACAGATTCTGCTGCAGTAATGGTAAATGAAGTTTCACCAAATAATAAAATAATTGGGATTCCAATAAAAATTGGAAGTTTAGAAATTGCACAAAGTGATTTTCCAAATGAAATGAATTGGCAAAGTGCAAAAAATGCCTGTTCTAATTTAGGTGATGGCTGGAGACTTCCATCTAATGATGAATTAATTGTATTGTATCGTAATAAAAGTAAAATTGGTATTTCATCTGATGAATTTTATTGGAGTTCATTTCAGGATGGGATGAATGATGCGTGGTATACAGCTATGAATGATGGAGCTCAAAGTAGTCGAAATAAAGTTAGTATGATAAAAGTGCGTGCTGTCAGAAATTCATTAAAATCGGAATCAGTTAAAAGCGAAAGTGTTATTAGTCAAACCAAAGAAATTGGAAGTTTAGAAATTGCACAAAGTGATTTTCCAAATGAAATGGATTGGCAAAGTGCAAAAAATGCCTGTTCTAATTTAGGAAAAGGTTGGCGATTGCCTAATTATGATGAACTAAAAATATTATTTCAAAATAAAGATAATATTGGAGGATTTATAAGTGGTAGTTATTGGAATTTAGTAGAATATGATGAAGAGTATGCTATGGGGATGTATTTTGGGGATGGAAAATTGGAACAATATAAAAAAGATGTTAAATTATATGTTAGAGCAGTTAAAACGATAAAATAATTTATATGAAAAAAAATTTAATTGGTTTATTAATTGGTGCATTTATAGGATTGGTTATTAGTTTCATAATGTCACTTAGTGATTCTTCATGGCACTTCCCGAGTGGATTATGGTTGATTACAATTTGTGTAACATCTTTCTTTGGCTATTTAATTGGCAATGGATTAAAGTAATAAAAATGAAAAAAAATAAGATAAAATTAATAATTGTATTTTTAGCTTTATTAATAAACATAACTACATATTCTCAACCTTCAATAAAAATTGGAAGTTTAGAGGTTGCTTTAAAGGATTTGGGTAGGATGGATTGGGAGTCTGCAAAGTATGAATGTAATAAATTAGGGGAGGGATGGAGATTGCCAAATAGAAGTGAATTGAATATTATATATGTAAATAGAAGTAAAATTGGGGGCTTTAAAACTACAGGACCATTCCCAGGTACTGATTATTGGACATCAGAAACAAATAATGATTTAAGTTCATTAGCCTACGTAATAGTTTTTGCTAATGGATATCAGGGAGGAAGTGATAGTAAAAGTGATTTTGCAAATGTTAGAGCTGTAAAAGGGATTGCCTCAAAAAATTTGATTACCAATAGTATTATTGGCAGGCCATATAGAATTGGTAATTTGGAAATAGCACAATTTGATTTTGCAGATTTGATGAATTGGGATGATGCATATAAAGCGTGTTCTAATTTAGGTAATGGATGGAGATTACCTAACAGAAATGAAATAGAAGTTTTATATAATAATATGGAGAAAATTGATTGTATGCAAATTAACTATTGGAGCTCTTATACATTAGATCGTAGTGCGTGGTTTCAAAATTTTGGTTATTCCTCTGGTATGGAAAAAAATGGTTTTCAATACAGAATAAGATACAATAGAGTTCGTGCAGTTAGGACAATTAAATAATATAAAGTATGAAAAAAATAATTATACCTTTTTTATTTTCTTTAATTAGCTTTTCTGCTTTTACACAAAATAATAAAAACTTAGATCCTTATGATATTTTATTAAAAGTTTTGAATTATTCTAAATGGGGAACTTCAAAAAATTTAAATTTTAGTGGAAATACCAGAGTTGGATCTGCAGGTGGTGAATCAGTTTTTGATTTTTCAAATAGTAAAAAAAGCTTTCCAAATGTAATAGTTACATATACTGTTTTTTTGCCTAATAAAGTTTTGAAAGAAAGAGAGGGAGGTAGATTAGACAATTTAAAGTTTTCAAATACTGGTGGTGGATATAATACTAAAACAATTATAGGTGATTGGGTAAATTTTGATAAAGGATATGGTTCCGGTAAGTTTAAATTGTCAATTTATGGTGAACAGAATCCTAATTTAATAGAAATTGCTATCATCGGGAATGGGTTTAAATATTGGCTTAATATAGAAGTTGAAGAATCTGATAAATTTCAGGAATTAGTAAACATTTTAACTGTTTCAGGCACACCAATTGATGTTACTAAAGCTAATAAATCAAATGAATTAGAAAAAGTAGAAAAACAATTAAAAATTGAAAGAGATTTTGAAAATGAAAAAAAAGAAAAAGAATTAATTGCAAATGCTCAAAAATTAAAAGAATATAATATAAGAGAAGGTATAATATCAAATTTAAATGTTGGAGAATCTCATTGGCTTAATGAATGTATTTTTAGATCTGAAGATAAAAAATACAGTATAGTATCTAATAATCGGGAATTGCAAAATGCACCTTATGGAACTATTTATTCTGTTTATGAAAAACTCGGCAAAGGATGGATGTTACCAAATTTAAGAGAAGCAAAAATTTTACAAAAAAATAACATAAAATTTAATTTAAAGTATTCTTTTGATAATTTATTAATAGTTGATAATGGCATTTTTTATGTATTAGATGATAAAAATCATAGAAATCAAATTCGTCAAATTGATTTAGATAATGGAAACTATGATTACCTTTTTTTAAAATATTATGGAGACACCTCTCAATTATTGAAAAGTAGACAAAACATTATTAATGACTATAATAATATATCTAATTTGTCTGTAGGCGATGTTAAAGATAATTATTTTATAATTGAGAATTCTAACATAAAAAATGCAATAGTTATGTTAACAAATTGCCCGGTTATTACTGTTGACAAAATTGAAGAAAAGTTAAAAGAACTCGGTGATGAATGGAGAATTCCAGATTATAAAGAAGCTTTTTTTATCAATAATATAGTAAAATCAAATAAAAAAATAAAAAAATTAATTCCATATGGTGGATTTGGGATTTTTGAATTTTCAAATTATTATAGCTACAATTTTAATCCCTCTTTCAGAAATTATGATGATATTAATGAATTAGAAAAGTATGGCAGAAGAATAAACAATCCTACTGGTGTATATAGCACCGGTAATGAAGTAGGCTTAATAAGATTTTGTCCAATTAAAACATTTTATTAATTATTGTGTTTGAATGATTTATTAATTTCTTCTATATTATAATAATAATTACCCATAATTTTTTTGTAAGGTATAATATTATTTGCTCTCATTTTATCTAATGTTGAATAGGAGACACCCAAATACTCTTTAAGTTCTTTATTCTTCATTATTTTCTTTGTTTGTTTGTTTTCGACTGAATTTTTAAGTTCATTTAATTGTCCATTTAGTTCGTTTTTAAAATTTTCGAACATTTCTTTAGTTACGATCTCCATTGTGATTTAGATTGCTTTGGTAAGGCTTTGTTTGTTATTATTAATACCATTCTCAAATAGCTTAAAGTCCTGATTTAGCTTAGTTTCTGTGACTTTTGCGTATATCTGAGTGGTTTTGATTGATGAATGTCCTAATGCTTTAGATACAGTCTCAATTGGGACGCCCATTTCGAGCGCATTTGTAGCAAAACTGTGTCTGGCAACGTGACAGGTCATCTTTTTAGTTATTTTAAGCTCTTTCTGTATTTCTAATAAGTATTGATTAATCTTTTGATTAGAGATAACTGGTAATGCTAATAATGAGTTAAGTACTTTAGGATGGTTGTTGTATTTGTTGATTATACCTTCTGCTTTAGAGATCAATGGGATCATACAATACTCTCTGGTCTTTTTTCTGCTTATTTTAATGATTTTATTACCATTTATTGATAGTTGTATATCATTTTTAGTTAAAGCATTTAAATCGCCATAGGATAATCCTGTATAAGACATAAATAGAAACAAATCTTTAACTACATTCTTTGGTTCACTTTTTGATTCGAATTCTTCTATTAGCCTTATATCTTCAAAATTTAAAATGCTTTTAACTGTTGGCACTGTTTTGCCTTTATAGTTTTTGAATGGGTTATCCTTAATCCAATCCATTTTGATAGCCCAATTAATTACTGTCTTAATTCTGATTATTTCTCTATTTGAAGTATTTGTATGATTTTTAAATTCATCCTCAATGTATATTTTAAATTTAGAGATGTAATTAAATGTCAATTGATCTAACGTAGTATCCTTAATGCCTAATTGAGAAGTCATAAATTTAGATAGTTTGTTTTTAACTGATTTATAATGTTTAATAGTGCCATTGGCTAAGCTTTGGTTATGCTGAGCTATAAATTGATCAAAGGTGCTTAAAATTGAATCCTTTGGAGTTTCTTTACCATTTAAATAATCTTTAAAAAGTGCTGTATTAATTAAATTTCCTTCTTTAGAATGCTTTTCTAAATAACTCCATATTTGCTTTTCTAAAGATTCTATCTTTGTATTATAGAAATAAGCCTGAGGATGCTGAGGTTTGACTCTTTCTTTCTTTTTGTCCCAATCTTTATTATTAATTACTATCCCAACTGATAGATTTAATCTTTTATCTAATCCTTTTACTTTAAGATATATTGGGCCTCTATCCTTTTTGTTGCCTTTTGATAATAGTTGGTAATAATTTAATCTGATCATAACTTATATTTTATAATAAATATTCGCTTTTAGCTGAAAAGTGATGTTTTTAGCTGTTTTAATAAAAATAAATAGGAGGGAGTCTGGAATAGAAATAATGAATAACACTTAGAAAATAGACCTGCTAAATTAGTTGCTAAGAATAAACAGACTTTAAATAGATTTTCGGAGTAGCCTAAAAGCAAAAATGTTCCTAAACGCGTTGGTTTAGAAACATTTATGTGTTTTTCGTAATAAAACTGTGATTCGGATTGGATTCGAACCAATGGCCCTCATCTTAGAAGGATGACGCTCTATCCAGCTGAGCTACCGAACCATACCCTAAAATCTTAGGCTGCAAATTTAATGAAAAATAAGCCTGATTTCAAAGAAAATAGGTCTATAAATCAATCTATTGCCATTAAATCTCTAATCACCACACTAGCCACCGTACAGCCAAAAATGGCTGGCATATAGCTTAAAGTGCCAATGATAGACTTCTTAGGGAATGCCTTCTCTGTTACTATGATTTTATCTTGATCGGCTTTTTCAGGGCTAAACACTACTTTTAAACCTTTTTTAATACCCAAGGCTTGTAAACGTTTTCTCACATAGCGGGCTAAATTACATTCATAGGATTTAGATATATCAGAGACTTCAATTTGTGAAGGGTCAATTTTTCCTCCTGCACCCATCGAGCTAACGATATTTAATTTTCTATCTATACATCCCTTGATCAAATCTACTTTAGCAGATAAAGTATCAATACAGTCCACCACATAATCCCATTTTTCTTTTTCTATCAATTCAATCATGGACGCCTCTTGTACAAAGGCTTCCAAAATAGTTAATTCTAATAGGGGATTGATGTCCAATAATCTTGCTGCTAAAACCTGCGCTTTAGATTTATTTATAGTAGAATGTAAGGCGGGGATTTGACGATTGATATTACTGGCATCTATTGTGTCATTATCTACAATGGTTAATTTACGAATACCTGCTCTAACGATCATTTCTGCACAAATTCCACCTACGCCACCTAGTCCTATAACAAGTACATTCTTGCTCATTAGTTTTTCCACTAGTTCATCTCCTAACATTAATTGAGTTCGACTCATCCAATAAGGTATCATGTTGTATCTTTATTTTTATAATTATTATGCTATGCGCTACTACATCCTGAATGCTATGTTGTTGGTATTTTTTATTCCAACAGCTAAAGCGCAAAATTCGGGGAATAATTCGATAATTCTACTTACTCAAAAAAAAGGAGTTAGCATTCGCGCTTTAAGTATCCCCAACGAAAATACCATTTGGGCTAGTGGAAGCAGAGGCAGTATGGCGATATCCGAAGATGGAGGAAAAAACTTTATATGGAAACAAATACAAGGCTATGAAGACCGTGATTTTAGATCCCTTCATGCTTGGAGCAATTTGGAAGCCATTGTTGCAGCCATTGCTGCACCTGCCATTGTTTTAAAAACTAAGGATGGGGGCGCTTCTTGGTACAAAGTATATGAAAATGCAGATACTTTAATGTTTTTAGATGCAATTCATTTTAAAGACAGTTTAAATGGAACTATTGTTGGAGATCCCATTAATCAAAAACTATTTTTATTGACCACCAATGATAAAGGGGAGCATTGGCAAGAAAAAGCGGCTGCCTATTTTAAATCTGCTTTAAAAGAAGGAGAGGCTTTTTTTGCTTCGAGTAATTCCAATATAGCCAGTGCCAATGGTTCAGCATTTTTTGTTACTGGTGGTTTGACAAGCAGACTTTGGATCAACGGAACCGCCCAAGATTTACCGATGATACAAGGAAAAACATCAACAGGGGCCAACAGTATCGCCATCAACCCATCCAAGTATTCAATGGTTATTGTGGGGGGTGATTTTGCAAAAAAAGAGGATGCTGAAAACAATATCACAGGGTTTGAATTTAGCAGCTATGCAAAACCTAAATGGAATAGTGAAGATTCCTTAAAATATAAAAGTCTTTCCAAATGGGTACTCAATAAAAAATTAGGCAATCCACATGGTTATAAATCTTCTGTGATTTTTATCAATAATAGATGGCTAATTACTTGTGGAACTTCAGGTGTAGATCTTTCAAAGAATAAGGGTAAAAAATGGGATTTAATATCAACTGAAAGCTTCCATGTAGTTCAAAAACAAGCTGGTAAGCAAGCAGTATTTTTGGCTGGCGCTGATGGACGAATTGGCTACCTCAATTTTGACTCTTATTAATATTTATTAAAAAAACAAGTAAAATCATTTTTAAATTTCAATACTTGATGTAACTTAGTAGAGATATGAAAAAATACCAAGCAATTATATCTTTCGAAATGGATGAAGATTTCATGTCCTTTGTTCCACCTCACCGTACTTATATCAATTATTTACTCAATAAAGGCATTATTGACAGTTATGCGGTAAGCATGGAAACTCAAAACTCATGGATCACCATCAATGCCAATAACAAAAAAGAAGTAAAGGATTACCTTGATAAATCCCCTTTAATCAAGTACTGGAACTATGAAATAGTGGAGCTTTTTGTTTATGATAGTCAATCTACTAGACTTCCTGCGGTACAATTAAATTAAATCACCTTTTTTTTGGGGAATTCCTATTTGCCCCTTATTTTTGCACTCCTCAAAAGGGGGCATAGCTCAGTTGGTTTAGAGCATCTGCCTTACAAGCAGAGGGTCCGCGGTTCGAACCCGTGTGCCCCCACAGAATAACAGAAAGGGTTTCAAGCAATTGAAAAATTATCATCACCTGTCATAAATGGTTGGCCCCATCTTTGAATAAAGAAGTGCTGGCCTTAGGTTTTACCCCAGACAGAGTTTTCCAAACTGGTGTGGAATTAACAGGTACTGTTCAAGATTGTATTAAGTTGAATTTAAACTTAAGATGTGCCAGTCAAGTGATGTATTCCATTAAAGCTTTTATTTGTAATGACCCAGAGGAATTGTATAAAAACTTGGTGACAGTTAATTGGGAAAAATTAATTAAACCATCAGGGTATTTTTCTGTGACTAGTAATGTTTTTCATCCCACCATCTCTACTAATTTATATGCTAATTTAAAAGTAAAAGATGCCATTGTGGATAGAATGCGTGAAATAAGCAATCAACGTCCTTCAACTGGCTCTGAACTATCTGGGGCAGTGGTGTATTTGTTTTGGAAAAACGATGAAGCGGAAGTTTTCTTAGATACTTCAGGTGAAACCTTAGCCAAACATGGTTATAGAAAATTACCTGGTACAGCCCCCATGTTAGAAGCATTGGCTGCGGCAACTATATTAAGCACTAAATGGAATCATAAAGCAGCCTTTGTAAATCCAATGTGCGGTTCTGGTACCTTGGCCATTGAAGCAGCCTTAATTGCCACCAAACGTGCCCCTGGTTTATTGAGGTCTAATTATGCCTTTATGCATATAATAGGTTATGATGCTGCGGTGTATCAAATTGAAAAAGAAAAACTAAGTACTCAAATAATCAAACTACCAGGCTTACAAATCATTGCTTCTGATTTAAGTAAGAAGGCCATTGAAATTGCAAAAGCCAATGCAACGGTGGCAGGCGTGGTCCACTTAATTTATTTTCAAGATGGTGATTTTGAAACTACTAATATTCCTGTGGCAGAGGAAGGTGCGGTAATTATGTTTAATCCAGAATATGGAGAAAGATTGGGCGAGGAGCTTGAATTGGAAGCCACTTATGCAAGAATGGGAGACTTTTTAAAGAATAGTTGTAAAGGTTTTACCGGTTATATATTTACCGGCAATTTAGAATTAGCTAAGAAGATCAGATTAAAACCAAGCAGACGCATAGAATTTTACAATGCCACCATTGATTGTAGGTTATTAGAATATGAATTGTACGCAGGAACTAAAAGAGTGGACAAGTTAATAGAACCAATAGTTACTGTTTAGAAATTAATTTTTTATCGGAAATTTCTGATTGTGTATTAATAAGTACTTGGATGTCTCATAAATGATTTTAGTAAATTGATCCATTTGCTTTTGCACACTGTCATTTTTTACTGGCTCATTATTGACCACACTTTCAAATATGGGTTTATTGGGATTTTTTAATTGATACCCATAATAGTAGTCCTTATTCAATACCCCAATTTGTTGATTAAAGTCGTCGTATAAAAAGATAGTGTTATTGTTTTGTTGAACTGTAGTAAAAACGTTTTTACCCATGGTGGTATTGGTATAAGGAATATTACATAAGGAAGCAATGCTTGGCATTACATCCACCTGCGAAACTGGCATCGAATATTCTTTAGCTTTTAATATTTTAGGTGCATAAAATAAAAAGGGGATATGCATATTGGTTAACCCTTGTTCTGTAAAAGATTTAGGCAACATATTGCCTGCATCCCCTTTAATTCCATGATCGCCTATAAATACAAATAAAGTTTCATTAAAATATTTTTCTTTCTTAGCCGCTTCTATAAATTGTTCAATACAAAAATCGGTATAGCGAAAAGCATTGTACTCGTCATTGTTTTCAAAACCAAATTTTAACAAAGAGTCTTTTGACACATTTTTCTTCTTAAAAATTTTTAAATCTTCAGCTGGAATGGTATAAGGACGGTGATTGTCTGCAGTTTGAATAATGGCAAAAAATGGATTTGTATTTTTGCTTAACGTTTTATTAGCTTCTAAGAATAAATCCTTGTCACTAATACCCCAAACATTAATCTCACTAGATTGATAACTACCTTGTTCAACTATATTTAAATCAGAAATATTATTATTGAGTACACCTCTTATATTCGCCCAGCTAGTGCTGCCTCCTAAGAAATAATATTTTTCAAAATTTTTAAACTCAGACATAATGGAATGCTGATCCACTGCCAATGGGTTTCTGCTGGAAGTTTTTCCTTCCAAAATATCTGGCGTACCTGTTAAAATAGCCCATACACCTCTGGCAGTTCCATAGGCAGGAGAAAATGCCCTGTTAAAATAGACTCCTTGTTTTTTCATCTCATTAAAATAAGGCGTGGTATTAAGTGGATTGCCCATCATCGAACTTTTGTAAGCAGAAAAAGATTCACATATCACTAAAACAACATTTTTTATTTTAGACCCAGTCGTGTCATAGGCCAAAGGGCTATTGATTCTTGAAAATTGAAAACTATTTGCATTCTGTTGATTGCTTGGGATAGACAAATAATTGGCTAACAAACCATAATTATTTTTTATTAAGTTGGTATCTATTTTAGCAGACCTGAAATTAAGCGTACTAAAAAAAGATTGCATGGGATTCAATGCCACATTGGCTTTGTAGTCAGTTCCTAAACTATAGGCATCACTCCATCTTAATGGATATTGGCCTCCTGAATAAACTATATTTCCAATGGCACTATAAATTAGCACAAGAAAGAAAATTATTTGTAGGAATATATTTTTAATCTTACTGTTGGATGATTCGTATTTATTACTGAATGCATAAGTAAAAGAAATTAATTTAAACAAGATAAATTCTATCAATAAAAAAATTAATCCAATCAAGAAAATAGGATAGGATTGCCACATCATTTGTAAAGAGATAAGCGGATTGTCGATATAGCTTAAAATACTGGCATTTAATCTTTGGTGCACATAAGCATAATGGATAAAGTCTGCCATATAAAAAAACAATAAAAGTGTACCAAAAATCATCCAAATTATTTTCCCTAATTTTTTGCCAAAATTTTGTTTAAATGGATGCACAGGCTTTATGAAGGAAAAAAGTAAAATCAATAACATCACAATGGTAACATACCTAAGATCATATCTAAAGCCTAATCTATAGGCTGCGCCTAAAATATTGTCCCCTGAAACAGGTGCCTTGAAACGATACACAAAAACTATTCTTAATAGGGTCATCACTAAAAGGAAAAAAAATCCTGATAAAAGAGTCCAAATAATGGTTTTAGATAGAAATGTTTTTTTCATAATGGAATAGTTAATCATACAATAAATAAGGTGCCATTGTTTTTTCCCATTGTGTTACTTTGAGTGCCGATACAACTTTATTTAACCAATCTTTCAGAGGTAAATCAAATAATTTTTCTGCATCTGGTATACCAAGAAGTAAAGATAAATGATTGGCACCAGATGGATTCACATTGGTGGGATAAGCCTGCCATTTGAAATCTTGTGGGTGGATATCTTTGATTAGTTTTAATAAAATAAGTCCAGTTAAAACTGGATTAAATACACTCGGCGCAATTACTTTTATTCTTAACCCTTTGATATCTTCCACTTCATCATCAATGAGCAGGGTCAATCTTAAGGTTTCAATCTTTATATCGTCTTTCAAAATATTTTGCCAAACCATCACAATGGCTGGCATATTGAACCAACTAGCCCCAATCCATTCAAATGAATAATCCGAACCTCTACCCACAGAAACATTGGTCGCCTCAAACAAACATAATCCTGGATAGAGTATGCAGGCTTCAAAATTTTGAAGAGCCGGGGAGGGGTTGATCCATTTAATGTTCCAATCAAAAAATAAATCTTCTCTTTTCCAATTTTTACATGGTATCACTTCTAATGCAGCCTTCCAATTTTGACAATCATTAAAATACTTTGCTAATTCTCCAAAGGTGGATTGATGTTTGATAGGCATGGGGAACCTGCCAATAAAACTACTTAATGATTGATCTAGCATTGGGCCTTCCACCATGGAGAATAAACCACCCAATGGATTGGGTCTGTCTAAAATATAAATGGGTAAATTAAATTTTGCAGCCGTTTCAATAAAATAACTCATCGTCCATAAATAAGTATAAAAACGAGTACCAGCATCGGGTATATCAAAAACCAAAATTTCAATGCCTGTTAAATCTTCTTTGCTGGGCATTAATTTTTCATTGTACAAACTAATGATGGGCAATTGAGTAATGGGGTCTATTGAATTTTTAATTTTCAATCCATCTTCCCCTTTGGTCGAAATACCGTGTTCGGGAGAAAACAATAAAACAAGGTTAAATCCAGCCTCTGTTAAAGCCTTTCTACTTGACATCCCTTTATTTGTAGTGGCCGCATCATTGGTCAAAAAAGCAATTCTTTTGGTTTTCCAAACTGGAGGCTTGGCTAGTAAAGTATCTATTCCAAATTGAATACTCATTGTAAATTCGATGGCTTAAACTGTAAATTTAATTTCAAATTTTCCATCACATTAAAAATGATGGGGCAACGATCATAATGCATATAGGTAGTAAATAGTCTTTTATTAAAATCTGGCACATGAAAAGCAGGAAATTCTCTGCATCCTGCAAAACGATGTTCATAGACACTACAACTATTCTCCACTAAAAAATGGCAGGGTATAGCATTAATCACCATCCGTCCAGATTCTCCTTTGGATATATAGGCTTCTTCAAAGTCCTCCCTAGATTTACCCAAATGTTGGGCTAAATTAGTTGCTTCCTCTTCATCGATATTCACCATTAAACTCTTGCAGCAATTACCACAATCGGTACAATTGATCATCGGACTAATGCTTTCGGAGAGCTCAAACACCGCTTTATCTAATTCCTGACTGTCCACCTGCCTCAAATAGGAATGAAATTGATCATTTTCAGCTGCAAGCTCCGCAGCCTTAGATTTAATGAAATCTAGGTCAACAATGGGGTATTTTGGGTCAGTTTTAATGCCTTAAAGATAAGAGATTAATCGTTTATCCACATAAAAGGGGGAATTGGTGAGAAGTAAAATTGGGGTAACCACCGTGCTCATTAAATTTGCAGACGGACAAGGGCATTTTTTGCCCCTAAAGCATTGATAATTATGGCAGAAACTAAGTTACCGGTAGAATACAACGAAGACTCAATTAGATCCTTAGATTGGAAAGAACACATTCGTTTAAGACCAGGAATGTACATAGGAAAATTGGGGGATGGTTCGGCACCAGACGATGGAATTTATGTGCTGATGAAAGAAGTCATAGACAATTGTATTGATGAACATACCATGGGCTATGGCAAACAAATTGAAATTTCCATTCAAGACAAAACAGTCACGATTAGAGATTATGGTCGTGGTATTCCTCTTGGAAAAATTGTAGATGTAGTAAGCAAAATTAATACAGGGGCTAAATACGATAGCAAGGCCTTCCAAAAATCGGTGGGTTTAAATGGAGTTGGTACCAAGGCCGTGAATGCACTAAGTGAAGATTTTTTAGTGACTGCCTTTAGAGAAGGCAAACAAAGATCAGCCACTTTTAAAAAAGGACAACTGATTCAAGAAACCAAGGAAACTAAAACCACCGAAGCCAATGGTACACTGGTGGTGTTTACGCCCGATAGTTCCATGTTTAAAAATTTCCATTTTATCAATGAATACATTGATGGGCAATTATGGAACTACTGTTATTTAAATGCTGGCCTAAGTATTCTATTCAATGAAAAGAAATATGTAAGTAAGAATGGGTTATTGGATTTATTAGAAAGAAAAACCAATCCAGATGAACTTCGCTATCCCATCATTCATTTAAAGGGAGAGGACATAGAAGTGGCCTTATCCCATAACAACGATTACGGGGAAGATATTTTTTCTTTTGTCAATGGACAATATACTACCCAAGGGGGTACGCATCAACAAGCATTTAGAGAAGCCTATGTGAAAGTAATCCGCGATTATTATAAAAAGGATTACGAAGCCTCAGATATAAGAACCAGTATAGTAGCCGCCGTTTCGGTGCGTGTGCAAGAACCTGTATTTGAAAGTCAAACCAAAACAAAATTAGGTTCGCAAAATGTGGCAGAGGGTGGCCCAAGTATGAAGAATTTTGTGACAGAATTTTTAGCCAAGGAATTAGACAATTTCTTACACCGTAATCCAGCTACTGCCGAGGCCTTAAAAAAACGCATCGAACAAAACGAACACGAAAGAAAAGAATTAGCAGGCATAAAAAAATTAGCGAATGAGCGTGCTAAAAAAGCCAACCTGCATAATAAAAAATTAAGGGATTGTCGCGTGCACTTGAACGACGACTTGCCTACAAAAAATAAAGAAATGTTTATTTCCTTACAACAAGGAAGTACTTTGTTTATTACCGAAGGTGACTCTGCCAGTGGAAGTATTACCAAATCACGAAATGTAGATACCCAAGCGGTATTTAGTTTAAGAGGTAAACCCTTAAACGCCTTTGGTTTGACCAAAAAAGTGGTGTACGAAAATGAGGAGTTTAATTTATTGCAACATGCTTTAAATATTGAAGAAGGTTTGGAAGGTTTGCGTTACAATCAAATTGTAATTGCTACCGATGCCGATGTGGATGGGATGCACATACGTTTATTGATTCTTACTTTCTTTTTACAATTTTTCCCAGACTTAGTAAAGAAAGGACATGTATTTGTCTTAGAAACCCCATTGTTCCGTGTGCGTAACAAACAAAAAACCATTTATTGTTACAACGAGACAGAAAAACAAGCAGCCATGAAAGAATTGGGTACCAAGCCAGAAATTACTAGGTTCAAAGGTCTGGGTGAGATTAGTCCGGAGGAATTTGGGAAATTTATCAATGCAGATATTAAATTAGCCCCAGTTATTTTAGAACAAGGAGATCATATTCAACATTTATTAGAATATTATATGGGTAAGAATACCCAAGAAAGACAGGACTTTATTATCAATAATTTAAAAGTAGAATTGGACAAAGCGCATGATACACTTAGTATTTAATCAAGCAAATATAGCAGCCTTAGAAGCAGCCATTGAATTGGATGAAAGTTTAGCAGGTAAAATTGTAGAAATTAGAGATGATTTTGCAGTTGGCCCCTTGTTAGATATTTATGAAACCGAAGGCTATCAAGCCAGAAGAACATGGTGGGAACAAGTATTAATGCATTCTCCTTATACAGATCAATTAGCTATTGTAGATGATAAATTAACGGTGCATCAATTAATTCAAAGTTTAGAAGAAGATCCTGCAGAAGAAATTTGGATTTGGATGGGACAGAATGCACATGATGTTAGTGGTTATTATTGGTTGATGAGCCAGTTAAAACCCTATCAAGGCAAATTACAAGTATTGTATTTAAACAATCTTCCTTTTTTAAATGATAAAGGACAATTATTTTATCCTGTACATTTATCTGAAATCCCTGCGAAAGAATTTATCAAGGCAAAAAAATTAGCCCGACCCATTACATTAAGTGAGTTTGAGTTGGATCCAGATGAATGGAAAAAGACTTGTCAAGAAAACGATGGGGTAAGATTTTTAGAAGGTGGTAAAAAATTGGCCAGCATGCCCATTACTTATTACGATAAAGAAATTTTGTCCTTATTGACTAAAAATGCGCAAAAACTTCCAAGTGCGCTGGCACATATCTTAAGTAAAATGAAAATTAAAACTGGGGATGCATTTATTGTATATAGATTAAAAGCATTGGCTGAATTGGGTAAAATAGTTTTGGTGGGCAATTGGGACAAGGGTTGGAAAGACATGGTGGTTCAAATGCCAGGTGGTTCAAGTGTGGTAGTAGAAGATTAATGGGTGCTTAAAATAATTCAATGAGTGTAACAGTTTCAAATATCGATGTAAAAGCAATTGACGAGCGAGGTGCACTGCATTATTTTAGCACCAATAGAACTGGCGAGTTTTTATTAGTGTACCGAAATGCAGGGTCAATCAGTGGACAACACTATCATAAGGGTAAATCACCAGGGAAAAACCCGGAAGAAATGCTTTTGGTTCAAGGCACTTTAACTATGAACTGGAAAAATTTGAAAACCAATGAAACAGGAACAATAGAAGTAACTGCACCCTCAAGAGTAGTCATCGAACCCAATATTTGGCACGAGACGATTGCAATGACTGATATTGTTTTTATAGAATTAAATAGTTTAGTAGATGGTAGTGAAGATACTTACCGTCTCTAATTAAGTATAAATATGGCAAAAGAGAAAAATTTAAGTAGAGTAACAGACAATGAATCGGGTGTTCAAGGCCAATATAAAAATTGGTTTTTGGATTATGCTTCCTATGTTATTTTAGAAAGAGCAGTTCCTGCGATTGAAGATGGATTAAAACCAGTACAAAGAAGAATCTTGCATGCCATGAAAGAAATGGATGATGGAAGATTTAATAAAGTGGCTAACATCATTGGACAAAGTATGCAATACCATCCACATGGAGATGCAAGTATTGGCGATGCCTTGGTCAATATTGGACAAAAAGATATGCTGGTGGAAACCCAAGGTAATTGGGGAGATGTAAGAACAGGAGATGATGCCGCAGCAGCAAGATACATCGAAGCACGTTTAAGCAAATTTGCATTAGAAGTTGCTTTCAATGGCAAAACCACCGATTGGGCATTAAGTTATGATGGTCGTAAGCAAGAGCCGGTTACGCTTCCAATGAAGTTTCCTTTATTATTAGCGCAAGGGGCAGATGGAATTGCAGTTGGTTTGTCCACCAAAATATTACCTCATAATTTTTGTGAATTGGCCGAAGCTTCCATCAAACATTTAAGAGGAAGAAAATTTGAATTGTTGCCCGATTTTCAAACAGGGGGCATGATTGATACTTCGAATTACAATGATGGCAAAAGAGGGGGCAAGGTAAGAGTGCGCGCGCATATTGAAGAGTTTGATAAAAAGACTTTATTGATTAAAGATGTTCCTTATAGTGTAACTACCACTCAATTAATGGAAAGCATCACCAAGGCCAATGATCAAGGAAAAATTAAAATAAGAAAAGTAACAGATGTCACAGCAGCTGAAGTAGAAATTCAGATTGATTTAGCAGCAGGTATTTCTCCCGATATTACCATTGATGCTTTGTACGCCTTTACAGATTGTGAAATAAGTATATCCCCCAATGCCTGTGTGATTGTGGGTCAAAGACCACAATTCTTAGGGGCTTCCGATTTATTGCGTCATTCTGTGGAGCATACCAAGGGTTTGTTGCAAGCCGAATTGCAAATTCAATTGAAAGAATTAGAAGACAAATGGCATTTCACTAGTTTAGAAAAAATATTCTTCGAAGAAAAAATATACAAGGAATTAGAGAAAAAACATGCTACTTGGGACAAAGTGATAGAAGCCATTGACGAAGCCTTCCAGCCTTTTAAGAAGAAATTTAAAAAGCCTATTGAACGTGCCGATTTATTAAAATTAACAGATAAGCCAGTAAGAAGAATCTACAAATTGGATATTGATGAATTGAATGCACAAATTAAAACCATCGAAGAAGAAATTAAAGAAGTGAAAAATCATTTGGCCAATTTGGTGGATTATGCAGTAGCTTATTATGAGAATTTAGCGAAGAAATATGGTAAAGGCAAAGAAAGAAAAACTGAAATTAAAGAATTTGATACCATTCAGGTGAAACAAGTGGCCATTGCCAATACTAAATTATACATCAATCGAGTAGAAGGTTTTATTGGAACTAGCTTGAAAAAGGATGAATTCTTATTTGATTGTACTGACTATGATGACATCATTGCTTTTTCAAAGTCGGGGGTGATGAAAGTGGTAAAAGTATCTGATAAAGTATTTATTGGCAAAGACATCATCCATGCAGCGGTATTTCAAAAAAATGATGAGCGTACTACTTACAATATGGTCTATGCCGATGGCGCTTCAGGAATTGCTTATGCTAAAAGATTCAATGTAACTGGCGTGACCCGTGACAAAGAATATTTCTTGGCGAAGAGTGCTGAAAAATCAAAAGTGCATTATCTATCCATTAACCTAAATGGCGAAGCAGAATCAGTAAAAATTATATTAAGCCCCAATTGCTCGGCACGCATCAAAGAATTTGATTTCTTTTTTGACTCCTTGGAAGTAAAGGGCAGAAGCAGTGTGGGCAATCAAGTGACTAAATACCCAGTAAAGGCAGTTAAATTGAAAGAAGCGGGCAAAAGTACATTACTTGGCAGAAAGCTTTGGTTTGATGACAAGTTTGGCCGTTTAAATACCGATGAAAAAGGAATTTATTTGGGTACCTTTGAAGACGAGAAATTACTGGTCATTACCAAGGACGGGAATTACGAGGTCACTGATACCGAAGTAAGTCAAAGATTTGATCCTGAAAAAGTAATTTTTATGGAGAAATTTGATCCTGAAAAAATAGTCACCGCTGTATATTTAGATAAGGATAAATTACAATTCAATATTAAACGCTTCTTAATTGAAACGACTACATTGAAAACTCCTTTTACTTTTATTAAAGAAGGCGCTGGTAACTACTTGGTCACCGTATCAACTTTCGCAGAGCCCATACTGGCCGTAAATACAGGAAGAGGTACACAGGTAAGAAAAACCAAGTTTAAAGTGAGTAAGATGGTGGATGTGATGGGATGGAAAGCCATTGGTACAAAGTTGGTGGACTTTTCAAAGACGGTAGAAATGAATTGGGAAAATAAAGTGGTGATTAAAGATCCCAATGATGCACAACCAGAATTGTTTTAAAATTAAAAATATACCATGTCAACAATTAATGTAGGTCAGTTTAATTTGATGCGTGTAGACCGAAAAGTTGATTTTGGTTTTTATATGGATGATGGGGCCGAAGGTATTTTATTGCCTAAGCGATTTGTGCCTTCAGGACTTCAGATTGGTGATACCATTAGTGTTTTTGTTTACCATGATTCTGACAATCGTCTGATTGCTACTACTCAAGAGCCATTAGCAGTAGTGGGCGATATTGCCGCATTAAAAGTGGTAGAAGTAACTTCTCAAGGTGCCTTCTTGGATTGGGGCTTAATGAAGGATTTGTTTGTGCCTGTTTCGCAACAATTGTCCACCATGCGTTTGGGCGGCAAGTACTTAGTGAAATTATACATTGATGGGCAAACAGGTAGGGTTGCCGCCACAGAAAAGATAGACAAACAAATTAGCAACGATCATTTAACGGTGAAGGAAGGAGAGAAAGTAAAAGTGCAAGTGTACCGTGAATCTGAAATAGGTTATGTAGTCATTGTGAATCAAGTGCATCAAGGATTAGTGTATAAAAATGAAGTATTCACACATTTGCATATTGGTCAATTTATTGACGAGGCCTTTGTCAAAAAAATTAGAGAAGACAATAAGTTGGACATCGGATTAGGTAAACAAGGGGGTGAAAAATTAGCCGATGACAACCAAAAAATAATTAGTTTATTGAAATCGCATAAAGGCTTCTTGCCCTATCACGACAAATCTGCACCAGATGATATTTATGCATTTTTTGGAATGAGTAAAAAAGCATTTAAGATGAATGTTGGGATGTTGTATAAACTTAAATTAATTACCATTGAAGAAGATGGAATTCATTTAGCGCCAGAAACAACTGCAACTGCAGAAACAGCCGCTGATTAAAATTTATCCTATGAATAAGGAAGTGTATATAGTTTCCGCAGTAAGAACACCCATTGGTTCCTTTGGGGGTTCCTTGAGTACTTTATCTGCTACAGCTTTAGGTGCAATAGCCATCAAAGCGGCCTTATTAAAATCGGGCTTAGCTGCAGAACTTATAGACGAAGTAATCATGGGCTCAGTGATACAAGCTGGATTAGGACAAGCACCCGCTAGGCAGGCAGCAAAAATAGCGGGCTTACCAGACAAAGTGATTTGTACCACCATCAATAAAGTTTGTGCCAGTGGAATGAAATCCATTGCCATTGCAGCTCAAAATATTCTTTTGGGGGATGCTGATATTATCATTGCTGGTGGCATGGAAAGCATGAGCAATGTACCTTTTTACAATACGAACCAACGATGGGGTAATAAATATGGTGATACCATCTTACAGGACGGATTGGCTAAAGACGGATTGGTGGATGTGTATGATCAAGTAGCCATGGGCAATTTTGCCGATCTCTGCGCAGCTAAATATGAAATTTCAAGAGCTGCTCAGGATGAATTTGCCACCAACAGTTATAAAAAAGCACAAACAGCATCAAGTAATGGTTGGTTTAAAGAAGAGATTGTTCCAGTAGAAATACCCCAAAAAAAAGGTGCGCCCATTATTATTAATCAAGATGAAGAACCAACTAAAGTGAATTTTAAAAAAATTGCTCAATTAAATCCTGCATTTACTAAAGAGGGGACAGTGACTGCAGCCAATGCAAGCACTATGAATGATGGCGCTGCTGCCTTGGTTTTAATGAGTGCAGAAAAAGCAAAGGCATTGGGTATACAACCCATTGCCATTATCAAAGGATTTGCTGATGCTGAGCAAGATCCAAAATGGTTTACGACTACACCCGCTTTGGCCTTACCAAAAGCTTTAAATAAAGCAGGCTTAAAAACTGAAGCCATTGATTTTTTTGAATTCAATGAAGCTTTTTCTGTCGTTGGACTAGTCAATA
This sequence comes from Bacteroidota bacterium, assembly GCA_026391155.1. GTDB lineage: Bacteria > Bacteroidota > Bacteroidia > Chitinophagales > Chitinophagaceae > Sediminibacterium. The sequence continues at coordinate 54,669 of JAPLEP010000009.1, forward strand.
CAAAAATTTTAGAATTAGATATGAACAAAGTAAATGTTCATGGTGGTGCCGTGGCCTTAGGTCATCCTTTGGGTTGTAGCGGTGCTAGAATAATAGTCACCTTAATTCATATATTACAAAAGAAGAAAGCAAAATATGGGGCTGCTGCAATTTGTAATGGTGGTGGTGGGGCATCAGCAATGGTGATAGAAGCTATAATATAATTATTTATAACTTAGCCTGTTCCTCAATTTCTTCCATTTGAATTCCTCCATGACTTTCATCGAAAGTACATTCGCCATTTTTTATCAGCAAAATTTGCGGAGACTCATGAAACACTTTAAATTTTTCAGCAATTGCCTGAGAAATGGGTCTATAATTTAGCAAATCTAAAAAATGAAAATTGATATTTTCAGGAGTGGCAGACCTTTCTAATCTAGCCAAGGCCATTTTGCTGATACTGCAGGTAGTACTGTGTTTGAGGATCAATTGAGGCTGTTGAAAAGAAGCGGCTGCTATGGCTTCTAGTTGGTCAATATTCGTAATGGGGTTCCACTGCATAAATAAATTATTAAAACACAAATTTAATAAATTTAAACCAGCTTATTTCATTCAAATTAATGATTTTGCTTAGTAAGTTTACTTAACTTTACTTGATATAATGAATACCATGAAATTAGAACTTTCAAGACCTATTTGCTTTATTGATTTAGAAACGACAGGCATCAATGTAAGTACCGATAAAATTGTTGAAATAGCGATTGTAAAAATAGCACCAGATGGTAGCAAACAAGTGAAAAGGAAACTTGTGAATCCTGAAATGTCCATTCCAAAAGTAGCATCAGACATTCATGGCATTTCCGATGAAATGGTGAAAGAAGCGCCCACCTTTAAACAAATCGCCAACGAAATCAAACAGTTTATTGAATTAAGTGATTTGGCTGGTTACAATAGCAATCGTTTTGATATTCCGATGTTAAATGAAGAATTTTTAAGAGCTGGAATTTCAGTAGACATTGAAACTAGGAAATTATTAGATGTGCAGAAAGTGTACCATATGATGGAACAAAGAACGCTGTCTGCTGCCTATAAATTTTATTGCAATAAAAATTTAGAAGACGCCCACAGTGCTGAAGCCGATGCCTCGGCCACCTGGGAGATATTGGAGGCACAATTGGAAAAATACCCGCAAATAGGCAATACGGTGGAGGCTGTGGTGAAATTTACCGGGGAAGACCATATTGTAGACTTTGCTCGACGATTTGTATTTGAAAATGGGGTGGAAGTGTTCAATTTTGGCAAACACAAAGGAAAGCCTGTCACTCAAGTACTTAAGGAAGAACCCCAATACTACGATTGGATGATGAAGGGTGATTTTGCCCTACATACCAAGCAAAAATTAACTGAAATATTGAACAGATCCATCCTTCATAAGTAGAGCTTAGAAAATATCCAAAAAAACCTTAATTTTATCGATATATCCCCCTATAGCGTGAAAAAAATTATTATAATACCTACCTACAATGAAAAGGAAAATATTTCTTTAATTGTACACGCTGTACTAGGTTTAGCCGCAGCATATCATATTCTAATCATTGATGACAATTCCCCTGATGGAACTGCAGAGATTGTTAAAGGTTTACAAGCTAAATTCTTAGATCGTTTGTTTATAGAAAGCAGGGCTGGGAAATTAGGTTTAGGCACCGCTTATATCCATGGTTTTAAATGGGCGCTGGACAATAACTATGATTATATTTTTGAAATGGATGCCGACTTTTCTCATAACCCTACCGATTTAGATCGTTTATTAGCAGCCTGTGAAAATGGAGCAGATGTGGCTGTTGGAAGTAGGTATGTGAAAGGCGGAGAAACAGAGAACTGGCCATGGGATAGAAAATTATATTCTTGGGGTGGATCTTTCTATACACGTTTGATTACCTGTATGCCCATTAAAGACCCCACTGCTGGGTTTGTTTGTTACAAAAGTAAAGTAATTAGAGACATCAATTTAGATACGATTAAATTCATTGGCTACGCCTTCCAAATTGAAATGAAATTTGCAGCCTGGAAATTAGGTTTTAAGATCAAAGAAGTGCCGATCACTTTTATAGATAGGAAAATTGGTGTTAGTAAAATGTCTAAAGGAATTATCAAAGAAGCCATGCTAGGAGTATTGAATATGCAATGGCAGTCTGCAACAGGACGTTTTGTTAAAACAATAAAACGCATTCGTGTCAACTTTTAGAAAAGCACTCTTACAACTTCATGTGTTTGTTTTATTGGCAGGACTTACTGGTCCTTTAGGTTATTTAATTCAATTGAATGGTTTAGTATTGGTTTTTTATCGAATGTTGATTACTGCTTTTGTTTTGTGGACCATTTATTTTATCAGAAAAAACAAAGCCAATTATTCCAAAAAAATCAAAACTCAACTCTTAGGTATTGGTGCCATCATCGCATTACACTGGGTTTGTTTTTACGGCAGCATTAAATTAGCCAATGTATCCATTGCACTAGTTTGTTTTTCAAGTACCAGTTTGTTCTCCTCCATACTAGAACCATTGTCAAAAAAATACAAAGTTCAAATAAAAGATATACTGATTGGCTTATTAAGTTTAATTGGCATATTATTGATCTTTCATTTTGACAGTAAATTTAGAGTAGGTATTGTGGTGGGCTTACTCTCTGCTTTATTTGCAGCCATTTTCTCTATACTCAACAAACGCATTACAGCCCATGTAGATGTCCATACTATCCAAACTTTTGAAATGACAGGGGGTTTGTTATTTTTAATGCCATTTGTATTGATACTAAGTGCAGTGAATCATTTTAATCCAATTTTAATTACACCCACTGCAACGGATTGGGGATGGTTGTTCATCTTAGCCATTGGCTGTACCGTCATTTCTAATTATCTAATGCTTTCAGCGCTTAAACAGATTAGCGCTTTTACCTTAAATGTAAGTTTGAATTTAGAGCCTGTCTATGGCATTATTCTTGCCTTTGTCCTATTCAAAGAGCAAAAACAATTGGGTGCTAGTTTTTACATTGGCTTTGCTTTAATTGCCTTGTCTGTGCTTATACAAATGATTCGTATTGTAAAACAGCATAAACTAAAACCGATAAGTTAATTTCTTTAATTATACGCTTCAAAATGATTAGAACTCATAAATAAATCCAATAGTGGGCGTAATTAAAATATTGTTGTTGTCGGTTAAAGTTGGAATAGCATTAGAACCATCTTTTTTTAATGCTAAGCCATCTGTAGTTTTGAAGGTGGCATTTTCATTGTAAGAGAATATATAATAGGGAGGCGCTACCGATTTTGCACCATACCAATTAGTCACATCGATATAAAAATCAAGGGTAGATTTTTTAAAATTGTATTTTTTATCTAATCTCAAATCACTAGAATTAAAATTTTTAGTTCTTAAACTATTTAGCCTTGAATAGTCCAATACGCCCAAACCAAGGGTGGCAAAATTAAGCTTACTTGCATTCATATCATAAGGGGTATAAGGGGTACCTCCTTGATATCTAAATTTAATGCCTAATTCCCAATTCTTATTAAACTTATAGCCGCCAGTTAAACTTAATAAATGTATATTTTCCCATGAACTTGGAATATAATTACCAGACTGATTACTATAATAACTTCTAAAGAAACTATAGCTCATAATACCATAGAACCTTTTGGTTAATTTTTGTTGAGCAAAGAGTTCATACCCATAAGTTTTACCGAGTCCATTGGTACTAATATCTTCATTGCCCAAGATATTGAAATCTGCGCCTAAATTGGACAAACTAATTCCTTTTTGAACACTCATGGGCACATTATGGTATTGTTTGTAAAATACTTCTGCAGTAAAGCGAGTGGCTTCTGATGGTATATATTCAATGCCTGTTACATAATGTGTACTTTGAATGTAATCGGCATCTCTGTTGACGTAATTGCCATTATTATCTTTGAAACCTAAAGCGGTATTGGGGGCCATTTTATAATAATTGCCCACAGAGGCATTCCAATTTAATGCATCGTTGATCACCCAGCTTAAACCCAATCTTGGAGAGAGTTGATTCATAAATCGGTGCCCCTTGGTCGTAAAACCATTCCCATCGGTTCGAATGCCTGCACTGATCCCTAAACGGTTGTCAAATGCTCTTTTTCCTAATTGAAAAAAGGCACCATATTTATTGTAATTAAAAGCACTCGCATATTGAATATTTATGGGCTCTGCTAAATTTTTTGATCCCTCTATAGGAATTACACTATATTTTAATAATTGATTGGTACTATTGTCATAGCCCACATTTTTAACATCAAAACCTGTCGTCCATTTTAAACCCAAGAAGTTTTTTGTTATATCCCATTTAATACTGTTTTCAATATCATTGGAAGTATAGTCAAAAGTTTTCTCTCCTTTAATTGGATTTAAATTGTCCTCATATTTTTCATTTAAATTATTTAAATGATTTCTACTAATGGAGAAATTCCAATAACCATTCCCAATTAGTTTTTTCAAAGAAGCACCTACCGTATAACTCCATTGATTGATAGAGGGGCTGGTATTTAATGCATATAATTTTTGCGGGGTAGCATTTTTTGGGGCTGCAAATGAAAATTCATCTATGGCACCTACCCCTAAAAAGGTCAAAGTAGTTTTTGAATCTATAGTATGCGTTATTTTATATTGAAAATCCCAAAAGTTGGGACGGATAGGCAAGTCCAACGCCTGGAAAAGAAATTGTAAATAACTTCTTCTAGCAGAGATTAAAAAAGTGGTTTTGCCAGATTTGGACAAAGGCCCTTCGAAAGTGGTAGCAAATTCAGTCGCACCCAATCTGGTATTTCCTTGAATTTTTTTACTATTGCCTCTTTTTTGTTTGAATTCAAATACGGAAGACAAGGCATTGTCAAATTTTGCATCAAAGGCCGAGGTAGAAAGTTTGACCTCGTCAATAAAAGAAACATTTAAAATACCTTGTGGGCCACCTGCGCTACCTTGTGTACTAAAATGGTTGATGATTGGAATTTCTATACCATCTAAATAAAATACGTTTTCATTGGGCGCTCCACCTCTTACAATAATATCATTTCTAAAACCAGCACCTGTACTTGCTGAACCAGTGACGCCTGGTAAGGATTGTACCACTTTTGAAATATCAAAATTACTTCCTGGATTGGATTTTATTTCTTCTGCTGTCAATCGTTGTACACTCAAAGGAGTTTCTAGGGTGGCTGCACGCACTGTTTTTTTATTCCCACCTACTTGTACCTCTTTTAATACAACATCACTAGGGGTTAATTCGACAGTAGTACTGTTTTCATTTCCTGTACTCACAATAATGTTGAATAAGGTCAAAGGCAAACTTCCTAAAGATGTAAATTTCAATTGGTATTGACCAGTGGGAATAGATCTAAATTGGAAATTACCTGCACTATCAGTAGAAGTGGAATAGGGGCTATTGAACAACTTTACAGTAACTCCGGCAATTGGTTTCTGGGTATTTTTATCAACGACCCAACCAGATAGGTTTCCTTTTGTTTGGCCAAAACTATAATTGAACAAAATTATTAACCCAATAGTGAATATCCATCTCATATACCTATCAATTTTTAATTAAAACAAATAAATAAATTAAAAGTTTAAAAAAAACGAATAATGGAGGATTTATTTGCTTTTGAAAACAGCTTTATAAATATTGGAACCATTGTCTATTTGGATCCCAGGCTTCGAATGCCTTTGCTACGGCTGCTAAAAATTTAGAACCCATGGCTCCATCTACAATTCGATGATCATAACTCATGGATAAGAACATCATATGCCTCACTAATATTGCATCACCAGAAGGGGTTTCTACCACTACAGCGCGTTTTTTTATGGCACCTAATGCTAAAATGGCTACCTGTGGTTGATTAATGATGGGGGTGCCCATTATACTACCAAAAGAGCCCACATTGGTCACTGTAAATGTTCCGCCCTGGGTATCCTGTGGTTTCAATTGATTATTTCTAGCTGCAATGGCTAGATTATTCACGGCTTTACTAATTCCTACAATACTTAATTGATTGGCTCCTTTTATCACGGGAACAATTAAATTACCAGAGGGGAGTGCCGTGGCCATGCCAATATTGATGTCTTTTCTTAATATAATTTGATCGCCTTGTAAACTGCTATTGACCATTGGATACTGTTCAAGAATACCAGCGATGCATTCTAAAAACATAGGTGTAAAAGTGAGTTTAATGCCTTCTCTTTTTTCAAACAGTTGCTTTACTTTATCTCTCCAAACCACCATATGGGTTACATCTGCTTCGACAAAAGAAGTGACATGTGGACTGGTCTGTACGCTATCCACCATGTGTTTGGCAATCAACTTACGCATCCTATCCATTTCAATAATTTCAGTTAACCCTTCCACCACCACATCAGCGGGATTGGCTAATTTTGCATTCAATGATCCACCAAAATTTACATCCTCCTCATTGTAGATGGTACTAGGTTTAGTTAAAATATTTTTTGAATCATTATTATTTTGATTTTCAATAGTTTGACTATGATTACCTGTAAATTTTTTATGCTCTATATAAGCAATAATGTCTTTTTTGGTCACCCTTCCTTGAGCACCAGTTCCTTGAATGGTTTGTAGCTCTTGCATGCTCACTCCTTCATTCTGTGCAATATTCATCACTAAGGGAGAATAAAATTTTGCTTCACCCTCCAGCGTCTCCTTATTTAATTCATTTTTGAGGGAAACTTGGGGCTGTTCTGGAATATAGGGTATAGGCGTGGGCGTTAATGCTTCAATGGATAAAGTTTCGGCTGGTGCTATTTTTTCATAGGTGGCATCTAAAATGGTCGCTGTTGTTTCTTGAACTGCTTTTTTGGATTCAATCTTAGCGATAATGGTGCCAATGGGTACTACGCTATTGACTTCGAATAAAATTTCAACAATAATCCCTTCAGCGGTAGAAGGTATTTCACTGTCTACCTTATCTGTTGCAATATCCAATAATGTTTCGTCTAATTGTATAGTATCACCCACCTTTTTGTGCCATTTTAAAATGGTCGCTTCCATGATACTTTCACCCAACTTAGGCAAAACCAAATCGACAATGGGCATAAGGGTTAATTTTAGCAAAAATAAGACTAAATCTTATTGATTATTAGCAACCTAAGTAAATTTATAGCCTGAGTAGCGGTAACTTCTATATTTCTAGCTCTGTCAAACCTTAAATAGAAGACTTTTGAGACTACTTTTTCCTTATTGGCCACACCTATCCAAACCATGCCCAAGGGCTTTTCGTTGGTTTGGCCAGATGGCCCCATGATCCCACTAACGGAGATAGCATAATCTGTGCCCATTTTTGACCTTACCGCAAGGGCCATTTGTTCCACCGCTTCTTTGGAAACAGCACCCACGGTTTGTAAAATAGTGGGGGATACATCCAAAAATTCGGTTTTGATTCGATTGTCATAACTAATGACTCCACCTGTATAAAATTGAGAAGAGCCAGCATGTTTTGACAATAAATGTCCAATAAAACCACCTGTACAACTTTCAGCAGTGGCTACTGTATGATTATTAGCTTTTAATAGGTTTCCAACTACTACTTCCATGGATTCATCTTGATCTGTCACCAGGTATTCTGCCACTGCAATTTTTAATGATTCAAATTGACTGTCCAATATATTATTCAAGGCCTGCTCATCTTTATTGGACGTGGTCAATCTTAAGCGTACCATGCCAAATTTGGGCAAATAGGCCAGCTTGATACTTGCTGGTAAAGCCTGTTCAAAAGGAGCAATCAATTCTGCTAAAAAAGACTCTCCAATTCCTGCGGTTAATAAAGTACGGTGTCCTATAAAATTTGAACTAAAGTTTTTTTGAATAATGGGTACTACCAATGTTTCAGTCAACCATTTCATTTCATTGGGCACCCCTGGTAAGGAAAAGAAAAAGACGCCATTTTTTTTAAACAACATTCCCGGTGCTGTGCCTTTTTCATTGAATAAAACTTCACAAACATCAGGCACTTCGGCTTGTTTGCGGTTTCGATCAATCATGGGGCGCTTGTGAATGGTCTCAAAAATATGGGTAATATGAGCAAGGCTAGGTGCATGCACGATCATCTTACCGCCAAAATAATTATTCAATAAAGGTTTAGTAATATCATCTGCAGTTGGTCCTAAGCCTCCAGTAATGATAACAATATTATTTTTTAGTGCAGCTGCATCTAAAGCGTCTGTAATGGCTGAAGCGTCATCTCCCACAGCAATTCTATTGATTACAGAGACCCCAATTTTATTTAATGCTTGTGCAATAAATGCGCTATTGGTATCAATGACCTGTCCAATTAATAGTTCATCCCCAATAGTAATGATGCTGGCATTGATTGACTCCATGAATTCTTCTTATTAGGTTGCAAAGTAAACTAAAATGTAGGGGTTTAACTAAAATAACTGCTTAGTTTTTCATGCATTAAAGGGGGCATACTCGCCCTTTTTCCTAGTTTTTCATCCATAAAATACAGCTTCACCATACCAATGGTCAAAAGCTTACCTTCTTCGTTGTAAATTTCTTGATCAAATACTATTTTATGGTCATGAGGCAGTTCTTTAATTTGGGTCTTTACCATAATCAAATCATCGTACCTGGCAGGTCTAAGGTATTTAATGTTTAATTCTACCACGGGCAGCATAATGCCCATTTCTTCAATAATTTTATAGCTAAACCCAAGCGCTCTCAAGCTTTCCACTCTGCCAACCTCAAAATATTGAGCATAGTTACCATAGTATACTACATTCATTGGATCGGTTTCTGCATACCTTACTCTAATTGCTGTTTGATGTTCGTACATTTTTTATTGTTATTGTGTACAAAATTACGAATGAAATCTGTTTTTCCACAATATGACTTATTATTTAATCGTTTTATCAACAGAGCTTAATTTTAGGATATTATTAAACATAGCCCATACATGCGATTTATACGTCATTCCATAATTTTTCTTAGTCTGGGTCTATTCTGTTCCCCCATAACTTATGGACAAAACGGACAAATCAATCATCCATTGAATGGACTTTTTGAAAAAGGAGTTCAGGATTTAAAACAAGGCGATACCATTGCTGCCTTTCAAAACATTCAATCTGCTTATACTTTTTCACCTCCTACGGATGATATAAGCTATTACTATTTTGCCTTGTCTTTAATTTTAGACAAACCCAATGCGGCAATTGCAGCTGTCAAATGGTTAAGCGAAACCAAGAATAAAATTTACAGTGCTCGGATCAATTTTTTACTGGGCAAGTATTATTTTAAAAAACAAGATCAAGCCAATGCCTTTAATACATTTGCTCAGGTACCCATCGAAGACTTGGAAAATAGGGAGCTCATTGAAATGTATTATTACAAAGGGTACCTCTACTTCAAAGCAGGGGATTGGGAAAAAGCAACAGGCTTATTAAACAGTGTAAGTCAAATCAAAGAAAGCTCCTTTTACACAGATGCCAATTATTATGCAGGATTTATTGCCTTGCAAAAAAAGGACTTCCCACTGGCTTTAAACTGTTTTCAAATTGCTTCTACTAATAAAGCCTATATTAGTTTGACCCCTTTTTACATAAGTCAGATTTACTATTTTATGGGGGATGTGAATGCAGCCATGACAGCCTGTTCTTCAGCTTTAGCACTTCCTGGCCAATATTATAGTGCACAACTGCAACAGTTAATGGGGCATTTGTTGTTTGAAAAGAAGGAGTATACAAAAGCCATTCCATTTCTTTCTTATTATGTTGGTACTCAATCTCAAGCTGACAAACAAGATGTTTATCAATTGTCTTTTTGTTATTTTCAAAATGAACAATGGCAAAATGCCATCGAAGGTTTTAAATCATTGGCGTCCGTTGATGATTCCCTAGGACAAAACAGCATGTATTTATTAGCTACTTCTTATTTGAAACTCGACGATAAAAATGGGGCAAAAAATGCCTTTCTTTTATGTGCAAGCAAGAGCGAAAACTTAATTCAAAAAGAAATCTCCTTATTTAATTATGCAAAATTAAGCGCAGCATTAAAAGAATATGGTAATGCGATCACCGCTTTAGATAAGTTTATTGAAAACTATCCAAATTCAACAGCGATTCCCGAAGCCAAGGCTTTATGGGTAAGCGCTTTGGCCTTAAGCAACAATTATGAACAAGCATTTGATGCCTACAATACAATTGAACAACCTTCCTTAGACTTATTAAAATTATATCCTACCATCTTGTATGGAAGAGCTACGATGTATTTAAATGAAGGACAAATAGAAAAAGGATTCGGTTTATTGTATCAGTTATTGCATATACCTTATAATTATAAAGTTTTACCTGCCACCTTATTTTGGCTAGGCGAAATTTCCTACAAAATGGGTAGGATACAAGACGCTACTGATTATTTAGAAAAATTCTTGTTGAATCCAATTGATTTAGGCGAAATAAATTTATTGCATGCCAGGTATACTTTAGGCTACTGTTATTTAAAAAGCGGCGAGTATGTAAATTCATTAACTAATTTTTCAGCCCTTGTGAATGCTATTCCTGCTTCCAATGCAGACAAATATCAAAAAGATGCTTTTGTAAGAGTAGCAGATTGTCAAAAGATGTTGAAATTAATGAAACAATCACTGACTTCTTACCAAGAAATCATTGATTTGGGTTGGTCCTATATGGATTATGCCACCTTAGAAAAGGCCATCTTACTAGGGGGTATGAACAAGCCAAAGGAAAAACTGAATATCTTGACCAATTTTGATCTAAAATTTCCTTCCTCTAATTACTTAAACGAGGCAAGAATGGAATTGGCTGACACTTATATTAATCAAGAAAGCTTTCAAGAAGCCATTGCCCCCTTGGCAAAAATTACTTTGGATAAGACAGCAAGTAGCTTTTATCCTCAAGCTTTTTATAAACTTGGGTTGGTTTATTTTAATTTGGATAAGAATGAAGTGGCATTAGAAAACTTTAGGGAACTGTATACCAATTACCCAAAATCAGTGGAAACCGACAATGCACTAGAAATTATTAGAAATATATTTATTGAAGATCAAAAACCTGAACTATTTGTTCAATTCATGACTGAATTTGGTAGGCCTTTATCCTATAGTGAACAAGATTCATTAATCTACAGAGCTTCATTAATCAAATACGAACAAAATAAATATACAGAAGCTGCACAGGGATTTAGTAAATATTTGATCAGTTTCCCCAATGGGAAATATCAATTGGATGCCAATAACTTCGTAGCTGAAATTAATTATGCGCAACAACATTATGATACTTCAGCCATTTACTTTGCTAAGGTAGCAGATCAAGCACCCAATAAATTTGCAGAAAGGGCTTCCTTATTGGCTGCAAGGCTGAACTATTTCAATTTTAAGCAATACCCATTGGCTCAAAAATATTTTACTATCTTAAATACCATTGCCACACAGCAAGAAAATAAAACAGAAGCGACCAAGGGATTATTAAGATGTGCTTACAAAGCCGAAAATTGGGTTGAATCTGCTAAAGTGGCCAATTTAATATTAGAGGACAAATTAAGCGCCACTGATGATATCGAAATGGCTAATTTGTCTTTTTATCATCTAGCAGTATTGAATAAAGACACCAGTATAGCCTTAGAATGGTTGTCAAAAGTGATCAAATCTGGGCATTCTCTAAATTCAGCAGAAGCACATTATCTGTTGGCACAATTGTATTTAGCGCAGCATAAATTGGTTTTAGCAGAAAAAACCGCTTTTGAAATGATTAAAAAACAAGCGGCCTATGAATTTTGGATCACTAAAGCTTATATACTTTTAGGTGATATTTACTTAGCACAAAAAGATAATTTTAACGCCATTGCCACTTATAAAAGCGTAGCTGAAAATGCGAGTATCGAGGAACTTAAAATAGTGGCTGCTGAAAAATTAAAATTGTTGACCGAACAATCAACAATTAAATAAATTAATCTTATGAACCATTTTATAAAATATTTTTTACTACTCTGCTGTTTATTTATGTTTTCCACAAACATGGAAGCTCAAAAAAAACGCAGCAAGTCCACTAAAACCTCAGTGTCTAAAACATTAAAGGCTAAAAAAAAGAAAGCTAAAGGCAGAAAAAAGAAAATCAGATTAAACCCAATAGATAAAATTATATTCAAAGATCCTACGCCTTCAACTAACGAACCAGTCATTGTTTATAAGGCAGATACTGTTCCAGAAAAAGTAGTGAGTATTTTATCTGCTTTCAAGCCTCAATTAAAAAATGTGGCAAAAATTAGCTTTACAACCGCTACTGCTCAAACCGACACCACTTCTTTAATTTTAAATTTTGATGTACCTAGTCAAAATCTTTCATTTCAATATCAACCCGTAGCCTTAGTGCCAAGAACTTATAAATCTTACCCCAACAAAGTCTCAAACAACTTAGCCACGCTAAAAATTGGGTATGGTAATAATGCGCATCATTTAATAGACATAAATTCTACCTTAACAGACCAGCATGCGAACTTACATAGTTTTTCCATCGTCAATGAATCTTCTCAAGGGCCTTTACATTTACAAAAAACAACAGACCTTGGTCTTAAATATTTAAGCGATTATACCATTAATCAAAACAATCATCTGCAATCCCAACTATTTTATCAAAATAGCCAAAGGTATCGATATGGCATGGTGGATGATGCGACTAGTTTACCCAATTCAAATTTTGACCAAGGTTTTGCACATGTCGGTGCTTCTTTTAAATGGGTTAATACCAATGAAAAGAACTTATTCTCTTTGCTTAGTCCAACTATTAAAATTGAACAATTTAATGGTACTGAACATGCGAATAACACCTGGTTTGAAATTTTCAATCCCTTGGCTATAAAATTTGACAACAAGAATCGATTCAACTTTAATTTCTCTTACAACTACAACCAATATCAATTACCCAATAAAAGCAAAATAAACAATGCCATTTTTAGAATGGATCCATCTTATGAAACTTTAAAATGGAAGACTACCTTTAAACTAGGTATAAGTCCTACGATAGCCAATGGGGAATATACTTTTACGCCTGCACTTAGTTTAAGCAGAAAATTAAAAGATACTAGCATCACTTTATTGGCTGGATGGAATACTATTTTAGTCAATAACCAATATTCCCTTTTGGCGATGGTCAACCCATGGATCAAGGCGCCAAGCGATATGAAAATTACCACCCAAGAAAAGAAAAATATTGACTTCGTATTTAATAAATCTAAACATTTGGAATATGGTTTTGGTATATCCTTGAATGATTATAGAAATTTACCTTTATACAATAGGGTATTGATGGATCGTTCTCTAAGCACTATCAATTCAATTCCTATCGGCTTGCAATACCAGCCCATTTTCGAATACAGGGCCATAACCATTGAACTAGTTGGTCATTGGAGGTACCAAATGAGTGACCAGCTTTTATTTCAAAATAATTTCAAATACATTCAATTCAATTCTATCAAAGTAAATGACAAGCCTTGGGGTATTTTGCCCATGGAATTGAATTCTAATCTCACTTGGTCTCCCAACCACCGATGGACTTTTGATGGGGGTTTCAATTACATGTCAGGGGCTAATTTTTCTAATGATAAAAACTTACCTTTCAATGTCAACAATGCATTGGTGCTCAATGCAGGATTTACTTATCAATTGAGCCCAGTATGGAAAGCTTGGGCAAAAGGTGAAAACTTATTAGACAAACCCTATCTGCGCTGGGCAGATTATCCTTCTTTAGGCTTACAATTAATAACAGGCGTTGTATATTCGTTTCATAAATAAATTATGCTAGAACATTTAACCCAATATTTTGCTCAAAAAGGTCAATTGATATTCCCAAATATTGGTGTGCTTCAACTTGAAAAAGAAGAAGCCAGTTGGGAAACAGCAGTTTTATTGGCACCTAAGGAAAAGATTGTATTTAACCAATCCTCCGTCAAGCCTTCAAATTTATTTTATCAATTCCTTTCAGAACAATTGTCTGTTTCAACTGATCTAGCCATGATTCAATATCAAGAATTTCTAGACCATGCTTTTAGTGCGGACATTGCAGCATTGCAAATTGGTAATTTTGGTACCTTGTCCAAACAAATGGATACCTATAGTTGGTCAGCTACATTTGATTCTAACCTATTTTATAAAAATATTGACATCGCTCCACAAGAAATGGCAGCGCAACAAAATGTAAAAACAAAAGGCCAATGGTATTGGTGGGCAATATTTTTAGCCTTAGTTGCCATTATTTCCATTTTATATAAATCTTTATCATTTGAATAGTTATTTAAATAAACAATTTGCTCCTTGTCCCATTTGTAACAGAGAGGATATTGGTTTTTTAATGCATAGCAAAGACTATTCTTTAACTGGTGAAAGTTTCCAGATCATTCAATGCGCTCACTGTAATTTAAAATATACCGATCCTATTCCTACTAAAGAGTCAATAGGGCCTTATTATAATTTCCCCACTTATATTTCTCATACAGATGATCAAACAGGATGGATCAATAAAATTTACCATAAAGTAAGAACCAGAACCTTGGCCCAAAAAACTAAATGGGTGCAGTCTTTATTTACTGGATTAAAAGGCCATTTATTAGAAGTTGGTGCAGGTACAGGCGCTTTTGCGCATGCCATGACTAAAAAGGGTTGGGAAGTTAATGCACTAGAACCTGATGAGGCTTCAAGAATACGTGCTTTTAACAATTATACAATTAAAGTGGAACCCATTGAGGCCTTGTTTCAATTGAATGAAAACAAATACGATGTAATTACACTTTGGCATGTTTTAGAACATGTGCATGATTTAAATGAATATATGGCCTGTTTTTATAAATTACTCAAAGCCAATGGTAGATTAATTATTGCTGTGCCTAATTATACTAGCTATGATGCTGGATATTATAAAAAATATTGGGCAGCTTATGATGTGCCTAGACATTTGTACCATTTTTCGCCAAGCGCAATGAACTTTCTTACAAAAAAGTTTTCAATGGAACTAGTACAGTTAAAACCTATGTGGTTTGATAGTTTTTATGTGAGTTTATTAAGTGAGCGGTATAAAAAATCTGGTCTGCTTGGAATGATTCGAGCCATCATTATTGGAGGTATTTCAAACCTGCTTGCATTAAAAAATAATAGTAGCGCCAGCTCTATTGTATATGAAATTAAAAAAACGCCTACTGCTTAAGTGAACTATTAGGTAGGCGATTACTTAATTTTCAATTCAACCATCACAGGCCAACATTTTCCAGTAATATAAAAGGTTTGGGTACTAGGCTTATAAGCAATCCCATTTAAAACATACCCAGGATCGATGGTCAATGGATCATATTTCACACCTGACTGTGCCAGTAAATTACTAAAATCAACAGTATTGGTTACGATTCCTGTAATTAGATCAATAACGATGATGCTATTGCGACCATATATATTGGCATATAGTTTTCCATTCACGTACTCTAATTCATTGATATTGCTTACATAGCCGAAATTATTAAAAACTCCCAACGTTTTCTTAATGGCAAAACTACCTGGATCTACAAAATAGATATTGCTCTCCCCAGTAGAAACAATTAAGGCGGTATCATTATGGGTCAATCCCCAACCTTCATAGGGCCAATACAATTCTTTTTCTTTGACCAAAGTTTTGGCATTGTACACAAATACCTTATGAGATTTCCATGTCAATTGATAAATTTTATCATTGAATAGGGTAGCACCTTCACCAAAATCTGTTGCTGCTAATTTAACCTTTGTACCAATTTGTTTTTGGTTGGTATCCATGAGATGTAATATGCTTTTCCCTTCTAATCCGGTACTCTCAATTAATGTATGGTCATTCCATTCCAAGCCTTGGGTATAAGCGCTGGTATCATGAGGGTATACCTTGACTATAGCATAATCTAAATTAGTAGGTGCCGCTATTGCATTCGTCTCATTGGAACTTTCATCATTGTTGCAAGAAAGCAATAGTACTGTGGCTGTAAATAATAAAGCAATAGGTTTAAACATAGTAAAGCTTTGATTGGATTTTTCTATACATTAAATCTAAAATGCATCACATCCCCATCTTTCACCAAGTATTCTTTTCCCTCAATTCTTAATTTACCGTTCTCTCTACAGGCTGCTTCACTTTTGTATTTGATAAAATCATCAAAAGCAATAACTTCTGCCTTAATAAAACCTTTTTCAAAATCGGTATGTATCACACTAGCGGCTTGAGGAGCTTTCCAGCCTTTCTCAATGGTCCAGGCACGTACTTCTTGAACCCCAGCAGTGAAATAGGTTTCTAAGTTTAATAATTTATAGGCAGATTGAATCAGTCTATTCAAAGCAGGCTCTTTCATTTGGTATTCTTCCATAAACAATTCTTTGTCTGCAGGATCTTCTAGTTCTGCAATTTCAGCTTCGATATTATTGCACATGATGATCACTTCCGCACCTTCTTCCTTAGCCATAGCGGCAAGTTGCGCTGAATATTTATTTCCCGTATGCATCGATTTTTCATCCACATTGGCTACATACATGACCGGCTTCTCCGTCAATAAAAAACTATCCGCAATGGCAACAGCATCTTCTTTAGATAAATTCAAAGAACGTATGCTTTTGCCTTGTTCTAAATGGGCTTTACATTTTATTAAAACCTCTAACTCAACTTTTGATTTGGGATCGGTCTTGGCCATCTTTTCACAACGTTGAATTTTTTTATCTACACTGTCTAAATCTTTCAATTGTAATTCAGTCTCAATAATTTCTTTGTCACCAATAGGATTAATGATGCCTTCTTCTCTTAAAACATTTTCATCTTCAAAACATCTAATTACATGAATGATGGCACTCACTTCTCTTATGTTGGCTAAAAACTTATTACCTAACCCTTCGCCTTTACTTGCGCCTTTAACCAAACCAGCAATGTCTACAATTTCTAATTGGGTAGGTACAATTCTTTGAGGAATGATTAAATCGGCCAATTGTTGCATTCTATGATCGGGTACATCTACCAAACCTACATTGGGTTCGATGGTACAAAAACGATAATTGCTTGCCTGTGCTTTTGCACTATTACTTACCGCATTAAATAAAGTTGATTTTCCCACATTTGGTAATCCCACGATGCCTGCCTGTAAAGCCATAAATTGTGTTGTTTTAAGAGCGCAAAAATACAATTCTAATCTCAAAATGGGCTATATTAGTAGCACAAACAATGGAATATGGCTTTGAATATAATTTGGATGGCTTTTTTTGTGATTGCCTTTGTAATTGCCCTGTTTAAATTGATCATCTTAGGCGATACCAGCATCTTTAAGCTCTTGGCCGATGGTCTATTTGATGCTGCTAAATCCTCGGTGATGGATGTCGCATTACCCTTAGCAGGCACCATGGTCTTCTTTTTAGGATTGATGAATATTGCAGAAAAAGCGGGAGCCATTCAAAAACTAGCCAAATGGATGAATCCTTTCTTAAGCAGGTTGTTCCCTGGGGTGCCCGCCAATCATCCAGCCATGGGTCATATGGTAATGAACTTTAGCGCCAATATGTTAGGCTTAGACAATGCAGCTACACCATTTGGTTTAAAAGCTATGGAAAGCCTACAAACTTTGAATCCTGAAAAGGAAACAGCCACCAATGCACAAATCATGTTTTTGGTTTTGCATACTAGTGGACTCACCATTATTCCTTTGACCATAATTTCTTATCGATTGGCAGCCAATTCTCAAGATGCTGCCAGTATATTTATTCCCTGTGTTTTAGCCACTATTGGCACTACACTAGCCTCTATTATCATGGTAGGTTGGTATCAAAAACTAAAATGGGATAAAGTATTGATTGGTTGGTTAATGGGTTTAGTAGTTTTATTAGTAGGCGTAATGATAGGGGTGAGTGCTTTATCCACTGCCCATAAAGAAGTTTTTTCAAAAGTAGTAGGCAATGGATTACTCATGGTCATTATTGTTGGGATTATTTTAGGTGGGGCCTATAAAAAGATTTCAGTTTTTGATGCATTTATTGAAGGCGCTAAAAATGGTTTTGAGGTCATTGTAAAAATCATTCCATATTTAGTAGCGATGCTAGTCGCCATTCGTGTATTCAGAGACAGTGGTGCCATGGGCTATATCATCAGTGGATTTACTTATTTGATTCAACTCACTGGAATGAATACCGATTTTATTGGAGCCTTACCAGTAGCCATTATGAAACCATTGAGTGGGAGTGGATCAAGAGGAATGATGTTGGACATTTTTCAAAACCAAGGGCCTGATTCTTTTGTAGGAAAACTAGCCTCCATCTTTCAAGGTTCTGCAGATACCACTTTTTATATTATTGCACTATACTTTGGTAGTGTAGGCATTAAAAAAATTAGATATGCTTTATGGGCAGGTATTTTTGCAGACTTGATAGGGGTAGTCATAGCCATACTCATTGGCTATGTGTTTTTTAAATAAATTATTTACCCTCACTCATTTTCATCACTTCTTTCCATTCTTGTTCGGTAACAGGTTGAACTGATAAACGACCTAATTTTACGAGTGCCATATTGGATAGATTGGTATTGGCTTTAACATCCGATAATTTAACTGGATGTTTTAATTTTTGGTGGGGGGCAAAGTCCACTGCCAACCATGCAGTTTCTTCGGTGGTAGGATCTTGATAGGCTTCTTTAATTACTTTGGCAATTCCCACAATCTCCATGCCTTCATTACTATGGTACCAAAATGCAAGATCTCCTTTTTTCATGGATCTTAAATTATTGCGCGCCCCATAATTTCTTACGCCATCCCAAAATGTTTTTTTATCCTTATTAAATTGTTCCCAAGAATATTTAAAAGGTTCTGATTTGATTAACCAATAAGCCATAATTGGGGTGTATTTAAAATGAATTTGTACAACTAATAACCACTGGCCAACACATCTGCCAAGTGCATTATTTTTAAATGTTGACCATTGAATCTCAATCTAC
Organism: Bacteroidota bacterium; assembly: GCA_026391155.1. GTDB lineage: Bacteria > Bacteroidota > Bacteroidia > Chitinophagales > Chitinophagaceae > Sediminibacterium. The sequence continues at coordinate 73,655 of JAPLEP010000009.1, forward strand.
CTTCGATATGCATCAAACAACTTAAATCGGTGCTAATTAAATACTCCGCTTGGGTTTGAATGGCATTTTGTATTTTTTGATCGGCCATCGAAACGCTAATCGTATCAAATTTTGCAGCAAAACTTCCACCAAAACCACAACAGGTTTCTGTTTCGTTCATTTCAATTAATTCCAATCCTTTGACTGCTGCAAGTAAGTTGCGGGGTTCTTGTTTAATATTGCATTCTCTTAAACCTGAACAACTATCATGGTAAGTAGCCTTGCCCTCAAATTGCGCACCCAAATCTGTCACATTTAAAATTTTCACCAAAAATTCTGACAACTCGAACATGCGGGTGGCTACCTTTTTTGCCGGACTTTGAAAAGCATTGTTTTCAAATAATTTTCCATAATTATTGCGAACAAAGCCTGTGCAACTTGCACTTGGACTCACAATATAATCAGTGCCATAAAAGTCTTGTACAAATTTGGTGCATACATCTTTTGATTCACTCCAAAAACCAGCATTAAATGCAGGTTGACCACAACAGGTTTGTTGGTCATTGTATTTAACAGTGCATCCAGCTTTTTCTAATACTTTAATGGTATTGTAAGCAGCTGTTGGATACAACTGATCCATAAAACAGGGAACGAATAACTGAACGGTCATAAATCAAAAATAGGAATTGTGCGCTAATTTATAGCTTAAATTAAAAAGGCATTCTCCACAATTGGTGGAGAATGCCTTTTTACTAGATTTTAGGGGCAGCTTAGGGCTGAACCTTCAATCTATTAATGTATTTATCAGCACTAAATCCTTTCTCAGATTTAGGATATTTTGATTTGATGTCTTTATAAATAGCAATTGCCTCATCCGCTTTGCCATTTGATTCTAATAGGGCAGCTGCTCTAAATAAATATTCAGAGGAAATAGCTTCATCTTCAGGGAAATGGCCACCTGCCTTTTTATAATAGTTAACGGCTTCCTCGTTATTCTTTAATTCTGAATAAGCATCTCCAATGGTTCCAAAAGCAATGGCTTGAACTTGTTTAGAAGAAGTAGAAAAGTCTTTTAAAAAGTCAATTGATTTATTAAAATCATTCAATCTGAAATAACTTATACCAGCATAATATTTTGCTAAATTGGCTGCCTTTGTACCACCAAATTGTTTGATGACATACAAAACCCCTTTACTTGATCCATCTCCATTTAAAACTAAATTTGAAGAATCTACAGCAAAATATCTTTCCGCCGCATACATCGCATCAGCAGCTTTTGCTTCTCTAGGATTTTGATACAATTCGGTGTAGCCAAAATAAGCAGCAATAACAATTACCACAATGCTTAAGGCATAAGTAAGTGCTTTTTGGTTCTTTTTTACAAAATCTAAAAATGGATGTTGCTCGTGTTGTAATTCGCTCATGTTTTTATATTAATATTAATCTACAATAAATGGATAAGATGAATCAATGTAAACATCTTTTAATAACTCACTGTCATCTGGCCAAGGACTTTCTTCTGCAAATTTTACAGAGGCATCAACAATTACAGCAATTTTATCATCAATGGCTTTTAATTCTGCAGCAGTTGCATAATTGTTTTCTATAATGGTTTTAGACACTTTTGTGATAGGGTCTTGGTCTTTGTATTCTTCTACTTCGTCCTTAGAACGATATTTTTGTGGATCTGATACAGAGTGTCCTTTGTATCTATAAGTTTTCATTTCAATTAAAGTAGGTCCATCTCCTTCACGTGCTCTTTTAGCAGCTCTCGCAATTCCTTCATGCACCGCTTCTGGAGACATCCCATCTAATTTATCAGCTGGCATTTCATAACCATCAGCCAATTTATAAATATCTATGACATTACTTGTTCTTTCTACTGAGGTTCCCATGGCATAGTTGTTGTTTTCACAAACAAAAATGACTGGCAATTTCCAAAGCATGGCTAAATTAAATACTTCATGTAGCATGCCTTGTCTTGCAGCACCATCTCCAAAAAAACAAACCACTACATTTTTTGAACCACGGTATTGTTCTGCAAAAGCCAATCCAGCACCTGTTCCAATTTGTGCACCCACAATGCCATGACCACCATAAAAATAATGCTCCTTGCTAAAAAAGTGCATGCTGCCCCCTTTACCTTTAGAGACACCCGTTGCTTTTCCGTACAATTCAGCCATACCAGCATTTGGACTTACTCCTTTGGCCAAGGCTAAACCGTGGTCACGGTAGCCGGTAATAAAAGGGTCTTCTTGGTTGGTGGCTGTCATACATCCTGCAGCAATGGCTTCCTGGCCTACATATGCATGGTAAAATCCACGGATTTTACCCGCCATTTTATACATTTCCTCCGATTTTAATTCAAATTGTCGGATTAACTGCATCAGTTCGTACCAATACAGGTAGGTTTCTTTTGAAAATTTTTGGGCCACAGTCCTTTAATTTTGAGCAGCAAATATACTGATTTCTCTCATAAAATAGAGCAAAAAACAGTCCTTTAAGCTTCTTTTAAAAATGGGTATTGATAGTCGGTAGGTGGATTAAAGGTTTCCTTAATCGTTCTGGCACTTAACCACCTGTATAAATTCAGCATACTGCCCGCTTTATCATTGGTTCCAGAAGCTCTTGCACCCCCAAAAGGTTGTTGTCCCACCACCGCACCAGTTGGTTTGTCATTGATGTAGAAATTGCCAGCGGCATGTCTTAGTTTAACCGTTGCCAATTCAATGGCTTTTCTGTCTTGTGCAATGATGGCTCCGGTAAGTGCATATTTGGAAGTACTGTCCAAAATTTTTAAAGTGGCTTCATAAGCAGCTGCAGGGTAGGTATAGATGGTCAACACTGGGCCAAATATTTCTTCACACATGGTCGTGTAATTTGGATCGGTGGTTTCAATCACAGTGGGCTCAATAAAATAACCTTGTTTTTTATTGTAATTTCCACCCACTAAAATTTTTGCTTTTTTATCTTTCTTTGCACGATCAATAAAAGAAGCAATATTGTCAAATGATTTTTCATCAATCACTGCATTGACAAAATTAGAAAAGTTTTCAACGGTGCCCATCTTCATTGATTTGATGGCCTTTACCAATTTTTCTTTGATGGCAGGGGCAATATTAGAGGGCAAATAAGCTCGAGAAGCTGCTGAACATTTTTGTCCTTGGTATTCAAAAGCACCACGTGCAAGTGCTGTGACCACGGTATCCACATCGGCAGATTCATGCACCATCACAAAATCTTTTCCACCGGTCTCTCCAACAATTCTTGGATAAGATTTGTAGTTAGAAATATTTTCTCCAATTTGTTTCCACATGTAATTGAATACCCCCGTACTTCCTGTAAAATGCACCCCCGCAAAATCAGGATGTGTAAAACAAGCCGCACCTACAGTTGGTCCATCTACATAGACCATATTTATAACACCATCTGGCAAACCTGCTTCTTTCAATATGCGCATAAATAATTGTGCGGAATAGATTTGTGTATTGGCTGGTTTCCAAACGACCACATTACCACACATGGCAGCAGAGGCTGGTAAGTTTCCACCAATCGCGGTAAAATTAAATGGAGTAATGGCCAAAACAAATCCTTCCAGTCCGCGGTATTCCATTCTATTGTGAATGCCCGGCCCTGAGATAGGTTGTTGTTGATAAATTTCGCTTAAGAAATGTACATTGAATCTTAAAAAATCAATCAATTCACAGGCCGCATCAATTTCTGCTTGGAAAGCATTTTTACTTTGTCCAAGCATGGTGGCGGCATTCATTTCAAAACGATATTTGGTCGCCAATAAATCGGCTGCTTTTAAAAAAATATGGGCCCTTGCTTCCCAATTCATATTGGCCCATGCAGTTCTCACTTTCAAGGCAGATGCAATGGCTAAATTGACTTCCTTTTTGGTACCAATATGAAAATGTCCTAGGGTATGTTTTATTTCATGTGGTGGATGAATGGCTTGTTTTACACCAGTTCTTACTTCCTTACCATGGATGACCATGGGAATATCTAAAGACTTACTCTTTAAATCGGCAATGGCTTTTTTTAAGGCTATTTTTTCTGCTGAACCAGGGGCATAGCTTAATACAGGTTCATTGATTGGACTAGGATAGTTGAATGTTCCAAATTGCATAGTGTTAAGTATTAGATACCAAAAATAAGCATAAAATGAACACGCGTTAGGAAGTTCTATAATTTGATAAAACTTTGTCTAATTTTACGATACAATCCTTCAAAATGCAATACATACTAGTAGACATCGCAGACCGGGGTAATTTTTATCCATTTAGTCTTACTCAATCTTTGGCAAGTATTAGAGTAGGGGTATTTACATTACAAGAAAGATGGGAACAATTACTAAATAATACCACTGGTGTTTATACTGCCAGTTATCTACAAGTATTGTTTGAGCATAGCGATTTTTTAAAGCACAATGAATCCCTTTATTTTATTAATATCACCTGCCTACCCACAGAAGAAATTATTACAAAAATCAATCAGCTCCAGGAAGGTGAAAAATTAATGAGCGAAACGGGAAAATGGATAGCAACAAAAACAACAGAGCGATCATTTCAAAAAATTTTATTGGCCAGCTTGCCACCCATCACTTTAAAGGAGGTAAGCTTTGTTCAAGACCAAATACACCTACTTTCCTTGCATGCCAGGTGGATAGAAAGAGACATTGCTTGGATAAAAAACATTAGAAGCACTCAAACAATTGACCCTAGTAATAGAGTAGTTCATGCAGAAAATATTTTTATCGAAGCCGGGGCTACTGTTTTATGTGCTAATTTAAATGCAAGTGAAGGGCCCATTTATATTGGGAAAGAATCGATTGTAATGGAAGGAACTTCTATTCGAGGGCCCTTTGTACTCGGCCAAAAAGGGGTAGTGAAAATGAATACAAGTATTTATGGAGCCACCACGATTGGGCCTTATTGTTTGGCAGGTGGAGAGATCAAAAATTCTGTATTGATGGGATATTCCAATAAAGGACATGAGGGATATCTAGGAGACAGCATGGTTGGACATTGGTGCAATATAGGTGCAGGTACTTGCAATAGTAATATTAAGAACACAGCTGGCAAAGTGCAAATGTGGAATGAGTTCAAACAAGAATGGGAGGAAGTAGGCCAAAAAATGGGAATGTTAATGGGCGATTATAGTCGTTTTGCTATTCAATCTAGTATCAATACAGGTTCCTATATTGGGGTGAGTGCCAATATTTTTGGCAATGGCCTTTTGCCTAAAAATTTACCCAATTTCACCTGGGGTACCTTACCAGGATATCAATATGAAAAAGCAGTTAGTGATTTAAATAATTGGAAAAAACTGAAAGGATTCACCGTCACAGAAGCGGAGAAATTGGTTTTGAAGCATCTATATAAGGAAACCCATCAGCACTAAAGCTTAAACAGAAAGCAAAATTGCAGATTTTGGCCCCAAAATTTGATTACCTTCGCAGCGCTAAATCAATAGCCATTATTTAATCCATTTTGACCATTTTATGAGAAAACAAATAGCCGCAGCCAACTGGAAAATGAACTTATCTCTTGCTCAAGCAGAGACCTTATTAAACGAATTAGTAGCTAGTGCCCCTAATTTAGAGGCCCATCAAGAAGCTATTTTTGCAGTGCCTGCCATTTATATTCCATTAGCTTTAGCAAAGCTTGCCAATCATACCAATTTTTATGTAGCTGCTCAAAATTGTCACCAAAAAGAAGCTGGTGCTTATACGGGTGAAGTTTCAGCTTCCATGTTGCAATCAATAGGCGTGAAGCATATTATAGTAGGACATTCTGAGCGTCGCGAATATTTTGCTGAGTCAGACGCTTTATTAGCAGAAAAAGTAAATGCAATTTTAGCTATTGGCAGTACACCTATATTTTGTTGCGGAGAACCTTTATCTATTAGAGAAGCTGCAACTCAAAATGCATTTGTAGAAGCGCAATTAAAAAATTCTTTGTTTCATTTATCTGCAGAAGCTATCGTAAAAGTTGTGATTGCCTATGAACCAATTTGGGCCATTGGTACTGGTAAAACAGCAAGCAGTGAACAAGCACAAGAAATTCATGCCTACATTAGAACCTGTTTTGCTGCAAAATATGGCGAAGCAGTAGCGAATGAAATTTCTATATTGTATGGTGGAAGTGTAAAAGCTGCTAATGCAAAAGAAATATTCTCTCAAACAGATGTGGATGGAGGATTAGTAGGGGGTGCCTCTTTAGTAACTACTGAATTTACTGCGATCATCAACGCACTTTCTTAATTAAAAGCCTAGTTTCACTTACATGAAGAATATTAGAAATTTTTGTATCATCGCACACATCGATCACGGTAAAAGTACCTTGGCCGATCGTTTATTAGAACATACTAAAACGATCACCGAACGTGAAATGATGAATCAGGTTTTGGATGATATGGACTTAGAGCGTGAAAAAGGCATTACCATTAAAAGTCACGCGATTCAAATTAATTATATACATAAAGGCACCACCTATACCTATAATTTAATTGATACGCCTGGTCATGTTGACTTTAGTTATGAAGTAAGTAGAGCCTTAGCGGCTTGTGAAGGAGCTTTATTATTAGTTGATGCCTCACAAGGTATACAAGCACAAACGATTAGCAATTTATATTTAGCATTGGAAAATAATTTAGAGATTATACCAGTGATTAATAAGATTGATATGGATGGGGCCAAAATTCCAGAAGTCACCGATCAAATTATTGAATTAATAGGCTGTAAGCAAGAAGATATTTTACTAGCAAGTGGAAGATCAGGTATTGGTATTGAAGAAATTTTACAAGCCATTGCAGAAAGGATTCCAGCTCCAGTAGGAGATCCGGAAGCACCACTACAAGCCTTAATTTTTGATAGTGTCTTTAATAGTTTCCGTGGTATTATTGTATACTACCGTATTATGAATGGGGTATTAAAGAAGAATGATAAAATTCGTTTTGTGGCATCGGGAAGAGATTACAATGCAGATGAAGTAGGTGTATTAAAATTAGCCATGACCCCCAAGGCTGAAGTGAGAGCAGGAGATGTGGGCTATATTATAACTGGGATTAAAGTGGCCAAAGAAGTTAAAGTAGGAGATACCATTACCTTGGCGAATAACCCAGGAGAAATGATCAATGGTTTTGAAGAAGTTAAACCCATGGTATTTGCAGGAATTTATCCAGTAAACACCGATGAGTTTGAAGAGTTAAGAGATTGTATGGAAAAATTACAATTGAATGATGCTTCTTTAACATTCGAATTAGAAACATCTCAGGCATTGGGTTTTGGTTTTAGATGCGGCTTCTTAGGATTGCTGCATATGGAAATTATCCAAGAGCGTTTAGAAAGAGAGTTTAATCAAACCGTAATTACCACTGTTCCTAACGTAAGTTTTATTGCCTATACGACAAGAGGTGAAAAAATAATCGTGAACAACCCTTCTGAAATGCCCGATCCTGTAAAAATTGAGCATATTGAAGAGCCTTATATTCGTGCGCAAATTATTACTTCTCCTGACTATATTGGTAATATCATTACCCTTTGTTTAAGTAAGCGTGGAATTTTAATGAATCAAAGTTATTTGACACCAACTAGGGTGGAATTAATCTTTGAAATGCCGATGACAGAAATTGTATTTGATTTTTATGATAAATTAAAAAGTCAAACAAGAGGCTATGCATCATTTGATTATTCTCAAATTGGTTTTAGAGATGCGGATATTGTGAAAATGGATATTTTATTGAATGCAGAAAAAGTAGATGCTTTGAGTGCTTTGATACATAGAGGCAAGGCCTCCGATTTTGGTCGTAGACTTTGTGAGAAATTAAAAGAATTATTGACCAAACAACAATTCCAAATTGCCATTCAAGCTGCCATTGGTGCTAAAGTAGTGGCTAGAGAAAATATATCTGCCATGCGTAAGGATGTTACCGCTAAATGTTATGGTGGTGATATTAGCCGTAAGCGTAAATTATTAGAGAAGCAAAAAGAAGGAAAGAAGAGAATGCGACAAATAGGGAATGTGGAAATTCCACAAGAAGCTTTCTTAGCTGTTCTAAAATTAGATTAGTATAGTACAATAAAAATTCTTGAAGCGCTTAGATTTTTCTAGGCGCTTTTTTTATTTTAAAGCTGCTGCAAATTCAAGCAAATGATTAAACCTATAATCAATGCTTGGATCAGGGAATGCAGTTTCGGGATGCGTAGTAGCCAAAAATACCGTATGCAAGCCTGCATTTCTACCAAATTCCATATCGCTAGTTCTATTTCCAACCATGATGGACTTTGTAAAATCAATGGCTGGAAATTTTTCCTTGGCTTGGAAAGCCATGCCTGGTTGAGGTTTTCTATTATAAGATTCATTGTCTAAATCGGTACAATAAAATATATGATCTATTCTTCCGCCTACTTTATTTATTTCGATCAACATGTTTTGATGAATGCTTATTAAATCAGCTTCTGTCATTAAGCCTTTACTTACTCCTTTTTGGTTGGTCGTAATGACGATGGTTGAAAAAATATTCGCCAAAATGGGTAAGGCTTCTAAGCTTTCCTTGTAAAATTTGAATTCCCCCAAATGCTTTACATAATCATTGCGTTGTTCGAAGTTAATGACTCCATCTCTATCTAAAAATAAAGCCCAGCTATTGTCTATATCTTTAAAACTAAACATCTTATTTATTTAAATTCAATTTGTGCTTTAGCATAATCTTCGGGTATGCCAATATCAATAAAATAGGCTTCTTGAATATTCCCATAAAACTTTAAATCCTTAGCATATTTTTCTAGATAATCTTTTTCTAAAGAAAATTTGGTAGGCAAGGGCAGGGCTAAAAAAGAGGCCGCATGAATGACATATATCCCACCATTGATCAGTCCATTTTCCATAAATTGTTTTTCTTTAAAAGAAACAATATTGGAAAATTCATTTATTTCTACCGAACCATACCTTTCAAAAGCTTGCATGGGTTTTAATGCCAAGGTACAATGGGACTTATTGGCTTGATGAAATTGCATCAATTGATTCAAGTTTGCTTTGTACAAGCTATCTCCATTTAATGCAATGATATTTTCTTCATTTGTTTTACTAATCGCTAATCTAATGGCGCCCCCAGTGCCCAAGGGTTCTTCTTCAATGACAATACTAAAATTATTTTGAGGAAGTTTAGCGTTTAAAAAATCTAAGAATTCATCAGATTTATAGCCAAGCGCAAATACAAAATGGGTCACGCCTTGCGCAGTTAAATGATCAATTAAATAAGCTAAAAAAGGAATACCATTAATAGGGGCCATACATTTAGGCAAATCAGGAACCACCGATCTTAATCTGGTTCCTAAACCGCCAGCTAATACAATGGCTTCCATTAACCAAATATGTTTTTCTCTACCAATTCACAAATGATATGACCAATCAAAATATGTGACTCTTGAATTCTTGGCGTATCTGTAGAAGGTACATTTAAAAGTAAATCACTAAGCTCTTTCATTTTACCACCATGGGCTCCTGTGAATCCGATGGTACTTACTTTTAATTCTCTACATTTTTCAAAGGCTTTCACAATATTCCCAGAATTGCCTGAGGTACTAATGCCCACCAATACATCTCCTGGTTTGGCTAAACCTTCTATCAATCTTGAATAAATGACTTCATAACTGTAATCATTGGCCACAGCTGTTAAATAGGAAGTATTGCAATGCAAGGCTTCTGAAGGAAGGGCCTTACGATCCTTGTAAAAACGGCCAGAAAATTCCGCAGCCAAATGTTGGGCATCAGCAGCACTTCCACCATTGCCCGCAAAATAAACACTATTGCCCCTTTTAAAAGCTTCTGTGATCATTACAATGGCTTTTTCGATGGTAGCTGAAAATTGAGCATCTTTTAAGATCTGCGCTTTTACTTCAATTGAAGCGGCTATAATTTCATTAATTTTTGTACTCATGCTTATTGATTTCTAAGTAAAGATAAATAGATTAATCCGAAATGGTCCAAGTGGTTAATCCATGTTCAGTAAAACTGTATTGTTTGATGGTTCCACCTAAATTTTCCAAAGTCTCTATTACTTTGTGTTTGGTATTTTTTGGACAGTAAAATATCATAAATCCACCACCGCCAGCGCCACTAATTTTACCTCCTGTGGCACCTGCCTGCTTAACCTGTTGATAGATGTCTTCAATTCTTTCATTGGAGATATTGGAAGCCATCTCTTTTTTTTGTTGAAAGCCATAATCTAATATTTCACCAATGGTATCAATCTTTCCCATCAACAATGCCTCTTTCATTCGTTTTGCTTGATCTTTTAAATGATGCATGGCTTCGATGCTTTTGACATTCTTTTCTACTACATTCTTTTGTTGTTCTTTAATGATGGTAGCAGACTCTCTAGTAGAGGAAGTAAAATATAAAACCAAATTGTTTTCTAATTCGTTGATGTAATCCTGACGAATGCGCAAAGGATTTACAATGACTTTATTATTGGAAGAAAATTCCATAAAATTAAAACCACCGAAAGTGGCTGCGTATTGATCCTGTTTACCACCTGCCAAGGCTAAATCCACTCTTTCTATTTCATAAGCATAATGTGCTATTTCATATTCATTCAACTTGAACTTCAACATTTCTTTAAAAGCACCCAAAATTGAAACTACTAAAGTAGAAGAAGTACCTAATCCACTTCCTGCAGGTGCATCTACCTTGGTTGAAATTTTAAATCCTCTTAAAGTAAAGGGATAATCTTTTTGAATTCGGTTGTATACGCCTTTGACTAAATCTAATTGACCATCAATTGGCAGGGTGGTGTTTAATTCAAAAATTTGGGTTTCGTTTTTATCTATGGATTCTATGATAATAATTGGCTCCTCTAATAATTCAATGGTAGTATGGGCATACAAAGATAAAGTCACATTTAAAATAACGCCACCAAATTCATCGCTGTAAGGACTTACATCTGTACCTCCACCAGCGAGTCCAATTCTTAAAGGGGCTTTACTTCTAAACAGCATGTTAACTACTTAATTTTTTTGTAAGATAGCAGCAGTGAGTTTGTCCCAACTGTACTTCTTTTTTTCTTCACAAAGATGCTTTAAAAAATGGGTTTCGCCTAATTCATACAAGGTCATAATACCCTTTGCAATAGCGGTAGGATTGGGTGCTGTAACAACACCCACTTCTAAATGTGGAACCAAATTGGGTAGGCCACCAATATTGGTCACCAACATGGGTTTCTCAAAATGATAGGCCAAAGGGGTTACGCCACTTTGGGTGGCAGATTTATAAGGTTGAATCACAAAATCTGCAGCACATAAATAATATTTTACTTCGCTGTCATTGATAAAACTTGTGCTTAAAAAAAGCGAATCTTTAAGTTGGTATTCTTGTATGATTTCATTGTAAAAATTAGGATCATCATAATATTCACCAGCAATCAATAATTTGATATGAGCGCCTTTAATTCTTGCATCATTCATTGCTTCTAATAATAAGTCTAATCCCTTATATTTTCTTATGAAGCCAAAAAACAAAATTATTTTATCATGGATAGGCAACTGTAAATGTTTTCTGGCATCCTCTTTAGATAAGATATCTCCAAAATTATCATAGATGGGATGTACCAAATTGGTAGAAGGGGTAGAAGTGAAACTTGCTAAATCTTTGTTCACCAAATCACTCATGGTAATGAACCTATGAATAGGTTTGATAAAATATTTTGTAAGTAAAGTATCGCCTAATCTTTTTTCATGAGGAATGATATTGTCTGCAATACAAATATTTTGCGTGATTTTATTTCGTTTAACTAATCTAAGAATGGTACCTAAACAGGGGCCAAAAAAAGGCATCCAGAACCTAACCACAATATACTCAGGCTTTAATTTTCTTAATTCATTGCCAATTTTGAACCAATTGAAAGGATTGATGGAATTGATACAAACTTTAATATTTAAATTGGCAGGTGCTGGTTCAGCGGAAAACTGTGTAGTTCCTGGAAATAAAAAGTTAGGGTATTGTAAACTGAAAGTATAAATGGTCACTTCATACCCCTCCAATAAAAATTGTTTGGCCAAACGCTCGTCAAAAGTTGCTAAACCACCTCTCAAGGGCCAAGCCGGTCCAATTATGATGACTTTCTTTTTCATTGAATTTGGATGGCTATGAATGTGTGAAGCCAATTTTATCTGACACTAAATAAGTGTTTCTGTCTGGTGCATTTCTATTGACCAATTCAGCAATAAAACCTGCTAAAAATAATTGTACCCCAATGATCATCGTGGTAATGGCAATGAAGAAGGCGGGCTTATTGGTCACTGAATATTCAGGATTCATGAACTTATCAAAAATGATGGTACCAAAAGCTGCAAAACCTATTAAGAAAAATAAAGTACCCACCAGGCCAAAAAGTTGCATTGGCTTTTTCCCAAATTTTGATAAGAATTGAATGGTCATTAAATCTAAGAACCCATTCACAAATCTTTCCCATCCAAATTTAGTGGTTCCGTATTTTCTAGCTTGATGCACTACTACTTTTTCTCCAATTTTCTTAAAGCCAGCCCATTTAGCAAGGATAGGAATATAACGATGCATTTCGCCAAAAACTTCAATGCTTTTAATCACTTTTAATTGATAAGCTTTAATACCACAATTAAAATCGTGTAAAACAATACCTGAACTTTTTCTTGCTACTGCATTATAAATTTTAGAAGGAATATTTTTAGTAAAAGTATTGTCATATCTTTTTTTCTTCCATCCACTTACCAAATGAAATCCTTGTTGAGTAATCATTTCATAAAACTCAGGAATCTCATCGGGAGAATCTTGCAAATCGGCATCCATGGTAATCACCACATCGCCTTGCGCTAATTTAAAGCCTTCATTCAATGCTGCAGACTTGCCATAATTGCGCTGAAATTTAATTCCTTTTAAACTAGGATATTGAATTCTTAAACCAGCAATAGTTTCCCAGCTATTGTCGTCACTGCCATCATCCACCATAATTACTTCATAGGTAAAATGATTAGCGTCCATTACACGATGTATCCACTGCATTAATTCAGGCAATGAATCGGCTTCGTTCAACAATGGGATAACAACAGAGATTTGCATAGGTATAAATTAGGCAGTAGGTGTATTGAAAGGATCTACTGGATTTTTCTTAGCGATACCTGCACCAATTAAAGAAGCAATGGCACCCATAAATCCAGTGCCAAGTATGGTTCCGCCTATAGCAAAGGGCATAAAAAATTTCTTCGTCATGGTCATTGCCTGCTCTATCATTTCATCGGTCATCTTTGGATTTTTCTCCATTTGCTTTCTAGAAATTTCAATCATTTTATCAATCATGTCTGGAAATAACAATTTGAAAGCAATGAAAGTGTATATAGTAGTAATGACTATCACCACGGCAGTGGTTTTAAAACCATGTGCAAACAAATTACCAAAAGTGACATTGTTGTTGCTTTGGTTGGCATACAAAATATTGCCATAAATCAATCCGCCCATTAAAATGGCTGTATTGACCCAATTGAGCCAAGTTATTTCATACAAATTAAATACATATACGACAATGCTAAACATGATAGACACACCACTTAACATTAACCCTTTAATAATATGTGTAGTTACTTTAGTTTCCATTTTGATGTTATTAATGATTGATATTGATTTTCCCTTTAGTAAGGGTAGCTAAAATTTTACCTGTTAAACTAATGTCCCAAAAAGGGGAATTGGCCGATTTACTTTTTGAAGCTGATTTTGAAAGTTTTGTAATTTCTTTCTTACTGAATATTGTAAGCTCTGCAATGGCTCCAGCATCAATGGTGGCCGTATTTAATCCAAAAATATGTCTTGCGTTGGTAGAAAACAATTCAGCTAAGCGTTGCTCTGATAATTTTGGCAATAAGTGATGAATCGTAACAAAGCTAGTTTCAATAGCAGCGATACCTGCTTTGGCATTTTCAAATTCGATGGTTTTCCCATCCCAATCCTGTGGCATATGGTGGGAGCTGATACAATCCACAATACCAGATTCCACTGCCATCAACAAAGCTTTTTGGTCTTGCTTAGTGCGAAGTGGAGGGAATACTTTTAACAAGGTATCATAATCTTTCAAATCATCTTCGGTAAAAAATAAATGATAGGGTGTAACACTACATGTAAGATTCAATCCTTCTTTTTTTGCTGCAGTAATGAGCGCAATACCTTTGGCGGTGCTTACCCCAGTAATATGCAATTTAGAATTCGTGTATTTTAACAATTCAATGTCTCTTGATATAATTAATTCTTCTGCGATGGCGGGTATCCCGGGTAAACCTAATTTAGTAGATAAAATTCCTTCATTCATCAAACCCAAACTCCCTAAGCTTTTATCAATCGGCATTTGAATGACTACACCATCAAATGCTTTCACATATTGAAGTGCTTTTAAAAATAACAGGGTAGACTGTACTGGATATAAACCATCACTAAAGGCAACTGCTCCATTCGAATGCATGTCAATCATTTCTGCCAAGTCTTTGCCTTCTAATTTTTTAGACAAGGCGCCAATAGGTAAAACATGTATGGGTAAATCTTGACTATGTTGTTTGATGTAGGTGACCTGAGATTTATTGTCTACCACAGGTTGTGTATTGGGTAGCGCAAAAACAGTGGTGAAGCCTCCGTTTTGAGCCGCCGCCGCTCCAGTAGTTAGTGTTTCTCTGTGTTCCATTCCAGGATCGCAGAATTGTACAAATGGGTCTACAAAACCAGGACTAACAATAGCATTAGAAAGTTCTACTATTTGATCAGCTTTGCCAGTAAATTTTTCAGCAATGGAATCGATCTTGTCGTCTTTAATTAAAATGTCCCTAACCAACCCGTTGTGTGGCGACCTTGGATCTGCAATTTTGACTTGTCTTAGAAGAATTGTCATCAGGTCAATAATATTTTGATGCAATATACCTCGATTTTTCTATTTAGGATTATATTTACACCCAAAATCCTTAGTTTTTAGATTCAAAATCAGCCAAATAGGTATGAAATTGCATCATCGGGTGGTAGCGCAGTCCGGTAGCGTACACGTCTGGGGGGCGTGTGGTCGCAGGTTCAAATCCTGTTCACCCGACCAAAAAAGAAAACAGCAGCCATCTCGATTAGAGATGGCTTTGTTATTTTACGATTGAGCTATTCAAGCTCGCTTGGAATAGCGAATAAGTGAAATAACAAAAGGCCCGCGAAGCGGGCTACTGTTTTTATGCTTTTGCACTGAGGGTTTAGAGGATCACCGAACGAAGTGAGGTAATCCTCTAAACTTTGTTTGAAAAACAAGGGTAGGTAGGATCACCGAACGAAGTGAGGTAATCCTCTATACTTTGTTTGAAAAACAAGGGTAGGTAGGATCACCGAACGAAGTGAGGTAATCCTCTAAAATTTGTTTCAAAAACAAGGGTAAAGAGGATGACGGAGCAAAGCGACGGCCATCCTTTTTACCTCCATTTTAAATAAACTACCTTCGCAGCACATTTTACACTATGAACTTTCAAGATTTAAATATCAACACCCCCTTACTGCGCGCAGTAGAGGAATTAGGATTTACAAAACCTACCACCATCCAACACCGCGTATTCCCAATTGTAATGTCGGGTAGAGATGTATGCGGGATTGCACAAACCGGCACTGGAAAAACTTTTGCTTATTTATTGCCTTGTTTGAGACAATGGAAATTTGACAAAAGCAAAGATCCTCAAATATTAATTTTAGTGCCTACTAGAGAATTGGTGGTACAAGTTGTGGAAGCTGCAAAAAAATTAACCACCTACATGAGTGTGATCACGGTGGGTGTTTATGGAGGAGTAAACATTAATACCCAACAATTAGAATTAGAAAAAGGAGTAGACGTTTTGGTTTCCACACCAGGCAGGTTATTTGACCTAGCTATGAATGGTGCGTTCAAAACAAAAATGATCAAAAAATTAGTCATTGATGAAATGGATGAAATGCTGAACTTAGGTTTTAGAAAACAAATCACGAATATTTTAGAATTACTTCCTGCCAAAAGACAAAACCTACTTTTCTCTGCCACTATCACAGAAGATGTTGAAAAATTGATGAACGAATATTTTAGTGCACCGGTGCGTGTAGAAGCAGCACCCACTGGAACACCTTTGGAAAATATTATTCAAACCGCTTACTCAGTACCAAATTTTAATACAAAAGTAAATTTATTAGAATTGTTATTAAGTGCCAACGAAGCTATGACAAAGGTCTTGATATTCGCTGCCACCAAGGCTTTGGCAGACCAGCTGTATGAACAATTAGAAACAAAATTTCCTGAAATAGTAGGAGTGATCCATTCTAACAAAGAACAAAATCATCGTTTTAATACGGTAAAACAATTTAAAGCAGGGGTTTACAAATACATTATTGCCACCGATGTTATGGCCAGAGGTATTGATGTAGCAGAAGTAACCCATGTAATTAATTTTGATACGCCCGATGTGCCAGAGAATTATATTCACCGAATTGGAAGAACAGGTAGAGCGGATAAAAAAGGGATTGCCATCACTTTTATCACAGAGAAAGAAAAACCTTTGCAAAAAGCCATTGAGGAATTAATGAAGCAGCCTATTCCTATGTTGGACTTGCCTGAAACTTTAGAAATTTCTGATGTATTGACAGAAGACGAGAAGCCTAAAGTGCGCATGAAGATCATTCAAATCAAACTTCCTAAAAAAGAGGAAGTAGGTGCTTCTTTTCATGAAAAATCTGCAAAAAATAGTAAAGTAAATGTGCGCAAGAATCGAAAAGAAATCATGCAAAAAAAATATGGTAAGCCTATATCTAGAGGTGGTAAGAAATAAATAAGCCCTTAAATTTTAGTAAGGGCCTAAGTAAAAAAAATATTATAAAAAATAAATCTGCCCTTAAATTTTCTTAAGGGTAGATTTATAAATATTAGAATTTTTCTGTAGCTGCAAAGAAGAAATTACCTTCTATTTGTGCATTCTCATCGCTATCACTTCCGTGTACTGCATTTTCACCCATCGATGCCGCAAAATTCTTTCTAATGGTGCCTTCTTCTGCTTGAGCAGGATTGGTTGCCCCAATTAATTTTCTAAAATCTGCTACAGCATTCTCTTTTTCAAGAATGGCTGCTACAATAGGGCCACTGCTCATGAAAGCAACCAATTCACCATAAAAAGGACGTTCTTTATGTACTTCATAAAACTGACCTGCTTGTTCCACTGTCAATTTTGTCCATTTCATGGCTTTTACAGAAAATCCAGCCTTAATTATTTGATCTAAAATTGCACCAGTATAGCCTTTTGAAGTGGCATCTGGCTTAATCATGGTAAAAGTTCTATTGTTCATAAATGGTATCAGTTTGTAATTGAAGCCGCAAATTTAATGAAAAACATCTGATTTGTGCTAAATTTGCAAATCTATGCAAGCAATTGACCAATTTTATCCCTTTCTTAATCAACCTTTTAAGGCGGTTATTACGGCGCACCAGAAACCAGATGGAGATGCCATGGGCTCAAGTTTGGCCTTATATCATTTTTTAAAGGGCTTAGGCCATGAGGTTACGGTGGTTTCTCCCACCAATTGGGCAGCTTTTTTAGATTGGATGCCTGGTACTGAGGAAGTGGTGGATTTTGAGTCTAATAAAGAAAAAGCGACAAAAATAGTACAGCAGGCAGATTATATCTTCTGTTTGGATTTCAATATTCTTCATCGAACTAAGCATTTGGAACCCATCATCAAAGAATCCAAAGCAATAAAAATACTCATTGACCATCATCAACAGCCTGATACTCCGTCCTTTGGCTATGGTATAAGTGATGTAAAAATGAGCTCTACTTGTGAAATGATTTATGATTTTATCGTTCAATCAGGTCATAGCAATTTGCTCAATTTAGACATTGCCGCTTGTTTGTATACAGGACTAATGACCGATACGGGTTCTTTTAGATTCCCATCTACTACCGCTTCTGTGCACAAAATAGTAGCACATTTGAAAGAGCTAGGATTAAAACATTCGATCATCCATGAGCATATTTACGACAATTCCACAGAAGGAAGATTGAAATTTATGGGCAATGCTTTTTTAAATAGAATGCATGTTTTCCCGGCTTTAAAAACTGCTGTGATGGCCATTCCTAAAACAGATATTTATAAATTTGAATTAAAAACTGGGGATACGGAAGGATTGGTTAATTATTTATTGTCCATTGAAGGAATTAAATTTGCCGCCATTGTGATCGATAGAGAAGAAGAAAGAAAATGGAGTTTTAGAAGCAAAGGTAACTTTGATGTTAATATATTTGCAAGAACACATTTTGACGGAGGAGGACATGCCAATGCCGCTGGAGGGAACTCTAAAAAAAGTGTAGAAGAAACATTCAATGATTTTAAAACCATAATAGAAAACTATAAATCACAATTAACACAATTATAAAAAATGATAAAATCAACGTTAAAGTTAGTGGCTGCTATTGTATTATTTGCAAGTTGTAATCAATACGAAAAAGCCCCATCAGGTATGCCTTATAAAATTACACACGGAAGTGGTAATGAAAAACAATTAGTACAAGGTCAATACGTAAAATTAAACATCGAGTACAAGTTAAAATCTAAAGACAGTATTTTAAGTTCTACTTTTGGAGTAATTCCTGTCTATTTTCCAGTAGATACTGCTCGTTTAGGGAAATACACATTTACAGAAATTATTTTAAAATGTAGAAAAGGAGACATCGTTGAATTTTCTTTAAGTATCGATACCCTTGTTAAAATGGGTGCCTTACAACTCAACAGTGTGTTTAAAACCAGTGATGTAATTTTAGGCAAAGCCGAAATCGTTAATGTTTTTAATGATGTCAAATTAGTAGATGCCGATTACAAAAAAGAACAAGATACTGAGAAAGATAAAGAAGTAGCTGCCATTGCTGCCTATTTGGAAAAGAATAAAATCACCGCCATCAAATCTCCAGAAGGGGTATTTATAGCGATCAAAGAAGCTGGCGATGCGACTAAAAAAGTAGACTCTGGAAAAATTGCTAGCGTATTTTACAAAGGCTATACATTTAAAGGGGATGTTTTTGATTCAAATTTAAGTGCTAAAGATTCTATTGCAAAACCATATGATGTTAAAGTAGGCACTGGTGCTGTCATCCCAGGATGGGACATTGGTCTTAAATATTTTGCTAAAGGTGGCAAAGGAAGTTTATACATCCCAGCTATGTTGGCTTATGGCCCTCAAGCCAATGGAAATATCAAAGCTTATGAAAATTTAGCTTTTGATATTGAAGTAAAAGATGTTACCGCTGCAACAGCTGCACCAAAAAAATAAAATACTTTATTATATTTTACTATCCCTCCGAGCTATCGGAGGGATTTTTTTATGCACTAATTTAAATAGGGTAAAAGGGTACACAATTCTACAGCTTCTTTTACATCATGTACCCGAAGCACATTCACCCCATTCATTAAAGCCACCGTATTGACCATGGTCGTGCCATTTAAAGCTTCTTCAGCACTTAGTCCAAGTGTTTTATAAATACTAGATTTGCGAGAGGCACCAATTAAAATGGGAAGTCCAATAGCTTTTAATTTTCCTATTTGTTTTACTAATTCAAAATTCTCGGCTACTGTTTTCCCAAAGCCAAACCCTGGATCGATCACCCATTGATGAATGCCTGCTTTTGATAATAGTTTCTTTTTCTCTACGAAATAAGCGACTAAATCATCCATTAAATTTTCTCTTGGGAAAATTTCATGCATATGATCAATCGTCCCTGTAAGATGCATGCCAATATAACCCGCCTTGTAATTAGCCACCACATTCAATATTTCAGGATCAAAACTTCCACAACTAATGTCATTGATGATATTTGCTCCTGCATCCAATGCAGTTGCTGCAACAGAAGCATAAAAAGTATCGACAGAAATCAATAAATCAGGGTAGGTTTTTCTAATAGTTTTTAGAATAGGTAGAAGCAATTCCATTTCATTTTCTGCGCCAATAATATTTGCTTTAGGCCTAGTACTTTGTGCCCCTATATCCACTAGTACGGCTCCTTCTTGTATAAATTGAGCAACTTTTAATAATACTTTGTCCCCATTTTCTTGACGACTGGCTGCATAAAAAGAATCGCTGGTGCAATTGATAATGCCCATTGCCTGAGGGCCAGTAATAGCCCATACTAAATCCTTCGCAGGAATTTTAAACATAGTTTTATTTTAAGCACGTTATTGATTATCTTGCAGTGGTTCAAAGATATTAATTAACCAAGTAACTAGGCCAAATTTAATGAGTCAAACTTCCGCACAATTTGATCAAGCCATTGCATCTTGCAGTGATATATTTTTAAAAAAAACTAAGGATTATGGTACCGCTTGGCGTGTATTAAGAATTATATCTGTGGTTGACCAAATTTTCATCAAAGCATTGCGCATTAGAACCATTCAAGATATAGGCAATCAAAAAGTGGAGGACGATATACAATCAGAATTTAAAGGTATTTTGAATTATGCCGTCATTGGTCTTATTCAACTTAAGTTAGGAGATCCTAAAGTAGAAGAATTACCAGTTCAAGAAGTACAAAACTTATATCAGGCCAATGTGCTTTTTGCAAAAAATACCATGCTAGATAAAAATCATGACTATGGTGAAGCATGGAGAGATATGAGCCAAGAAAGTTATGCCGATTTAATTTTAATGAAGCTGTTGAGAATAAGACAAATTATCACCAACGACGGTAAAACTTTAATTAGCGAAGGAATTGATGCTAATTTTGTAGACATATTAAATTATGCCGCTTTTGCTTTGATACAAATGGCAGAAGGCAAACATTAAAAATTCACCTATGCAAACCTTCTTGAAAATTTTAAGATGGAGTGTTGGACTTCTTTTTATCTTCTCTGGTTTAATTAAAGCCAATGATCCTTCAGGCCTTAGTTACAAAATGCAAGAATTTTTTGATGTTTGGGGAATGAATTTCTTTTCAGATTACACTTTGGCTTTGGCGCTCGTAATGAATACACTTGAAATTGTGGCAGGCATAGCCTTACTTATTCAATTTCCCTACAAACAAACCCTTTGGTTGTTGTTGGGGCTGATTGTTTTCTTTACTTTTTTAACTGGTTATGCTTTTTTATCTGGCAAAATAAAAACCTGTGGTTGTTTTGGAGATTGTATTCCACTCACGCCAAAAACTTCCTTTATTAAGGATATTATATTATTTATCGCCATTGTGATTTTGCTATTCAATCAGAAAAAAAATAAAACGACAATACCTAAAGGCTTAGGCATTTTTGTACTTATACTTTCCATCGCTGGCGTAGGCTATGGTCAAGATTATGTTTTGAAGCATTTGCCTATCATTGATTGTTTGCCTTACAAAACCGGGAATGATATTATTGAAAAGATGAAGCAACCAGCAGGAGCCATTCCAGATAGCATTTCTATACAAATGGAATTTGAGAAGGAGGGGAAACTGGTCTCCTATGACGCCAATCATTTGCCTGAAAATTTTGATTCTACCTATGTTTACAAAAATAGAAAAGAAGTTGTGGTTACCAAAGGCAATGGTCTAGTAGCGGCCATTCCAGAATTTGGATTGAATACCATGAATGGAGAAGACAGCACCCAAGCCATTTTTGCGCTCCCAATTCCTTATGTACTTGTTTTTGCAGGCAAGATTGAAAATGCCGTTCCCTGGGAAGAATTGCTTAAAAAATTACACGAGAAGTACAAAAATGTTTACATCGTAACTGCTGATAAAGAAGGCACAAAAAATAGTTTAGCTAAAGAATCTATCTTAATTGGAGATATTACCATGATCAAAACGGCTGCTAGGGTTTGGCCTACGGTAATGATTATGAATGGCGCTACCATTATGCAAAAGAAAAGCTACATCGATTATTTAGACAAATAGGTATAAACCTACTATTTAATAATTACTTCTGAAATGGTATTGGCCCCCATCTTTTCATTGACTCTTTCAATGATTTGTATTTTTTGAAAGCCCAATTCATTTTTCAAAGGGCCCACACTGGTTTCAATAAAAAGCTTTTGATTAAAGATGTATATCTTATCTGTATACTTGGCAATGGTGACGCCCATGATTTCTAACCATACCGCTTCAATTTGGGCAGATTGAATTCCATTTTTTAATCTGCTCCCTTGCACAAACTGCTTTAATGCATCACCAATTTTAAATGTAGCCATAGAGGGCAATTTACAATATATTATAACTCTATGAGTTGATAAGCACTTAAATATTTTCCTAATAAATCAGCCACCCTTTCTTTATGGGTATCTGTAATAAATACTTGTCCATCAGTGGAGTTACTGACCCATTCTAGTAATTGAATCATTCTTTGCTCATCTAATTTTTCAAAAATATCATCCATCAACAAGATAGGAGAGAACCCTTTATTATTTTTAATCAACTGCCATTCTGCAAAACGAATTGCAAACAATAAGCTTTTTCTTTGTCCTTGCGATGCTTCTTGTTTAAAGGATTGCCCTTGAATGGTAATGATCAAATCATCTTTGTGAATGCCCACACTGGTTCTTAGAACTGCCTTATCTTTTGGCAAAGAATAGTTCAATAAATTTTCAAAGGAATCTTGGTCTAATTGACTTTGGTATTGAATGTCTATTTGGTCATTATTTTGTGCTAAGTGATTGTATAATTTTATAATGGAGGGTAACAATTCATTCATTAATTTTTTTCGGTAATTATAAATGGGTTGTCCATTTTCTATTAATTGCCCATTTAAAGTTTCAAGCAAAACCAT
This sequence comes from Bacteroidota bacterium, assembly GCA_026391155.1. Taxonomy (GTDB): domain Bacteria; phylum Bacteroidota; class Bacteroidia; order Chitinophagales; family Chitinophagaceae; genus Sediminibacterium. Next base: position 96,412 of record JAPLEP010000009.1, read on the forward strand.
ATCCAACTGACCAGTTTCTGCAGCATTTTTTAACAAGCTATTTCTTTGCAATAAGATTTTATTGTATTGAATTAAAAATTTTAAATAGGGTGGGTAAATTTGACAAAGCAAGCTGTCCATTAATTTTCTTCGCTCTTCGCTCGATCCAGTAATAATTTGCACATCATCTGGAGCAATCATTACACAGGGTATTTTACCAATATGCTGTGACATCTTGGTATACAATTCCTCATCAAAATAAAATTCCTTTTTTAAATTTTCTCTAATGATGCAAGTAATGGGGGTGGGTTGGTTATGAAAATTATACCATCCTTCTATTCTTAAACCTTCATACGCATGATGTACATTTTGTGCATCTGGACGATTAAAATAGCTTTTGGTAAAAGATAAATAATACAAAGCATCCAATAAATTGGTTTTCCCAGTTCCATTACTGCCCACAATGCCCACAATACGATGGGTGAATTCAAAATTCATTTGAACATAATTCCTAAATTGGACTAATTTAAGTTGTTGAATACCCACCATGGGTGCAAAATACAAAGGGAATGGTTTAACGCCTATATATAATTCAAGAAAAGGATGTAATTTTATTAAAATTTTAAGGAATGACCCTTATCAGCGAGCAACAACTTCCCAGCATCGTAAAAAGGCTGGCACATCAAATTTTAGAAACTTATCCTGGTTTAACCAATGCGGTGATTGTTGGCCTGCAACCTAGAGGGGTATATTTAAGTGACCGTATTGTAGCAGCATTGCACCATGAATTACCTGCCGATCAAGTACATTATGGAAAATTAGACATCACCTTTTACAGAGACGATATTAGAAGAGACTTACACTTGGCCAAAGCCACCGATTTGCCTTTTAGTATTGAGGGTAAAACAGTCATTTTAATAGATGATGTATTGTTTACCGGCAGAACCATTAGGGCCGCTTTAGATGCCTTATTGTCCTTTGGTCGACCAGCCAAGGTTAGCCTTTGTGTATTAGTAGACCGCAAACCAAGTAGAGAATTACCCATACAACCAGATTTTACGGGCAAGGAAATGGTCGATATCACCCCTTATAAAGTAAAAGTAAGATGGAAAGAGAACGATGGGGTGGATGACGTTATTTTATTGGTGGATTAGAAAAAATTGTATTAATTTTGTTTTTTAATGGCACTAACTACCAAACATCTTCTTGGTATCAAGGACCTCCAAACCGAGGATATCCAACTTATTTTATCTACAGCTACTCAATTTAAAGAAGTTTTACAAAGACCCGTTAAGAAAGTTCCCACTTTAAGAGACGTTACGATTGTGAACCTTTTTTACGAAAATTCTACACGAACCAGAATTTCTTTCGAACTAGCCGAAAAACGTTTATCGGCAGATGTAGTTAATTTCACCGTCTCCAATTCTTCTGCCGCCAAAGGCGAAACCTTATTAGATACGGTCAATAATATTCTAAGTATGAAAGTAGATATGGTGGTCATGCGCCATAGCGCTTCAGGAGCACCTCACTATCTAGCCAAGCATATAGACGCGGCCATTATCAATGCTGGAGATGGCATCAACGAACATCCCACACAAGCCTTATTAGATGCATTTTCCATGCAAGAAAAAATGGGAAAATTGGCAGGACTTAAAGTGGCCATTATTGGAGACATCATGCATAGTAGGGTGGCTTTGAGTAATATTTATTTATTAAAGAAAATGGGGGCTGAAGTAATGGTTTCTGGGCCACCAACCCTAATTCCAACATTTTTAGCAGAAGCTATGGACATAAGAGTTGAATACAATATCGACAAAGCCTTGGCTTGGTGCGATGTGGCCAATGTGCTTAGAATTCAATTAGAAAGGCAAAACCAGCCTTTATTTTCCTCTTTGAGAGAATACAACTTGGCTTATGGCATCACTATGAATAGGCTTAATAAGCTTAATAAAGAAATCCTGATTATGCACCCCGGCCCCATTAATCGTGGAGTGGAAATGGATAGCGAGGTGGCCAATAGCCCTCATTCCATCATTCTAGACCAGGTTGAAAATGGGGTAGCTGTAAGAATGGCCTGTTTGTACCTTCTTACTGGAAGAACTAATCCTGCTTAATAACGATTGTTCTAACAATTTTCTTACTTTTAGTCCATGCAAAGAATCTGTTTATTTCCTGGAACTTTTGACCCTGTTACTTTAGGGCATATTGATATTATTAATAGATCCTTACCCTTATTTGATAAAGTGGTGGTAGGCATTGGAATCAATGCATCTAAGGATCCCATGTTTACAGCAGACCAAAGAAAACAATGGTTTGATCAAATTTACAAAGATCAACCAAAGGTTGAAGTAGCCATTTACGATGGATTGACGGTTAAGTTTTGTCAATCTATTGGTGCTAACTTTATTTTAAGAGGCATTCGTTACGTGAGCGATTTTGAATACGAGAAAACCATTGCCGATGCCAATCGAACCATGGACAGGCATATTGAAACCATCTTTTTAACAGGAGAGCCTAAATATACTTCTGTGGCTTCAACCATTGTTAGAGACATTATTAGAAATGGGGGAGATGCTTCTCCTTTCTTACCAGAAGCGGTCATTCAAAGCTTGGTAAAGTAATTCACTTACTGATTTATTTTTAATCGATAAGCTTCCACTACTTCCAAAATAGTGGGATAAGTTTTTTCCAAACATTTTTTGGCCGTAGCTAAGGAATGCCATTCAATTTTTTCAATGTCTTCGGAACTTTGAGGCGTTCCATCCTGTGCTGAAGCAATGGTCATATGAAACCAGTAAGTCCTTTTGACTACTTCTTCATTTAAATAGGGATCAAAATAAAGATGATTGGTAAAATTCAATAATTCATGCAATTGAATAGCATGAATGCCCGTTTCTTCTTGCACTTCTCTAATCGCGCAGGATTGTATGGTTTCCCCCTCATCCAATTTACCCTTAGGCAAATCCCAAAAGCCTCTTCTAAAGATCCACAATATTTCACCTCGAGGGTTGGTCACTAGGCCACCGGCCGCTAAAATTTGTTTGGGCATAAAAATGTGTATAGTATTTAGTAAGTACTGAAGTATATCTAGCAAATTGACTTTAAATTCGCAGCAAGAAAATATCCCTATGACCAATCAAAAAGCCGTTGCCGAAAAATTACTTCAAGTAGGTGCAGTAAAATTAAGCCCAAATAATCCATTTACATGGGCAAGTGGCTGGAAAAGTCCAATTTATTGTGACAACCGAAAAGTTTTGTCTTTTCCCTATGTACGTGATTTTATCAAAAGTGAAATGTGCAATGTCATATTTGAAAAATTTGAAGGCGCAGATATGTTGGCAGGGGTAGCAACAGCGGGGATTCCTTGGGGCGCCATGGCCGCCGATCAATTGAAGCTGCCTTATATCTATGTAAGACCCAAGCCCAAAGAGCATGGCTTAGGCAATCAAATTGAAGGCGCTTATGCGACGACCAATAAAATTTTAGTCATTGAAGATTTAATTTCTACCGGAAAAAGTAGTTTACAAGTGGTGGATGTTTTAAGAAATGCTGGTTTAGAAGTAGTAGGGATGGTGTCTATTTTTAATTATGGATTCGCTTTAGCAGATGAAGCTTTTAAAGCAGCTGGCGTTCCTTATTATTCTTTAACCAATTATGCAAGCTTAATAGATTTAGCAGTAGAGAAGGGAGAGGTGGATAGTAAAACCCAAGAAACATTAATGCAATGGAGAGAAAGCCCAAGCACTTGGAATCAATAAGACAAGGCCACTAACGTTGTAGCGCTTCTTTTAAATTTAATTTTTGTGTAGTTTCAAAAGCAATGGGAATGGTTTTGGTAAACATTCCTTTAGAAATAGTAGCCATGCCTTTGACACTAATTTTCATTGGTTTATTAAATAAAATATCAATACTATTTTTTAGCAATACACTAAGCTCTACTTGCATCTTTGCAGGCAAAATAAAATCTGCATTGGCTGGAATCTGATACAGGGTATCTAATTTGTATTGAGTGAACCTTTCATCGTTGATGAAAACTGAACAATCTAAGTTTTTTAAAACAAGATTGAAATTATTTGGATTTTGATATTCAAAGTTTGCATTAAAAATATTTTTACCCAGGCTTGCTTTCTCCATTTTGATCGATTTTATGCCTTTAAAAACAAAGGGCTTGGGCGAACTACAAGCCATGGCCAAGAAAAGCAAAGCGCTGAAAATATATTTATTGATCTTCATTTGAAAATTTTGTTGAAATTATTAGTTATTTGGTACTTGAAAAAATATATTTACACAACTATTTGTTAAGCCATGTTATTTACGGATTTACAATACTTTGGGACCATTGACTTTATCAAAATACTTTTAAAGCATCAACAGGTGAATTATGATACAACTGCCCCGTTCACTAAAATGAGCTTCAAAAATAGAATGGTGATTCTTACCGCACAAGGCCCATTAAATTTATCCATCCCCATTATTGGAGGTCGAGATCAGAAAACGCCCCTTGGCGATATCTTCATTGATTACGAAAGCCCTTGGAATTCACAACATTTTAAAGCAATCATTACGGCGTATAAAAGAGCCCCCTATTTTGAGTATTACGAGCAAAGTCTGTCCAACTTATATGCCCAAAAACAGGAAAAATTAATTGATTTTTTATTGGCCTGTCAGCATTGGCTCAATGGGCAACTCAAAGCAAATTGGGAAATAAGTTCAATCACCGATAGGGTAGATCAAGAGCTAGATCAAAAGCAAAAATACTTTTCTCCTTGGTTGCCGAAAAACTATCAGCAATGTATCCTTACACCCAAGTACCAACAGGTTTTTGAAGACAAAATTGGCTTTATCAACAACGTAAGTATTCTAGACTTTTTGTTTTCTGCTGGAGGTAAACAGCTTTACGCTGAATTAAAAAAATGATACTTTTTTAATAAAAATTAATTAGTTATTTTTTTGCAACTGCTTCACCAAGGAAGCAATGGATATTAAACCTTTCTCAGTGTGCGGATATTTTTCTATAGCCTGCAAGACCAGCTCAGTTGAACTTCCACCAAAAAGAGTTTGAATCATTTTACTAAGGTACAGTGCTTGTAATTTTTCCTTTTTGATTAGTGGCGTATAGCTATGCTTTTTAAATTGAGTATCCCTCGAAACCAAACCTTTTTCATGCATAATTTGCATGAGCTTCAGGGTGGTGGTGTACCCAATTTTTTTATGGCTAAGCATGAGCTCATGTACTTCTTTCACAGTTGCAGATTCTTTCTCCCAAAGGATACTTAAGATGTCTAACTCACTTTCCGTGGGCTTTACCAATTTAGTCATAGTATACGATTGAATTCGTAGACAAACTACGAAAAAAGTTTAAGTATAAAAAAATCCGCTCTGAAAACAGAAGCGGACTTTTTTAAAATATTCAAACAAATTTACTTGTTGTCTTTCTTCAAATAAGTCGAAAATTTAGCATTTTGTTCAGGCGTCAATGCCTTTCCATTAACTGTGATTTTACCATCTTTAATTTGAATATTCACATTGTCAATTGGCGCAATACCTTCTTCTTGCAATGCTTGCAATAATGTTTTGGTATTCGCTGTAATAGTCACTGTATTTGCTGAATCATTTACAATTTTAGCACCAGCTGCTGAATCTGTACTAACGACTGAAATTTCAACAGTTTGTGTTTTAGTTATAGAGGCTCCAGTTGGATGCATTTTAGCTAAGGTAGGCGCCAATACTAAGGAAACAATTGACATTAATTTAATCAAGATATTCATAGATGGCCCAGAAGTATCTTTAAATGGATCTCCCACTGTATCTCCTGTGACAGAAGCCTTATGTGGTTCAGATTTTTTATAGAACATCTCCCCATTTATTTCAACCCCTTTCTCAAAAGATTTTTTAGCATTATCCCAAGCACCACCTGCATTGTTTTGGAAGATACCCATTAACACACCACTTACAGTAGCACCTGCTAAGAAACCACCTAAGGCTTCAGGGCCTAATGTAAATCCAATTAAAATAGGAGAGATGATGGTGATAGCTCCAGGTAACATCATTTTTTTCAAGGATGCTTCTGTACTAATCGCCACACATTTATCATATTCTGGTTTACCCGTACCTTCCATAATTCCAGGAATGGTTCTAAACTGACGACGTACTTCTTCCACCATAGCCATCGCCGCTTCACCCACCGCGCGAATAGCCAATGAAGAAAATATAAATGGAATCATTGCACCTACAAATAAAGAAGCCAATACATCGGCTTTGTAAATGTCAATATGTTGATTGTTAGGCATAGCCACACCAACGAAGGCAGCAAATAATGCTAATGAAGTTAAAGCAGCAGAAGCAATGGCAAAACCTTTACCACTTGCAGCAGTAGTGTTTCCCACCGCATCTAAAATATCTGTTTTCTCACGAATCTCCGCAGGCAATTCACTCATCTCCGCAATACCACCCGCATTATCTGCGATAGGACCAAATGCATCAATCGCTAATTGCATGGCAGTAGTGGCCATCATACCAGCTGCAGCAATTGCAACACCATACAAACCAGCACAAGCAAATGAACCATAAATTCCAGCAGCTAAAACTAAAATTGGCAAGAAGGTGGATTCCATACCTATTGCTAAACCTCCAATAATATTAGTGGCATGTCCTGTACTAGATTGTTTAATAATGCTTAACACTGGGCGTTTACCCATTGCGGTATAATATTCAGTAATGATACTCATTAATGTACCAACGATCAATCCAACGGCGATTGCCCCAATTACTCCGTTTCTTGTAAATTCTAAACCACGTAAGGTCATGGTTTCAGGTAAAATATTAGTTACTAAGAAATAACAAGCAATGGCTGTTAAAATCATAGAACCATAATTACCCATATTTAATGCTCTTTGAACAGTAGCCGTATTTAATCCAGCGTTCTCGCTGATACGAACAAAGAAAGTTCCAATGATGGATAATAAAATACCCACACCAGCTATCAACATAGGCAATAAAATAGGAGACAAGCCACCAAAGGCATCTACTAATTTTGCACCATTGGCTCCAGTTACTTCTTGTCCTAAAACCATAGTTGCTAAAACTGTGGCCACATAAGAACCAAATAAATCGGCACCCATACCTGCCACATCACCCACATTGTCACCTACGTTATCAGCAATAGTTGCAGGGTTACGAGGATCATCTTCTGGAATACCTGCTTCTACTTTACCTACTAAATCAGCACCCACATCGGCAGCCTTGGTATAAATACCACCACCCACACGTGCAAACAATGCAATAGACTCAGCACCTAAAGAGAATCCAGTTAAAATTTCTATGGTACGCAACATACCTTCTGCATCACCATCAGGAGAGAAGAAATGTTTGATAATTAAAAATAAACCACCCAATCCTAATACAGCTAAACCAGATACGCCTAAGCCCATCACAGATCCACCTGTAAAAGAAACTTTTAATGCACGTGCTAAACTAGTTTTAGCAGCTTCTGCAGTTCTTACATTTGCTTTTGTAGCTACTTTCATTCCAATATATCCTGCAGTGGCACTAAATACAGCACCAATGACAAATGCAATGGAGATACTCCAGTGACTTGTTGCATTTTTGGAAGCCATGAACCCTAATAAAAGGGCCACAATTACCACAAAATAGCCAAGGATTTTCCACTCTGCTTTTAAGAATGCCATCGCACCTTCAGCGATATAGGTGCTAATCTCTTTCATTCTAGCATTACCAGCATCTTGCTTAGCTACCCAGTTGAATTTCAATAGAGTATATAGTAAACCTACAACTCCCATAGCCGGAACGGCGTAAAATAGACAATCGTTCATAAAAAAGTGTATTCTTTAGTTATAATTAAGGACTGCAAAAATAGGGGGTAAAAGCCAAAAAAAGTGCAAAAAGCTCAACATTACTCCACTAATGAGGTCGTATCCACCTTACCAGTGAAAACAGAGGCAATTTCCTTGCCTTTATAGATGGATTTATTGAATTTATTGCCCAAAATGATGATGGTAGCTGATTCATTGATCAATCTGGTAAAAACAGTGTTATTGCCATGCCACCATCCATTGTGGTAAATTAGTTTTTCTTCATTGGGTTTGGTCAAAATACGCCAGCCCAAGCCATAATTATGGTAGTATTTATTGGTAGGGCTTTGAGGTTGATAGGCCATTTCTAAAGTAGCTGGGGCCAAAAATTTTCCCTCGGTCAATGCCTTATCCCAAAGCAACATATCTCTTGCGGTACTATACACATTTTTATCTCCATAAATACAATCAAATTTTTCGATGCGATAAGGAACCATTCTTGCATTGTAAGAAGGGGTATACTTGTCAATAGTATTAGCACTAAAAATAAAGGTATTGTCCATTTTCAAAGGCTTGAAAATATTTTCTGCCATATAGGTAGGAAAATCTTGCCCTGAAATTTTTTCAATGAGTAATGCCAACAATACAAAATTGGTATTGCAATATTTAAACACTCTGTCTGGATTGCTTTGTGGGGCAGGTCTTTTACGCACCATGAAATCTAAAACATCCTGATTACTGTAAAACCCTTGTTTGAAAGGGGCTTCAGACTTTAGCAATTGAATTTTTTTAACCCATCTACCTCTTTTATTTTTCACCTTGGTCATGATGTATTTACGCGACTCCATAAAAACTGTATAGTCGGGTAATCCACTACGATGAGATAATAATTGCTCAATAGTAACATCGGCATAAGGAAAATTGGAAATGTATTTAGTGACAGGTGCTTTTAAATCCAATTTATGTTGCTCCCATAATTTAAGCGCTGCCATCCCTGTAAATGTTTTTGAAATAGAGGCTAAATGAATAGGGGTTTCTGGCACCATCGCCGATTTGTTGCCAAAGTTTGAAAAGCCACGGTAGTCTTCAAAGATGATTTCGCCATTTTTTGCCACTAAAATCTCTCCGCTAAATCCTTTTTTGCCCAATAGCAAATCATATTTGGCTTTTACTTCAGTAATCAGTCTTTCTTTTTCAGTTGAACTTAATTTGAGGGCGGTAAAATTGGGATTTTCTAAATATTTAGGCCCCTGGCTTGTTCCACAAGCACTAGTCAAAAAGAAGAAAGCAATAAATAAGGCCAATCGTACGATCATCTGTTAGTTTTTTATAAGGAGCCCAGTGGAAACCAATAGGTACAAAAATAACGCTATAATCACATAATTTATTGTTAATGAATAGCAAACAGTTAATTTTTTTTAACTTTGCCTCATGAGCAATCTAGATACCACCAGTTACCCCAAAGACAAAATCAAGGTTTTATTTCTTGAAAACATCAGCGATAAAGCGGTACAATACTTCAAGGATCAAGGGTATACCGATGTTAAAAAAATAGCCGGGGCTTTAAGTGAAGAGGAATTAATCAAGGTTATTAAGGACGTGCACATTTTAGGTATTCGTTCAAAAACATTTATTTCCAAAAAAGTATTAGATAGCGCTAAGAAATTACAAGCCATTGGTTGTTTTTGTATTGGTATCAATCAAGTAGATGTGAAAGCCTGTAAGCAAAAAGGCGTGGCTTTATTCAATGCGCCTTATAGCAACACCAGAAGTGTAGCGGAACTAGTGATTGGGGCCGCCATTATGCTCATAAGAAAAATAACAGATAAAAATATTGCTGCACACAATGGCATTTGGAATAAAGAAGCCAAAGGAAGTTTTGAATTAAGAGGCAAGACTATTGGCATTATTGGTTATGGCAACATTGGTACTCAGTTAAGTGTGATGGCCGAAGCCATGGGCATGAAAGTTAAGTTTTATGACATTGAAACAAAATTACCCTTGGGTAATGCGGTGGCCATAAAATCAATCAAAGATTTAGTAAGTAGTTCAGACATTATTTCATTACATGTACCTGAGACCAATCAAACTAAAAATTTAATCAGCAAAGCGGTCATCAAACAATTTAAACAAGGAGCCATCTTAATCAATTATGCACGTGGTGAAGTTGTAGATTTAGAAGCTTTGAGTCAAGCCATTAAAGACAAACAATTAGCTGGTGCTGCCATTGATGTATTTCCCATTGAGCCTGAAAAAAATGGCGATAAATTTACTACACCATTACAAGGTTTATCCAATGTTATATTAACACCACATATTGGTGGTTCAACCGAAGAAGCGCAAGAGAACATTGGTGAAGATGTGAGTATAAAATTGTACCAATATTTAGAACGTGGGGTTTCTTATGGTTCTCACACCATCCCAAGTATTAGCTTACCGCCGGTGGAGAATGCACACCGTATTTTACACATACATAATAATGTACCGGGTGTCTTAAGCGCCATTAATACGGTGATGTCTAAAAACAAAATAAACATTGTTGGACAATACTTAAAAACCAATGATGAAATTGGCTATGTAGTTTTGGATGTAGATTCTAAATTGTCTAAAACTGCCATTGCTTTATTGAAAGAAGTAAAACACACGATTAGAGTGCGTATGTTGTATTAATAGCAAAAGCCTATAATACGGACAACATTTTTTTAATTTCTTCTGTATCTACACCTGTAGCTTGTAAATTTTCTTGCATGGAATCTTTGGTATAAAGCATTTGACTTGCTTGCATTTTTCTTGCACTGCTATGAATTTCTTTGGCTCCTGTGGCTGTAATTATTTCTTTAATATTATTGGATCGAACGCCAGAACCTGGCATAATAATAATTCTATCCCCCGCTTGTTCTATTAATTTTTTTAATAATGGTAGGGCATCTGCTGCATTGGGCACTTGACCACTGGTTAATATTCTTTTACAGCCTGTTGCAATGATATCTTCTAATGCTTTGAATGGATCCTTGCATCTATCAAATGCACGATGAAAAGTAACTTCCATTGGACTAGCCAAATCCACTAATCTTTTAGTTCTTGCAGTATCAATAGTACCATCTGCATTTAATAAACCCAACACAATGCCTGGATAATTTAATTTTCTGGCCATGAGTATATCCGACCGGATCGAATTAAATTCGTTCTCCGTATATAAAAAATCACCTCCTCTGGGTCTGATGATTGGAAATACAGGCTTAGAAGTTAAAGCAATCAAAGTGGCTAAACTACCAAATGAGGGGGTAGTCCCTCCCTCTAAAGGGTTTTCACAAAATTCAATTCTATGGGCACCCGCTTTAATAGCTTCTAGAGCGGCCTCTACTGAAAAAACTGCTATTTCAAGTATTGTAGACATATGTTTAATCTAAAGAAGATGATTCAAATAATTTATTTCCATCCTTTGTATGCACTGCATAATTAAATCCTTTATGCAAAGCGTAAGCACCTGCTTCTCCCTTTTTATTCATGGCAATAAAACATACTTGAATGTCTTTGGCTTTTTCTTTTTTGATTCTTCTAATTCTTTCCACTACAAATTTACAAGCCTCTGCTGGAGATTTTCCCTGTCTCATTTGCTCCACTACAGCACTCGCCCCAGCCACACGAATCACATCTTCTCCTTGACCAGTGGCTACCACGGCACCCACTTCATTGTCTACATACAACCCTGCGCCAATGATAGGAGAGTCGCCCACACGGCCCCTCATTTTAAAACCTGCCCCACTGGTCGTACAACTACCACTTAAGTTTCCAAAACTATCTAAAGCTATCATTCCAATGGTATCGTGGTTCCATTCTCCATTGCTTAGTATAGGTGGGGCCATCAGTGATGGATCTAATTGACTGGTGGCTTGTTTTCTTTCAATATTGATCACTGGTTTATACTCCGATTTTTTTAACCACCCTTCATAAGATTTTTTAGCATCTTCTGAAAGTGTATCAGGCTCTAAGGTAAAGCCTTCAGACACCGCAAACTGTTGAGCACCTTCACCCACGAGCATTACATGAGGTGTTTTTTCCATCACTCTACGGGCTACAGAAATCGGATGTTTGATACGCTCTAAAAAAGCAACACTACCGCAATTAAATTCATGATCCATAATAGAAGCATCTAAAGTCACATGACCATCTCTATCAGGGTTGCCACTCAAACCCACACAGCAATTAATTTCATCTTCAGTTACTTTAACGCCATTTTCTACTGCATCCAATGCTTTTCCTCCATTGCCAAGTATCTTCCATGCGGCTAAATTAGCGGCCAAGCCAGCATCCCAGGTAGCCACTACCACTGGATTGATATTGCTTATGGCATTCGCTCCAACAGCTATTTTTTGAACTGTATTGGGTATAAATCCGGTAATTGTAAAACTAGAAATACCTAAACTACTTAAATTCAAAAATTTTCTTCTATCCATTCGCATAATAGCCATTATTTTATAGATTTCAAGATACGAACTATGCGCATATTTTTAGTACTTTTAATTATTATATTTTATGCAAGAAATTTTCAATTTATATGGCTGGCAGGTAAGTAGTTATGAACCAATACATCAAGGTCTAATTAATAGCACTTATTCTATTCAAACCAATAATGGTGCCTATATCTTACAATCTATCAACCATAAGGTATTTAAAAACCCTGCCACCATCGATGCCAATATCAATGCCATTTCTTCCTACCTTAAAATAAACAAGCCCAATTATATATTTACCCATTTAGTACCCACTTTAAATGGCCCTACTTTAGTGCAGTGGGAGGGTGGCTTTTATCGCGCCTTTCATAAAATAGAGGGTTATGCTTTAAGTGTTTTAGAAAATGAAGATCAAGTAGAGGAAGCGGCCAAACAATTTGCTCAATTCACTTTTGGCTTAAAAAATTTTAATGCAAGTTCACTTAAAGATACATTACCACAATTTCATGATTTAAATTTAAGGTATCAACAATTTACTAGCGCTTTGCAAAATGGCAATAGCAAAAGAATAGCAGCCAATAAAGACACTATTCAATATTTAGAATCCAATAAGCATTATGTAAGCACTTACAATAATTTTATTGCGCACAAAGATGTTTCAAAAAGAGTCACCCATCACGACACTAAAATTAGTAATGTCCTTTTTAATAAAGTTAATGGCATAGAAAAAGCCATTTGCGTGATTGATTTAGATACGGTGATGGCAGGCTATTTTATCAGCGATGTGGGGGATATGTGTAGGACCTGCTTATGTGCTGTTTCTGAAGAAGAAAAAGATTTAAATAAAGTAAGCGTAGATGCTTTAAAATGGTCTGCTTTAAAAAAAGGCTACCTAAATTATATGCAGGAAACATTGAGTAGTTTTGAATTAGACCACTTTTTTTATGGAGGTCAATTTATGATTTACATGCAAGCACTTCGTTTTTTTACAGACCACTTAAACAACGATAGCTATTACGGCGCTAAATATGAAGGTCAAAATCTAGTGCGCACACTTAATCAGATTCGTTTATTAGAGCAGTACAATCAACTAAATTAATTGTCTCTATAGTTTAAAGCAGGGGGGCGGTCTCCCAATAAAGCTTTGTATTGATAATTCCCTTTTTGTTTTATAAATTCTTCCTTAGCTTTTTGAATGGTGCTAGGTTGGGTATACAAATCGATGGCAGTCATGGCCATGACTTTTGCCGCATTGATCATTCCTTTAGCAGCGATATCCGTGGTACCACAAGCAACTGCCTGCCAACTATGCGCAGGTGTTCCAGGTACCCAGGTAGCCGTGCTTAAACCCACAGTAGGGATGATATAACTTACATCCCCCACATCGGTAGAGCCTCCACCAGCAGTCCATTCAATTTTCATTGGGAAAACTTTCTGGGCATCTTCGATAGGAGGGATGTTACCCAAAAAACTTTTTTGTAAAGTCTTTGCAAATATTTTTTCTGCATCTGTATAGGGGATACCACCAATAGATTCTAAATTCAATTGCATGACATCGGCCAAAGTTTTATTCAATAATAAATCATGGGTGCCGTCAATCACTTCATATTTCATAGAAGTGCCTGTACCGATAGCAGCGCCTTCAGCTGCTTTCACTACACGGTCAAATATCTCTACTACTTTGTCTCTTTTAGGATGTCTTACATAATAAAATACTTCTGCAAAATCTGGCACTACATTAGGTGCCTTACCACCATTGGTAATCACATAATGTATTCTTGTTTCTTGTGGTATATGTTCACGCATCATATTCACCATATTGTCCATGGCTTCCACTGCATCTAAGGCAGAACGACCTTGTTCAGGTTGTGCTGCAGCATGCGCTGAAATACCATAAAATCTAAACTTAGCCGATTTATAAGCTAAAGCACTTTTCATAGTTACTTCATTTTTATTACCAGGATGCCAATGAATAGCAACATCTAAATCGTCCATCACACCGGATCTCACCAAATAAACTTTACCGCCACCGCCTTCTTCGGCAGGACTTCCATAGACACGAATAGTTCCTTTAATTTTTCCTGACTCAATTAATTTTTTAATTGCTATACCTGCAGCAACAGAAGCTGTTCCAAAAATATCATGACCACAACCTTGTCCTGCAATTTTATTGGGGATGATGACTTTTTCTGGATTGCCTCCTTCTTGTGCCAAACCCGGCAATGCATCATACTCTGCTAAAATTCCGATAATGGGTTTACCAGAACCATAAGTTCCCATAAACGCAGTAGGCATTCCACCAACACCTGTGGTTACTTTAAATCCTGCTTCTTGTAAATGTTGCACATGTAAAGCAGCACTTTTAGATTCTTTAAATCCCACTTCGGCATATTCCCATAATTGTCTACTTGTTTTTTTATCCTGCTCATAGGAAGCATTTAAAATAGTTTTTACTTCTTCTTTTGCTTTTTGTACAGCAGGATCTACTTGGGCATCTGCAGCAAAAGACAAGAAAAAAATACATAAAATGGATAGGAGGGTAGCACGATGCATAAAACTAATTTTAATAGAGTAGGGCTTGATACTAATAATATTGATTAATAATCTTCATTGGTGGCAAAATCATTCTTTCTATTCTTCCATTTGCCTCTAGTAAAATCAGGTATTTCTTGTACCTGTCCATTTTCGGCAATCGATTTTTCAGAAAGTGGCGTAATCGCATACCATGTAGCTAAGTCATAAACATCCAATTGGAAAGGAACATTTCTTTTGATACACTCTACAAAGGCATTGTCTACAAAAAAGTCCATACCGCCATGACCAGCACCCACCGCATCCGCCTCATATTTCTTCCATAATGGATGGTCGTGTTGCTTTAAATAGGCTTCTGGGTTTTCCCATTGATGTTCTTTTGGGGAAACGCCTTCTATATATATATGCCCCGCTGTAAATTCTCCAGCATGAAAATCCTGCCATAAGCCCTGAACTCCTTGCACCCGGAACCCTAAATTATACGGACGAGGAGAATTGGTGTCGTGGGTGAGCAACATCGTCTCACCGTTAGCAGTCTGTAAGGTGGTAGTAACCACATCTCCCAACTTAAATTTTAATTTCGCATTCGGGTGATTCTCACCACCTTTGGGGTGCTCAACTATATATTTATGCAAACCTCTTGCCTTGGTGGCTACCGATGATAATCGGGTTAATGAATTACCTCTATTGATGTCGGCCATCATCGCTATTGGGCCTAAACCATGGGTTGGGTACAGCTCGCCATTCCTATATAAGGAGTGGTTAGTACGCCAAGCAGCCTCACTAAAGCCTTTCCCGGCGCCAAACTCAACACCAGATGAACTATCAGCGGAATTGGGGCTATTGAATTTAACCCCTCTTAAATCGTGCTCATAACCGCCTTGTAAGTGTAATAATTCACCAAATAGGCCTTTTTTGACCATATTATAGACAGCTAACACATCTCTACGGTAACATACATTCTCTAGGCACATAACTGGAATGCCTGTTTTTTCACTAGCGTTGACAATATCCCAGCAATCGGATAGTTTTAGGGCTCCACAAACCTCTACGCCTGGAATAACCCCATTTTTGATGGCTTCTAAAGCCTGTGGAATATGCCATTCCCAGGGTGTTGCAATGATAACTCCATCAATATCATGTCTTTGTAAAAGGTTTTTATAATCTTCATTACCGTTTTTAAACTCTACAGCAGCAGGTCTTCCTGCGTCTTTAAGTATCTTTTGAGCATCGGCTAGCATTCTTGGGTCAGGATCGGCAAAAGAGACAATAATGGTGTCTTTGCGTTGGCAAAGCATCTCTAGATGGCTTTGGCCCCTGAAACCAGTACCTATAATGCCTATACGTACTTTGTCTTTTTTAGCGCTGGATTGTGCTTTTATCAACTGTGGAGAAAGTCCAAAAGCAATAGAGGACATTCCTGCATTTTGTACAAACTTTCTACGACTTAAATTCTTTGCCATTGTATTTAGAATTTGATATTATTTGATATTAATTGATATACAAAATACTAATTTATACTGAATATAGATAAGCAAAGAATAGATATATCCTCTAGATCCGTATCTAACTTACTAACGCCAATACACTTGATTTACAGCAGATTGACCCATTTAAACCACTATTTTATGCTTATAATTAACATTATGTTAAATAGTATTGTAATGAGAATCCCTGTTTGATAAGCGGTCATGATTCTTCCCCATAGCTGAATTTACATTAGCAAATAGATTGTAGCTTTAATAAAATAAACATAACCCCTAATACTTCATAAAACATATTTATGTTCAAGCAATTATCATCCATTCGAATTAAACAATTTTATGAAGCTTTTATAGTTTTAAGCTTCCTATTTACCAGCCCATTAATGGCTCAGGATTGTAAAGTTTTAGACCCCAATCTTTCCGGTGTTTATACTGGTGATTGTAAAAATGGTAAAGCTTCAGGCCAAGGCAAGTCTGTAGGAAAATATACTTATGAAGGTGAATTTAAAGCTGGCCTACCCGAAGGTAAAGGTCAATTGACCGATGACTTGGGCAATCTGTTTAATGGCAATTTTAAAAAAGGTAAAAAGAATGGCGACGGATTAGCAAATTTTAAAACGGCTCAAGGCAAGGACAGTATCGTGAATGGATTTTGGAAAAATGATACTTATATAGGCCTATATGAGCATCCTTACACCTTGGTTAAAAAAACCTTTAATGTAGGTGCCATTTCCGTTTCTTATGATGATCCAACCCCGCCCAATAGTTCCATTGTTTTAAGCCTAGAGAATATCTCTGAAGGCGGTGGGTTAAAAGGTATTGTACCCAAACCAACTATTGGGGAAGTATTAATCATCAAAGGCGGTTATCAAGTAATGAATTCGGTTACTACCAATCCTAAAAAGAATATTTATACTTTTCAAAATATTACCTTTCCAGCTACCCTACTTTTTAAAATCAACAACGAAGAACTTCAAATTGATTTCAATGAAGCAAAAAATTATAAATTAATTATTCCTATCAGAGACTAAATGATTTTGATAAATTGATGCCTGCGCCTAGTTTTTCTATCCTATTTGATTGTAGTTTTACTTACTCAATTAAATAGCCCATTTAAAATTTAAACAATGATTCAATTCCCTTTCAAAAAAAGCAATATTATATTCCTACTGATTGCTTTGTCCATTGCTGGAACTACCCCATTATTGGCGCAGGATTGCAAAGTCTTAGATCCAAATTTGGTTGGAACCTATGCTGGTGATTGTAAAAGTGGAAAAGCTTCTGGTATAGGTAAAGCAGTGGGTAAATACACTTATGAAGGTGAATTCAAATATGGCCTTCCAGAAGGTAAAGGGAAGCTCACGGATGATCATGGAAATTATTACAAAGGCAGTTTTAAAAAAGGCAAACGCGAAGGTGAAGGTACTGGCTTTTTCAAAAATATCCACGGAGAAGACAGTGTACTGAATGGATTTTGGAAAGAGGATGCTTTTGTAGGTTTGTATGAACATGCTTTCAAGATTGTGAGTAAAACCTTTATGGTGAGTTCCGTAGTTGTTACTTTTGAAAATCCCACCCCTCCCAATAGCACCATAGAATTAAGTATGGAAAGTGTTTCTGGAGGTGCATTTAATGTACATGGTGAAATACCTAAACCTACTTTAGGGGAAGCTATTTTTCAAAAAGGCTCGTATCAAATTATTATGCCTATCACCAATCAACAAAAAAGAAATACTTATATCTTTCAAAATTTAATTTACCCGGCAACTATTCTATTTAAGATTGACAACGAGGAAGTTCAAGTGGAATTCAATGAAGCAAAAAATTATAAAATATTTGTCACCTTAAGAGATTAAATAGATTAAATATCCCCCTTAGATTATAAAAAAAGGATCCTAAAATTTAGGATCCTTTTTTTATATTATTCTTCATAGGCCTCACCTACTTATTTTTACTATTGATACTTATCGTGTAATTTATCATAAGCATTGTACTTGGCATCAAATTCGTCATAGGCTTTTTGATCCTTACCTCTTAATTTGTCTCTTTTATATCCAAACAAAGTAGCCAAGAAATCCACAGATCTTGAAGCTACATTTTTCTCTGCTCTATCTAATTTATCCTTGTCTTTAATTACCCCATAGGCTTTTTCAATCCACTCCACTGCAGCATCTACTTTTTCTTTGATAGGCCCCTCTAAAACAGCATTCAACTTTTTAATTGAATCTTGTTGTGCTTTAAATTGTGCCTCCATAGCGATCTTCTTTTTTGGATCTTTAGAAGCTGCAGGCTTATTTGCATTCAATGCTTGTAAGGCACGAATATTGTCTCCTACCTTTTCATCTAATATCGTGAATTGATTGTAATAACTAATCCCAACGTTAAATGCCGCAGCAAAGTTTTTAGTATTCATGGTATAAGCTTTTTTATAAGCTTCCGCTGCTTTTGAAATATAGTAATCTCCTTTTTCAGCACTTACCCCATCGGCATTCTTACCTGCCATAAACATATCTCCATACATTTGCAATTCCAACTCTGTTAATTTTCCAGCGGCCACTGTTTCGTCGTACAATATTATTTTCTCATCTGTATTTAAGTTCTTATCGATGTATTCTGTTTTGTATTCAACCCAAGACTCTTTAGGATAAGTAGCTTCTGAAATTGCATAATAGGTGTCAAAGCTAGCTTTGTCTTTTTTTAGGGTCAATTGCAATAACAAATAACGATATACTTCTACCAGCTCTGGAGTCATAATTTTGCTATCTATCAATCTTCTGTAATAAACAATAGTTGCATCTACATTACCTGCATTTTGGTTAGAATAGCCAGCGTAAATAATAGAAGTAGTATCAAATTTTTGTTTAGAAGCAGCCCAACCTTGTGCAAATACAATATCACTATAGTAAACAGCTTGATCAAAATTTTGCGCAGCTACTTTCCAATTTTTTATATTGAATGCAGTTACTCCTTCTTTAAAGCTTTTTACATAAACATCAAAAAATGGGTCCTGTCCATTTTCTTTGGCTATAGCTAAAGTTTTATCTGCTTTAATGTATTCATCCAAAGAGGTTTTAATTTGATCATAAGCATCTGGGTATTTAGAAGCCAAGGTGGTCTCTTTATTGATCCCACTGTAGATACGAGACTTCCAATAATAGGCTTCTGCAGATTCCTTCAACGTGGGCTTTTTTGTAATGACCTTATCGTATTCCAATTTTGCATTTTCAAATTTGGTAATTAAAATACTGGTTTTTACTTTTTCAAAATCTTGGGCTTGTATACTTTGAAAGCTCAATAAGATGACCAATGCCCCGATTATTTTTTTCATAGCTATTTTTTTATTATGAATTATTGCTGTTAAAGTTATCATTTTTAGTTGATTAAATGTTTAGGAAACCTCTGGGGTTGGATTAGGCGTTGTTTCATCGCTTGGACTGTCTGTGCTAGGTGCTGAAGCATCGGTTTGCGCACCATCTTCCTCTGGTCCAGTTTCCTCTTGTTCTTCAATCTTAGAAGTGGCTGCGATTTCATCACCTTCATCTAAACGAATCAAAGTCACGCCCTGCGTGGCACGTCCTGCTTCGCGGATATCGGTGATTCTAGTTCTAATGGTCACCCCCGATTTACAAGTAATGATCAAATCTTCTTTTTCTAATACATCCATGATGCCTACTAGGCCTCCTGTTTTCTCTGTAACATTAATGGTTTTAACCCCTTTGCCACCACGGTTGGTGATTCTGTATTCTTCGATAGCAGTTCTTTTACCAAAACCTTGTTGACTCACCACTAAAATAGTACGGTCTTTATCGTCTTTGTGAACGCATACTAAACCTACCACTTCATCATTTTCATTGTCCACTTCGATCCCTGCTACCCCAATGGCACCACGACCTGTTGGACGTACTTTTTCTTCAGGGAAACGAATGGCCCTACCCGACTTAACGGCCATCATCACTTCATTATTACCATCGGTTAAACGTGCTGCTAATAATTCATCGCCTTCATTAATGGTAATGGCATTCACACCACTTACTCTTGGGCGACTAAAATCTTCTAAACATGTTTTCTTAATAATACCACGCTTAGTACATAAGATGATAAAATGATTTTGTACATATTCCTTATCATCCAATTTACGTACTTCAATAATGGCTTTTACTTTATCATCCGGTGGTATTTGAATTAAGTTCTGCACCGCACGGCCCTTACTTGTTTTTTCACCTTCCGGAATTTCATATACACGCAACCAGAAACATCTTCCTTTTTCTGTGAAGAACAACATGGTATCATGGGTAGAAGCAATAAACAAATGCTCAACAAAATCTTCGTCTCTTGTTTTGGTACCCATGGCACCTCGACCACCTCTTTTTTGTTGACGGTATTCTGAAACAGCCGTTCTCTTAATATAACCTAAATGAGAAATGGTAATCACCACATCTTCTTCTTCAATCAAATCTTCCAATTTCATTTCATCTGCTAAATATTGGATTTCAGTTTTACGTTCATCACCAAATTTTTCTTTTACTTCTAATAATTCAGTTTTGATCAGTTCAAAACGTAAATGTTCGCTACCTAATAATTCATTTAATGATTTGATGATTTGCATCAAGTGCTCAAACTCTTCTTTGATTTTTTCACGCTCCATGCCCGTCAAACGTTGCAATCTTAATTCTAAGATGGCTTTGGCTTGAATGTCAGAAATACCCCAACCTGCAGTCATTAGGCTTTCTTTGGCAGCTTCTGGATTGGCAGAATTGCGGATCAAACGAATCACTTCATCCAAATGATCTAAAGCAATTAAATAGCCTTCTAAAATATGCGCACGTTCTTGTGCTTTTCTTAATTCAAATTGAGCACGACGAATGACCACTTCCATTCTAAACTCAATAAACTCACTCACTAAATCACGTAAATTTAAAATTTTAGGCCGGCCTTTGCTCAATGCCACGTTATTGATACCGTAGCTGGTTTGTAATTCAGTAAACTTAAACAATTGGTTGATGATGACCTGAGCTACTGCATCTTTACGAAGCTCAATAACTATTCTTGTTCCTTCTCGCTTATTACTTTCATTGTTGACATGCGTAATGCCATCGATAGTTTTATCTACTACCAATTGGCCAATACGATCGGTTAAATTATCTCTATTTACTTGGTAAGGAATTTCATTGATCACAATTAATTCACGACCGTTGGCCTTTGTTTCAACATTACATTTACCACGAAGTACTACTCTACCACGACCTGTGGCTAAACCTTGTCTTACTCCTTCCATTCCATAAATCACGCCCCCCGTAGGAAAATCGGGCGCTTTCACAAACTGCATCAATTCCTCCACCGTAATATCTTTGTTATCGATATAAGCGATACAACCATCCACCACTTCATTTAAGTTATGGGGCAACATATTCGTAGCCATACCCACCGCAATACCAGAAGAACCATTGACTAATAATTGAGGAATACGTGTAGGTAATACAGATGGTTCAGATAAGCTATCATCAAAATTTAATTGGAAATCGACGGTGTCTTTTTCCAAATCATCCAACATTGCTTCAGAAATTTTCTGCAATCTTGCTTCTGTATAACGCATCGCAGCTGGCGGGTCTCCATCTTGGTTACCAAAATTACCCTGACCATCTACCAATTTGTAACGCATGGTCCATTCCTGAGCCATACGTACTAGTGTATCATAAATAGCACTATCTCCATGGGGATGGAATTTTCCCATCACTTCACCCACAATACGTGCCGATTTTTTATACGCTTTATTGCTGTTGTTGCCTAGTTCATTCATGGCATACAAAACCCTGCGATGTACTGGTTTAAAACCATCTCTTACATCGGGTAAAGCACGTCCAACAATCACCGACATAGAATAATCTATGTAAGAGGTTTTCATTTGCTCTTCGATGTTGACTCTTATGACACGGTCATTGTCTTGGGTGGCTTCTGTACCTAAATTTTCGTTGATATTATCTTCCATAAGTTTTAATTTCTTTACCTCAAAAAGGGGTGTTTTTCAAAGCCCTAATAGATGGTTTACGAAGATACCTTTTCAAGCCCTTTTTAGCTATTTTTAAACCCTAATTTTTAAGCAGATTTATCCACAGTTGTGGGTAAGAAATCTTAACTTTAAAGCACAGATTTTTAATGATTTAGATAGGCCAAAATGAGTGTAGAAATTTTAATTATTGGGGCAGGCAAATCGGCTACTGTTTTGATTCAATATTTGAAGATCAAAGCCGTTGAAAACAACTGGCAAATCGTATTAGCGGATGGAGACCAAGCAACAGCCCAAGCAAAATGGAATCAAGCGACCAATGGAATCGCTGTGGGTATTGATGTCAACGATGCCCTAGCAAGGAAAGCGCTGATTCAAAAAGCCACAGTGGTGGTTTCTATGCTACCTCCTAGTTTACATTTTCTAGTGGCCCAAGATTGCCTAGCATTTTCTAAATCGCTATTCACGGCATCTTATGTAGATGAAAACATGCGTTCTCTGGAGCCAAGCCTCAAAGCCAACAATATTTTATTCTTATGCGAAATGGGCTTAGACCCTGGTATTGACCACATGAGCGCCATGGAACTCATTGATAAAATAAAGGCAAAAGGAGGCCAAATAACTGGGTTTAAATCCCATTGCGGTGGATTAATCGCCCCGGAGTCGGACAACAATCCTTGGCATTATAAAATTAGCTGGAATGCCAATAATATTCTGCTGGCAGGAAAAGCTGGCGCCGTCTATCTTGAAAATGGACAGCAAAAAACAATTCCTTATTTGCATTTATTTGAAAATGCCCCCCAATTAGAGATTCCAAACACTGGTTTATTTGGTTATTATCCCAATAGAAATTCTTTGACCTATATGAACACTTATGCTTTACAAGGCGTAAACAACTTTGTAAGAACTACTTTAAGAGCTTCCGATTTTTTTCTTGGCTGGAACGCCATAGTGCAATTGGGTTTAACCAATGAGCAGCCTATAGATTTGAAAGGAAATTCCAGCATCAAAGAATGGCTTGAATTACATCTGGCTGCTCATCATTTGAATAGTTTGTATGACGCACTATTAAAAAATGAAATCGTAAAAAAACAGTTGGACTATTTAGGATTCAATACCGATACCCTCCTTCCTTCAAATTTAAGATCCAATGCCTCCATTATGCAATGGATATTGGAAAACAAATGGAAATTAGCACCAACAGATAAAGACATGGTGGTGATGATGCACGAAATTGAATATACACACAATAATAAAAAATACTTGGTTCAAAGCAGTATGGTAAAAATTGGCATGGATGCAAATTATACTGCCATGGCCACCACCGTTGGCCTTCCCCTAGCCATGAGTGTTTGTGCTTATCTTAAAGGGGATATTAATTTAACTGGATTGCATATTCCTACCCATCCTTCTATCTATACCCCTATTTTAAAAACATTGGCAGAAGAAGGAATTGTATTTGAAGAATTAACAAAAGAACTAAACTAATTATTTTACAGCTGTAGGGATAGATTTTACCGAATCCCACTCATAATCCAATTGTCTTTTCTCTAAGCTTGCTGCCACCACTTTAATGGTGACTTTATCGCCCATATTGAATTTGCGCCCCGATCTCATACCTACTAAGGCATAATCAGATTCGACCAATCTAAAATCATCAAATTTGGATAAACCGGTAATACTTACTAAACCTTCACATTTGTATTCAATGGTTTCTACCCAAAATCCAAAACTAGAAACCCCACTAATGATGCCTTCAAAGCTTTGCCCTAAATAATCACGCATGAATTCTACTTGCTTGTATTTATTGGCTGCTCTTTCTGATTCCATCGCTGCGCGTTCTCTTTCACTACAATGCACACATTTCTGTTCTAAATCAGTATCGTTCATTGGATGATTTAATAAAACTGATTGTACAATGCGATGCACTAAAATATCAGGATAACGTCGAATAGGTGAAGTAAAATGACAATAATGTTCAAAGCCCAAACCATAGTGTCCAATATTGTTGCTGGTATAAACAGCCTTGGCCATGGTCCTGATGCCCAATTGTTCCAAAACATGTTGTTCGGGTTTTCCTTTGGAGGCAACCATTAATTCATTAAAACTATGCGCAATATGGGTGGGTGACGATATATCAAATGGATAGCCATGCTTTTTTGCAAAACTGATAAATGGATTTAATTTTTCTTCATTGGGTTGATCATGCACACGGTAAGGAAATGGAAGTTGTTCTTTTTTAATTTTTATTTGACCCATTTTTTGCGCAATCAGTTGATTGGCTTTCAACATCAACTCTTCAATCAATTGATGCGATTCTTTACTTTCTTTAATGGTAATACCCGTTGGTTTTCCTTTATCATCTAAAGTAAAACGCACTTCCTGTGAAGAGAAATTGATGGCACCACTATCAAATCTAGCTTTACGCAGTTTTTGGGTCCAATCCAATAACCATAAAATTTCAGAGGAATGATCCCCTATCTTAGTATCAATAATTTCTTGTACTTGTTCATAGGTAAATCTTCTATCAGAATGGATAATGGTTTTTCCAAACCAGGTATTCACAATTTTACCATGCGTATCTACTTCAAAACATGCAGAGAAAGTTAGTTTATCTTCCTTAGGTCTTAAAGAACATAGTTCATTAGAAATACGTTCTGGCAGCATGGGATAGACCCTGTCTGGCAAGTACACCGAGGTGGCTCTTTCATAAGCTTCTTTGTCTACGGCTGTACCAGGTTGCACAAAATGACTTACATCTGCTATGTGTACCCCTATTTCTAAATTTCCATTGTCCAATCTTTGATAAGAAATAGCGTCATCAAAATCTTTGGCATCAACTGGATCAATGGTAAAGGTTAAAACTTTACGGTAATCCTTTCTTTTGGCTACTTCATTGGCATCAATTTTCTCCGTCAATGATTTAGCAAAGGCGATCACTTCATCACTAAAGGATAAAGAGAACCCAGCTTCAGCCACAATAGATTGCATGGCTAAATCATTCTCTTGTTCTGGAGTGAATATTTTTAATACTTCTCCTTCTGGTTTGCGCGAAGACTTTTCCCATTTAGTCAACTGTACCATCACACGATCATTGTCCTTGGCCCCATTGAGTTTATTCATGGGGATGTAGATATCAGGCATGGGGAATACACTGCTTGGAATAAAGAAAGCTGTTTTTTCTTTTACTTGCATCGTGCCGGCAAAAGAGACTTGTTTACGTTTTAGAATTTCTAATACTTTTCCTTCTTTCTTACCAGAGCCTTGTCTGATTTTGGTAATTTTAACGCTTACTTCATCCCCTTTCAATGCAGTATTGAAATCATTTGGGAAAATTAATATATCATTTTCTAAACCTTGTACCATCACAAAGCCCATCCCAGATTTAGCAATATCTAGTTTGCCTTTGTAAGTGGTTACCAAGTGCGTATGTTTAGTGGTCGTTTTTGTTTTTTTTGTGTTCTTTTTAGTTCCCATTTATTTTTTTATAAAATTGCGCAACATAATTCAACACCAATTCATTGAAATTTCTTTCTGAATCAAATAAAAATTTTGGCTTAATGGGCAATACATACATAGGAATATTGTTTAATTCTTCTGTGTATTTGACCAATCTTACAGCGTCTTTTTCGGTGGTTAATATTAGTTTACTTTTTGATTTAATTTGATCAAATTTCTCTCTAATTTCTTGTAAGTCTTCGATAGAAAAAATATGATGATCACTGTAACTTAGTTGATAATAAGTATCAGTATGTTCGTGGATATAATTTTTTAAAGGTAAAGGATTGGCTATTCCACAAACCAACAATACCTCGTCTCTCAAAGTTAAAATCCATTGATCGGCTGGATTGTAAATATGGTAAGGCGTTTCGTATTTAATGGTAGTAAAAAATAAACTCTGATGTTGTTCTGGGTTTATCCTTTCTACAATTTCGTCTCTTTCTGCTATGCTTAATTCTGCAGGACATTTGGTGACAATAATAATGTCTGCTCTTTTTGCAGATTTTCTATCGTCTCTTAAATCTCCTGTTGGTATAAAAAAATCATCACAGTATAAATTATTGTATTCAGTCAACAAGATATTAAAGTCTGATTCAATTTCTCTGTGCTGAAATGCATCATCTAAAATGATGGCTTGAATTTTAGGCACATCCTGGATGAGTTGAGGGATGGCTTCAATTCTTCTTTCTCCTACGGCTACGGCTGCATTGGGAAATTTGATGTGAAACTGCATGGGTTCATCTCCTATTTCAAGTGCGGTGGTTAAATCATCCGCTAAAGCATACCCTTTAGTTTTTCGCTTATACCCTCTGCTTAAAGTGCCTATTTTATATTCTTCCGTTAAAATAGCTAAAAGATGTTCTACCATGGGAGACTTTCCAGTTCCCCCCATCGATAAATTGCCTACACAAATCAAAGGGACATTAAAATGAACAGAATGCAAATACTTTTTATCATACATCCAATTTCTCAAAGAAACAATCCAACCATAGATAAGCGCAAATGGTAAAAGTAATACTCTAAAGGATTTTAAAAATACATTGTTAAAATTCATAACTATTCCAAGGCGTAATACAATGGGTCAAAGGTACGTCAAATTCATGGGTATCTTGGATATTTGCAATGGGCTCGAAATAAGAAATGCCTATTCTAGGCCTATTAGAGGGGAAGTTAACAAAATATTTATCGTAGAACCCCTTACCAAAACCAATTCTATGCCCGCTTTGATCCACCGTAATCAAAGGCACTATTATCGCATCAATCTCTGCTGCTTCCATGGGCCTGGTTGTTAAAGGCTCCATAATCCCATATTGATTTTGCTGCAAGCTTTCAGTTTCGGCATAAAACTGCATGGTCATATTGATTGGATCCACAATAGGATAAGCCAATACAATTCCAGGAATAAAAGCTTTAAGGTACTTGGTTAAAAGCAAAGTATTGGGTTCGTTTTGTTTTTCTAAGGGATAATAACTGGCCACGCAATGTACATTCGACCAATCCAATTTTTGAAATTGTATAAGCAGCAGGTCGTCCAATTTTAGACAATCATTGACTGTCAAATTGCTTCTTTGTTCCAACCAATGTTTTCTAGCCGCTGACTTGTTCATACTTGAATTTTTTAGCTATTCAAAAAAGCTAAATACCGTGGCCCCATAATTTCTTTGAAAACTAAAACCAGCAAAATTTTCATAATTATTGCGTGGCGTATGTTCTAATATAAAATACCCTTCTGGTGAAATTAATTTTCGCTCTACGATGATTCTAGGCAAATCATCAATGGTCGTTAATGCATAAGGAGGCCCAGCAAAAATAATATCGTATTGTTGCGTACAACTATTTAAATATTGAAATACATCCATTCTAACCATTTGTGCATTTTCAATTTTCAATTGTTCTATATTGGTTTTAATAAATTCCAACATTTGATTGTCTTTTTCTACTATGGTTAAATGGGTAGCGCCTCTAGAAGCCAATTCATAACTAATACAACCAGTGCCTCCAAATAAATCCAAAGTAGTCGCCCCTTCTAATTGAACCCTGGTTTGCAAAATATTAAATAGTCCTTCCTTGGCCACATCGGTGGTTGGCCTAGTATGGGGCATATTGCTAGGCGGATGAATTCTCCTACCACCATATTTTCCGGAAATGATTCTCATTAAAATATAAAATAAGGGGCGTAACTAAAATCAGGATAAGTTTTGTTTAAATCAAGTCCAATACCGGAGTCAGCAATGGCTGTTTGTTCGAATGATTTAAAATAAGGAATTAATGCATTAACAAAATTAGCACTTGCTGCTGTGCATCCAATTATTTTCAAATCAATCAAATTGGTATCCACCCCTGCTTGAATACAGGCATTTAATATGGTATAAATGTTTTGGTCTTTACTCGCCAAACTATAATAATTCAAGAATTTTGTTTGGGCTTGGTCTTTGATGTGCACAATGATATGATGGTCGAAAATAGTTAACTGCAGTTGGCTGTTGCCTGCATGTTGTAATAGAAATTGAGCATAATGTTGCCATTTGCCCGTAGGAAAAGTTCTGGACAACAAAGCACTCAATTCATCCGGAACACTGTACACTAAATTGTACTTGGCATCAATCAAAGAAGTATAAATTTCTTCATCAGGTTTAAGGCCAAAAACTAAATTAAGTTCGTTCGCATATTGTAAATTGTCCTCTACGGCATGCTCCTTGGTCAAAAGCATTCTTGGGACATTTAAAACAAAATATATTTTATTATATACTGAATGTATTAAAGTAGAATTATTTTGTAAATACCCGATCAATTGGTTCCATCCTTGCTGATCTTCACTACCCTCAAAATGTTCAATGGCCACAAATTCATTGATCAGCGTATTTTTTACAACAAAAACAATACTGTTTTGACCTATGACTAAATAAAGATTCTCCACTTTATTGTTAGCCGTACTCACTAAATTTCCGTAAACGCTTAATTTCTTTTGTGCCATGCTCTATTTCTTATGCAATGATATAAAAAAAGGAGCAGTTCTTTGCTAAAACTAATTGTAGATTTGCAATTATATGAGCACCCATCAGGCAACGCCCTCTTTACAAGTAAACATCAGCAGTAAGCAAATATTGGCTATCTCCTTGCCTATTGCTTTGGCTATTATGGTACCTCAGGTAAATTTTGTCATCAACAATATTTTCTTAGGCTCATTGAGTACCGAAGCGCTGGCTATTGGAGGCATCACTGGGGTGTTTTATTTGATTTTTGGGGTCATGGGCCAAGGATTGAACAATGGCTTACAAGCACTTATTTCTAGACGAGCGGGAGAAAATAGAGTGGATGAAATAGGTATTTTATTTTCTCAAGGGGTGATCATTTCTATATGCTTATCCATTGTAGGTATTTCCTTTACGTATTTTATAGCCCCTAGTATATTCCATAGTTTATTACACGATACCCAAAGAGCTGATACGGTCATCGAATTTTTAAAAATAAGAATTTGGGGTATCCCCTTTTTGTTTATTTACCAAATGCGCAATGCCTTATTAGTGGGTACCAATCAAAGCAAGTTTTTAATCATTGGTACAGCGACAGAAGCCTTATTTAATATCTTTTTTGATTACAGTTTAATTTTTGGACATTTTGGTTTTGCGGCCATGGGTTTAAATGGTGCCGCCTATGCTTCCATTATATCTGAGGTGATGGGTTTACTAGTCATTTACTTAGTCATTCATTATCAAAAAATTGGCGCCCGCTTTGAATTATTCAAACGATTTTCAGTAAAGTGGGACTATATTAAATTAATTTTAGTGCAGTCTTCTCCTATAATGATGCAATACATGATTAGTATTATCAGTTGGGAATTCTTCTACATTTTAATTGAACACAGAGGTGAGCAAGCCTTAGCGGTGTCCAATGCCATGCGTAATATCTTTGGATTCTTTGGAAGCTTTACCTGGGCATTTGCAGCCACTGCCAATACCATGGTGAGTAATATTATTGGACAAGGTATGCAGGATAAAGTAATTCCTTTAATCAATAAAATTGTCAAATGGAGTTTAGGCTTTGCTTTATTGGTCTGTCTATTATTAAACTTATTTGCGCATCAATTTTTATCCATTTATGGCCAAGGAGAAGGGTTTATGCAGGAAGGCATTCCCGTATTAAGAGTAGTATCCTTTGCCTTATTAATTATGTCTATTGCCACCATATGGTTGAACGCAGTGACTGGTACGGGGCAATCTAAAATTAATTTAGCCATTGAATTTGTAGCCATTATTATTTATATCATCTATGCCTACCTCACCATCGAGTATTTTCAATTGCCCATCACCATTGGCTGGATGTGCGAAATTATCTATTGGATTACTTTATTGTTACCTTCTTATTGGTACATTCAATCCAAACGTTGGAAGGACAAGAAAATCTAAAGGAAAAGAATTGGGTTGATTTATTTGTTTCTAGATTTCTCCACTGAAACAGAAATATTCCCTTCAAATTGAGGGATGGGCATATGGACTTTTCTAATGGCTACAAACACTTTATCTACCAGAGTTTGACTGACTAAAATCTCCTCTGCGATATTCCCTACTAAGGTTTCTAATAAGGGCGTAGGAATTTCCATCCACTTTTTAATGATGGCATACACATGGACATAATCAATGGTCTGATCTAATTGATCTACCAATTCTTTCTT
The DNA here is from genome assembly GCA_026391155.1 of Bacteroidota bacterium. GTDB lineage: Bacteria > Bacteroidota > Bacteroidia > Chitinophagales > Chitinophagaceae > Sediminibacterium. The sequence continues at coordinate 126,849 of JAPLEP010000009.1, forward strand.
TGGGATAAAATCAATATGCACATTCACTTTATAGGTATTGCCTAATTTTTTTTCTTCGGCATACAAACCATGGTAACCTAAAAAGACTAGCTCATTTAATTCAATGCGCATTTTATTGGAGTTAGACATTAATGTCCTTTTGCAGTTAAATAACGCTCCGCATCTAAGGCCGCCATGCAACCACTACCTGCAGCAGTGACTGCTTGACGGTAGTTTTTATCTTGTACATCTCCCGATGCAAATACCCCTTCCACATTGGTTTTAGTCGTTCCTGGTTCTGTAAGTATATAACCTGTTTCATCCATGGTAATAAAGTCTTTGAAAATACCGCTATTAGGTGTGTGACCAATAGCTACAAAAAAGGCGCTTACTGGAATTTCTTGTTTTGTATTTGTTTTGGTATTTAAAATACGTACCCCTTCCACTTTCTTCTCTCCTAAAATTTCATCGGTCTCTGTATTGAAATACACTTTAATATTCGGCGTATTCATCACTCTATCCTGCATTACTTTAGAAGCACGCATCGCATCTTTACGCACAAACATATGCACCGTGGTACACATCTTTGATAAATAATGTGCTTCTTCTGCTGCCGTATCGCCCGCACCTACTATGGCCACTTCTTTCCCTTTAAAAAAGAATCCATCACAAACGGCACAAGCACTCACACCAAAACCATTTAATCTTTCTTCACTTGGAATACCCAACCATTTAGCACTTGCACCAGTTGATATAATGACTGCGTCTGCTTCAATTAATTTTTCATCATCGATCCATACTTTCTTTACTTCTCCACTAAAATCAACCTTAGTGGCTAAACCATAACGAATGTCTGCCCCCATACGTGCCGCTTGTTTTTCAAAATGCACCATCATTTCTGGGCCTTGAATACCATCTGGAAAACCAGGATAGTTTTCCACTTCAGTAGTAATAGTTAATTGACCACCTGGTTGAATACCTTGGTATAATAATGGTTTCATATTGGCACGCGCTGCATAAATAGCCGCCGTGTAGCCAGCAGGTCCTGAACCTATAATTAAAATGCTTACTTTTTCTGTTTCCATAACTTCTATATTATTTATTCAAATTTCTATTTTATCTTATTCAATCTTTTTACTTTCTTCATTATCAAATTATCAACAAAATCTTGGCTAAAAAAAAGCCCCATCAAATCCTTAGACTGAAGGGGCTTTATAATATTGTATTCTACTAGCCCAAATAAGCCTTTAGTGCG
>JAPLEP010000034.1:0-66166 GCA_026391155.1 Bacteroidota bacterium
TGCCTTATTATTAAGTAGTATAGAATTATTTGCTAAAGAGGAAGAAAAAATAATTAGAGTCGCCATTATTGGTTGCGGAAGTGTAAGCAATAGATATATTGTTCATTTACAAAGTTCTCCTTTGGTTAAAATAGTACGTCTTTGTGATATTAAACAAGATAGGGCAGAGGCGCAGAATAAAAAATACAATATTGGTGCAAGTACCTATAATCATATCGATGCATTATTAAAAGGAAATGCTTTTGATTTAATGTTGACCTTAACCGATATGCAAATGCATGGTGCCTTAAATAAAATAGCGCTTGGGGCAGGTAAAAATGTATGGAGTGAAAAACCTTTAGCAAATACTTATGCAGAAGGAAGAGCATTAGTAGACTATGCAAAATTAAAAGGCGTAAGAATTTGGGGAGCACCTGCTGTAGTGACTAGCCCTCAGTTTGAATTTATGAGTAAAACTATTCAGGAAGGAAAACTTGGAAAACTAGCTAGTGCGCATGGGCAGTATGGACATACGGGTCCTACTTGGTCTTCCTTTTTTTATGAACCACTGGGTGGCAGCATGCCCGATTTAGGTGTGTATAATATGGCTACGCTTACAGGATTATTAGGCCCTGCAAAATCGGTGATGGCCATGACCAGTATTGTTAATAAAGAAAGAGAGATTGATGAAAAAGGAATAGTGCAAGTAAAAGAAGAAGACAATGCGCATATATTATTAGAACATGATAATGGAGTGATAAGTCATATCATGTGTGGTTTTAATTATTTTGACCCCTTTGGGCACGAAGCCAAAAACCAAACCTTGCATAGCATACAAATTTTTGGAGACAAGGGTAATATGCGCTTAATTGGATATGATTGGGAACCTAAAAATGTGGTCTTAGATACTTCTTGGACCGAAGCTCCACAAGTACATCAAACAGATGACGGGGGATATCAATGGCAGGAAGGCGCTACACGCATAGCAGCTGCATTATCTAAAAATATAGAGCCACGTATTAATGTATTACATTCTTTACATGTGCTTGAAATTATTGAAGCTGCCAGAAAATCATCTAAAGAAGGAATGAAGGTTAAACTAGTAAGTAGTTTCCCTTACCCGATGGTATAGTGTCCTAATACAAATTCGGATAGTCTGAAATCAAACCATCTACTTTTAAGCTTATTAGCGCATCAATACTTTCTTTGGTATTAACTGTCCAAGGAATAATTTTCATTTGATGTTGATGACAATAGTCCACCATTTGCTTGGTAACATACTTAAACTCAGGGCTATAAATAGTAGGTACAAATCCAAGTAAATCAATTTGTTTTTGAACATCGGTACTTTGTTTTCCTTCTACTAAAAAAACTGTTTGAATAGTAGGGTGTTTTTCATGCAAAACACGCAGTGGCCTTAAATCAAAACTTTGAATACTTGTTCTATTAATAATATTTTTATTTTGGATAGTACTAACCACTAATTCTACAAATTCTTCGGGAGCTGGATGTTCAATAATATCTTTACCCTCCACCGATTTAATTTCGATATTATAATTCATTTTTCTTCCCATGCGTGCTGCTTTCAATTCTACGCTGTCGATTAAACTGGCAAGCGTTGGTATAGCCACTGCTAATTTTTTTTGACCCTTGAAACCAGGATGCGGTTTTATACCCACATCAAATTTCTCAAGGTCTATATAGTTCATTTGGTAAATAATATTTTGATTGATTTCATCTGCCTTAATATAAGTTCCATCGGGTTTGGTGCTAATCAAAGGATTTAAAATAGGATCATGTGAAACTACTACCTGCTTATCCTTGGTAATGGCTAAATCCATTTCAAGAGTAGTTACCTTTTCATTATCCATCACCGCTAACATGGCGGGAATGGTATTTTCAGGCATCAAGCCCCTGCCACCTCGATGTGCTTGATAATCAATTATGGTTTTATTCATTCCAGTGGGTTTGATCATTGAACAACTTGCGCCTAGACCAATAAATACAATGGCTACAATTTTGATGATTAATTTCATAAGCTATATTAGAATAAAGCTATCTAATTTTCGTAGATTGTGTTATTAAATTTCTATTATGACCTTTCCCATTTTATTTGGCATCTTCGCAATAATAATTATCATGTGGCGCAGACAGCATAGAAGTAAAAATAACGATTAACTATTCTGGATGTTCTAATAACTGAAGCAATTTTATCCCTTCTTTTTTAAGGGCTAGTTGAGATATTAAACTAAGTTCCAATCGCTCCTCCCTGTGGAACCAAAGTTTTGATAAATCTCTTATTTGATCTATGGATAACTTGGTCTCGGCTAACTGTTTTCGTAATTCCTGTTCATGTGGATTAAAATTTTTATAAAATCCAGGATGAACAACAATAGATATACTTCTAATAGAAGATTTGCCAATTCCTCTCAAAATAAAAAAAGAGGGGGGTAGTAATTTTTGTATACCAGGTCTGAATTGATCATAGTATTGTTGAGTTTCTGCCTCCATTGATCTTGTTTCGGCAAGACTAGCATGCTCCTCGTATTGCAAAATGGCTTTTAACATTTCTTTATTTTGAATATATCGTAAAGCTCCTGAGCTTTTCATTTGCTCAAATATTGTTTTACGGTTTATAAAACGGTACATCCAAAAATTTAATGAATAAGCTAAATCAGATAAATTGATTGTATGATTAACTGTTGCATGATTCATACTCAAGGAGTCTAAATAAGTTGAAAGTTGTTGATTTTTTAAAATGATAGAATCTAATTGTTTTTGGTTTTCTTGTACATCAATGATAAAGGCCTGAATTAATTCCTCCGACCTTTCATTTTCAACATTTTTTTCTCTTAGATTTTCTGCCACAAAACCCATACTTACTGCTAAGAAAAGCATTAAGAATTCAGTAAGATATTCTTTCCATTTTTTTGGATGATGTGAATGATGATGTACTTCCATAGTTGTTTTTATAAATATAAATAAAATAAAGTCTATATATAAACTAAACTATGTTATTTTATCAAGATTCTTACCGCAACACTTCTTGCAATATGGGCAGAGATTTGATTTCATTAAATTTTTTATAGTGCCAACTTAGTGATAACTGAAAGAGTTCCAATATTTTTTTTCTTTGCACCCCACTTAAAACAATATTGTCTAAATCGTTGTAAAATTGAACTTGTAAAAAAGTGGAAGCAGTTTGTGCTTCAGCCCCTTCTAAAAAATAGGGATGCGTAGGTGTGCTTGCTACAAATTGTCCTTCACGAACATCTAATACAGGAGTACTTGAACTGTACTTTCCTTGGAGGCCAAAGCCCATGGTTTGACTTAAATGAATTAAAAAATAGATGGGCAGATTACCCACCAAATGAGGGCCTCCTTTGTCTAATTGTTTAAATGTATCTTCTATTAAATAAAATAGTTCGGGATGTGGTTCGGGTTGCATGGTTTGTTGCAAGACCTCTACAATATAGGTGGCTACAGCATTGCGCAAGACATCAGAATAAATATTTTGATAGACAAAATCCCAGTTCACGTCTTTGATCATTTGCAATTGCTTCATGGGCGAATGATACACTTCCATTTGTAAAATAGCAGCGGGCTGATAAAACACTCCCTTGTTGGCCCCCTTTTTGCTGGTGACTCTTACGCCTTTGACGATGTATTGTTGCAATCCAAAAAGTTCGGTATACGCAGTTAGAATGATGCTCGTATCACCATATTTAGTGACGCGTAAAACAATGCCCTTAGTGTTGTGTAACATATTTATCAGACGCGCTTGAACTGCTGCAAAAAGCGCAAGTCGTTTTGGGAGTATAAACGCAAATCGTTCACTTGGTATTTTAATTGAGTGATTCTTTCTACACCCATACCAAAGGCAAAGCCAGTATACTTTTCAGGATCTATACCAAAGTTTTTTAAGACATTAGGATGCACCATGCCACTTCCTAAAATTTCTACCCATCCGGTATGCTTACAAATATTACATCCTTTACCACTGCAGATTTGACAGCTAATATCCATCTCTGCACTAGGTTCTGTGAATGGAAAATAACTTGGACGGAATCTTACTTTCACTTCTTTACCAAACATTTCTTGTACGAAAAAATAAAGGGTTTGTTTTAAATCGGCAAAGCTTACATTTTCATCAATGTACAAACCTTCTACTTGATGGAAAAAACAATGCGCTCTTGCTGAAATAGTTTCATTGCGATATACACGGCCAGGACAAATCACACGAATGGGTGGCTTTTGTGTTTCCATTACTCTTGCTTGTACACTTGAAGTATGTGTTCTTAATAACCAAGCTGAATTATTATTTGTGGCTTCTTGCACATAAAAAGTATCCTGCATATCGCGGGCTGGATGATCCGCAGGTAAATTCATTGCTCCAAAATTATGCCAATCATCTTCTACCTCTGGCCCTTCTGCTACAGCAAATCCCAATCTTTTAAATATAGCCACCATTTGATTACGTACTAAATTCAAAGGATGTCTGGTGCCCACTGCAACTGGATCGCCTGGTAAACTGGTATCTATTGTAGTATTGGCTTCATCCGCATCGCCCAATGCCGCCAATAAATTTTCAAGTTTTTCCTCGGCTAGAATTTTAAAAGCATTCAAAATTTGACCAAAGTCTTTTTTCTGCGCTACTGGCACATTTTTCATTTCGCCCATGATTTGTTTGACCAAACCTTTGGTTCCCAAGTATTTAATTCGGTAGGCTTCCACGTCGGCCGAGGTGGTGGCTACCGTGGTGGCGATTTCTTTTTTAATAGATTCGATTTGTGCTAAGAGCTGCTCCATGGTACGAAGATAAAATAAATCCTTACATTTGTTACTCGAGAAGTAATAATTACATGGAATACAATACAGCAAGAAGTATTATGGGGATGAGGGAGTATGGCCGTCACGTTCAAAAGATGGTGGACCATCTTATGACCATTGAAGACCGAGACAAAAGAAAGGAACAAGCCCTCGTGGTGATTGAACTCATGGGCTTTTTAAACCCGCAACTCAAGAATATAGAGGATTATAGGCATAAATTATGGGACCACCTGTTTTTTATGAGCAATTTCCAATTGGATGTGGATAGTCCTTATCCAATTCCTACCAAGGAAACCTACAAACAAAAACCTGATCCTATTCCTTATCCTAAACGTAAAATTAAATATGCCCATTTAGGTAAAAACCTAGAATTGGTAATTGATAAGGCCATGGCGGAACAGGATCAAGAGAAAAAAGCAGGTTTTGCGCATGCCATTGCCCATTATATGAAATTGGCTTATAGCAACTGGCATAAAGAACTGGTACAAGATGATACGATTAGAGGAGAGTTAAATGCCATTACTGGTGGTCAACTTGAATTTAGCAACACCCCTTATATCAAACACCGCAATCAGAATTTTGAAAGAGACGAATACCGTCCTGCGGGTGGTCGTTGGCAAAACAACCGCAACAACAATAACCGCGGTGGCGGTGGACGTGGACCTGGTGGACCTGGTGGTGGCGGTGGCGGACGTAATAACAACAACCGCAATTTTAAGAAACGTTTTTAATTTAAGTGTTGAAATAATTGAAATCCCATTTGGCCTTAGCGAGATGGGATTTATTGTTTTAGACCGATAGGAAAGTGCAGCGAATCATGTATTTTCGTAAAGCAAATAGTTAAACAATGAGTTCATTTGAAGTTATAGGAGGTCATGCACTTAAAGGCAACATTACACCACAAGGTGCAAAAAATGAAGCCCTTCAAGTATTGTCTGCAGTAGTGCTTAGTGCAGAGCCCATTACCATTTCAAATGTGCCCAATATTGTGGATGTTAATTTATTGATGGAGCTATTAGCCGCGATGGGCGTATCCGTTGAAAAATTGGCCGAGGGTGAATACCGTTTCAAAGCAGATAAAATAGATCCTAGTTATTTAGCCTCAGATGATTTTGAAGCAAAAAGTGGAAGATTGCGTGGTAGTGTAATGTTGGCTGGACCGATTTTATCAAGATTTAAAATTGCCTACTTGCCCAAGCCAGGTGGAGATAAAATTGGAAGAAGAAGATTGGATACTCATATTATTGGATTTGAAAAATTAGGGGCTAAATATGCTTATGACGAGAAGCTTGCTTGTTTCACCTTAAAAGCAGAAAATTTAATAGGCACCTATATGTTATTGGACGAGCCTTCTGTTACAGGTACAGCCAATATTTTAATGGCGGCTGTTTTAGCCGAAGGCATCACCACTATTTACAATGCAGCCTGTGAGCCTTATATACAGCAGCTTTGCTTGATGTTGAATAAGATGGGTGCAAAAATTACTGGCCTAGGAAGTAATCTTTTAAAAATTGAAGGGGTCAAAAAATTAGGCGGCACGAACCATCGTATTTTACCAGACATGATTGAAATTGGTTCCTTCATTGGTCTAGCAGCGATGACCAAAAGTGAAATCACGATTAAAAATGCTGGCATTGAACACTTGGGTATTATTCCTGATAAATTTCGTTTACTAGGCATTGATTTTACCATCAAAGGAGATGATATCTATATTCCTGCACAAGATATTTATGAGATACAAACTTTTATGGATGGAGGTATCTTAACCATATACGACAATCCATGGCCAGGTTTTACCCCCGATTTATTAAGCATTGTATTAGTAACGGCCATTCAAGCCAGAGGTAGTGTATTGATTCATCAAAAAATGTTTGAAAGCCGTTTGTTTTTTACAGATAAGCTAATTGATATGGGTGCACAAATTATTTTGTGTGATCCGCATCGTGCTACGGTGATTGGTTTGGGCCGTAAATATCCGCTCCGTGGTATTACCATGAGTAGCCCTGATATCCGTGCTGGACAAGCCTTGCTGATTGCTGCTTTAAGTGCAGAGGGAAAAAGTACCATTCAAAATATTGAACAAATAGATAGAGGATATCAACACATTGATGCAAGGCTACAAGCCTTGGGTGCGCATATAAAGCGTATTTAGAATTTTGCTTCAACTAAATTATAAAAAAAGAGCCCCGAATTATCGGGGCTCTTTTTCTTTTTACCTTTTATTATTTAAAACTTTGCAGGCGTTCCTGCCTTCGGTATACTCTTTTTAATAAAAGTTCTCAAATGATCGGTGCTGGTAGTTAAATCTTCTTTGCGCAAATACATCATATGTCCACTGCGGTAACCTTCCCAAAACATTCTGTCTTGAATTTTTCCAGCAGGATCCATTTGCCACATATTGTATTTAGCATTAAAATAATCGCAGGCACCATCATAATAACCAGACTGAACCAATAAATGTAAATAAGGATTTTGCATCATGGCTTGACGCAAATCATCGCCTGTATGGTTATTGGTATTGTCCCAAGGATGGGTTGGACCAAAAATATAATACTCTAAATCTGTTTTGTAACCCAACTCATCTCTCAAATACATATTGATGGCAGGAGTAAATGAATGCTCCCAAGAAGTAAGTTCTGCATTGTAATCAGGGCTATCTCCTGCATCCAATTTATCCATGCCTATGTAACGAGAATCTAAACGTCCCACTGTTTTTCCTTTGTCTCTTAATAATTCTTTCCAGAAATAATCAAAAGGAATAGTCAAACTAAGTTGTGCTACTTCTGTTTCACCAATACCTGTATAACGAGCTACTTTTTTTACAATTTCTTTTTTCTTTTCTGCATTCAATGCACCACCTTGTGCAATGGCTGGAATTAATTCATTGATTGTAAAAGCTTCAACTTCTGGTAAATAAGCAGTCAAATCTTTAGACTGTAAATCGGCTGCTAGTTTTTTATGGTACCAGGCAGTGGCTGCCATATAAGGAACACGCAAAGCAGCACTGGTAGGGCCTTCACGTTTAATACCTAAATCGGTAGGGGAGACTAAAATTACACCATTTAAATACATCCAATGTCTGTTTTGTAATTCTAATGACAAACCAGATACACGCGTTGTACCATAACTTTCTCCAATTAAAAACTTAGGAGAAGCCCAACGTTTTTGTCTAGCAACAAAAGCATTGATCCAATCTGCTAAATATTTGACATCCGCATTGACGCCAAAAAATTTTGAAGTTGGTACTGACTTATCTAAAATTCTAGAGAAGCCTGTATTCACTGGATCTATATACACAATATCTGCTGCATCTAAAATTGAATTAGGGTTGTCTTCGAATCCATAAGGTTGAATAGGATAACCTTCGTCATCAATTTTTAATTTCTTTGGGCTAGTATAACCTAAGTGCATCCAAACACTGGCGGTACCTGGTCCTCCATTAAAAGAAATCACCAAGGGACGCTCGTCTTTATTCGTCACATCCGTACGTTCGTAATAAATATAAAATACACCAGCAATGGCTTTACCATCTTCATCCCAAACAGGCATAGTACCAGAAACTACTTTATAGGGCACTTTCTGACCTTTAATAGTGATTTCACCTTTGTTTTCTGTTTTGGCTTCTAAAGAAAGCTCGCGTTTAAAATTTGGGTTTTTGTCCTCAGATTTTACTTTTGCACTTGACTCCTCTGCTCCTGGCTTTTGGGCTTGTGCCACCATGGCCAAAGCAATCAACAAATAAGTAAATAGTTGTTTTTTCATAATTCTATTTTTAGGGAATGAATTTTTGTACAGCTAAATATACATCATAATTGTAGGTTTTTTAAACCCCTTATATAATTATTTATTTAGGCAGTATTTGTGTAATTTAGAGCGAGGAAAAATTGCCCTATAAATTTGTAAGGATGTCCCAAAACCAACAGAAAGTAATTATTTTAACCGCTCCATCCGGGGCAGGCAAAACTTCTATTGCTGCTTATTTATTAAAGGCAATGCCTTTGTTGTCCTTTTCGGTTTCCGCCACTACGCGCGCGCCTAGGGGCCTTGAAAAAGATGGAATAGAATATCATTTTATTTCCTTAGCCCAATTTGAAGGATACATCTACCAAGATGAATTTTTAGAATATGAGATGGTCTATGAAGGCGTCTATTATGGTACTTTAAAATCGGAGTTGACCCGCATCTGGAACCTAGGAAAAATTCCTGTTTTAGACATCGATGTCAAAGGAGCCATTAAAGTACAAAAGCAATTGGGGACCAACTGTTTGTCCATCTTTATCATGCCTCCCTCTATTGAAATTTTAAAAGAAAGATTGGAAAATAGAAAAACAGAAAGCGCCGAAAGCATTCAAGTAAGATTAGACAAAGCGGCCTATGAAATAAGTTTTAGTAAAGAGTTTAATGCGATTATTAAAAACGAAGTACTAGCAACGGCATGTACCACAACTGAAAAAGTAATTTTGGATTTTTTAGACTAAATAAATTGTGTTGTTAAAAAAATAAAATTTTTAAAATGTCATTACAAGGAAAAACCGTATTTATCACGGGCGGTAGCAGAGGAATTGGAAAAGCAATGGCTTTAAAATTAGCTGCTGCGGGAGTGAATATTGTCATTGCAGCAAAGTCGGTGGAAGAAGATCCACGTTTAGGTGGCACTATTTTTTCGGCCGCTGCTGAGGTAGAAGCCTTAGGCGTAAAGGCTTTAGCGATTCAAGTAGATATTAGAGACGAAGCACAAATTGCAAATGCTGTAAAGCAAACTGTAGATACATTTGGAGGCATTGATATACTTATTAATAATGCAAGTGCTATTCAATTAACAGATACAGCGAGTACCCCTAGTAAAAGATTTGATTTAATGCATAGCATTAATGTACGTGGTACTTTTTTAATGGTGCAACACGCGCTACCTTATTTAAGAAAATCGACACATGCACATATTTTAACTTTATCTCCTCCTATTAATTTAGCACCAAAATGGTTAGGACCACATGTAGCTTATACTATTTCAAAATATGATATGAGCATGATGACCTTGTGCTGGGCAGAAGAATTTAAAGATGATAATATTGCTTGTAATTCTTTATGGCCTAGAACTACCATAGATACTGCGGCTGTGCGCAATTTACTAGGCGGACAGGCCTTAGCGAATATGAGTAGAACCACCGATATTATTGCAGATGCGGCCTTCTATATTTTAAGTAAAGAAAAATTAGCCTACACAGGAAAATTATTTATCGATGAAGAAGTATTGGCTGCAGAAGGTATCACCGACTTAGCGCATTATTCGGTAGTGCCGGGGGCTAAATTATTTTACGATTTATTTTTATAATATTTTATAAAACATTTTTTATTTCAATTTAAAGAAACAAGTATGAAAAGAATTTTAATGACGAGCCTGGTATTACTTAGTATGCAATTGATGGCACAGAAGAAAAATAAGGTGGACCCCGCTGCACAACAAATTAATGCGAATAAAGAAGCTACTTTAGTTGCGCTTAACAATGCTTATGATGCAGATAAAAAAACAGCCTTGCAAATATGGGAATATGCAGAAGTAGGCTATAAAGAAAATAAAAGCGCTGCTTTACATGTACAAAATTTAAAAGCAGCAGGCTTTACAGTTGAAACTGGTGTGGCAGAAATACCTACTGCTTTTGTGGCTACTTATGGTAGCGGTGCTCCGGTAATTGGCATTTTAGCTGAATACGATGCCCTACCAGGTCTAGCACAAGCTGCTAGTCCAGAAAAAAATCCCATTGCTGGTAAAAATGCTGGCCATGGTTGTGGTCATCACTTGTTTGGTACTGCATCGGTGGGTGCTGGCATTGCGATTAAAGAATTAATTGCTGCAGGAAAATTAAAAGGAACCATCAAGGTTTATGGTTGTCCTGCGGAAGAAGGTGGAAGTGGAAAAGTATATATGGTACGTGCAGGTTTATTTAACGGAGTGGATGCCGTGATACATTGGCACCCCGATGATGTAAACGCTATAACTACGACCAGCGCATTAGCGAATAAGTCTGCTAAGTTTAAGTTTTATGGAATATCTGCCCATGCTGCAGCACAACCTGAACAAGGTCGTTCTTCTTTAGATGCAGTAGAAGCCATGGACAATATGGTCAATATGATGCGCGAACATGTACCCCAAGAAACTAGAATACATTATATCATTACCAGTGGGGGTAAAGCACCCAATGTAGTGCCTGATTTTGCAGAAGCCTATTACTATGTACGTCATCCAAAGCGTAAAGATGTGGTAGAAATTTTTGATAGAGTCGTAAAGGCCGCGGAAGGTGCTGCACTTGGAACTGGTACTACAATGAAATATGATATTATTGGTGGTACGCACGATTTATTAATTAATAAAACATTGGCCGAAGCCATGCAGATTAATTTAGAAAAAGTAGGCGGCGTTACTTATAGTGAAGCTGATTTAAATTTTGCAAAAAAAATTGAACCAAGTTTTATTGGAGCAAAAGTAGACGTAGCAACTGCAGCCACTGTAAGACCATTAAGCTATATCAATGAGGGCAATAGTGGTTCCACCGATGTAGGAGATGTGAGCTATGCCTTGCCTACTGTTGGTTTGCGTGCAGCCACTTGGGTACCAGGTACACCCGCACATAGCTGGCAAGCGGTGGCTTCAGGTGGTACTGAAATTGGAACAAAAGGAATGCTGGTAGCCAGTAAAACAATGGCATTAACCGCTATTGATTTAATGAGTAATCCTGTATTACTTGCAAAAGCAATGGAAGAGTTTGTTAAATCTAAAGGAGATTATAAATACAAAGCATTACTAGGTGATATAAAACCCGCGTTAAATTATAGAGATTAAATAAAAATTTATTAATAAAAATTTATTAATCTCTATAATTTTATCTAATGATTTTTTCAAGGCATCCCATAAACGGGTGCCTTGATTTATTAAAGGGATTTAATCAATGTTGGACTCGGGGCGCATTTGAGGGAAGAACAACACATCTTGAATAGAGGGTTGGTTCAACATCATCATGCATAATCTATCTATACCAATGCCAATACCTGAAGTAGGTGGCATGCCATATTCTAGGGCTCTTAAAAAATCATGATCAATAAACATGGCTTCATCATCGCCACGCTCCATTAAACCTAATTGCTCTTCAAAACGCTTACGTTGATCAATAGGATCATTCAACTCTGTATACGCATTCGCTAATTCTTTTCCATTGACCATTAATTCAAAACGCTCTACCAGGCCTTCCTTACTGCGGTGCTTTTTAGTCAGCGGGCTCATTTCAATAGGATAGTCAATGATAAATGTGGGTTGGATATATTTAGGTTCACTGGTCGATCCAAAAATTTCATCTATTAATTTACCCTTACCAATGGTAGGGGCCACATCGATATGTAATTTTTTACAAACTTCTCTTAAGGCAGCTTCGTCCATGCCCGTAATATCAATACCTGTATTTTCTTGGATGGCTTCAATAATACTGATGCGTCTGAATGGTGCTTTAAAATTAATGGTTTTATCCCCCACCGTTAATTCGGTTTTGCCATGTAAGGTGAGTGCAATTTTTTCAAACAATTGTTCGGTAATTTCCATCATCCATAAATAATCTTTGTACGCCGTATACCATTCTAAAACGGTAAACTCTGGATTATGGGTACGGTCCATGCCTTCGTTTCTAAAATTTCTACTAAACTCATACACCCATTCAAATCCTCCAACGATTAATCTTTTCAAATACAATTCATTGGCAATACGTAAATAAAATGGCACATCCAATGCATTGTGGTGGGTAGCAAAAGGCCTTGCTGCTGCACCTCCTGGGATGGCTTGTAAAACAGGGGTATCTACTTCTAAGGCACCACGACTATTTAAAAATTCACGAATGGTAGACACCAATAAAGTTCTTTTTACAAAAGTTTCTTTCACCGATGGATTGATAATTAAATCGGCATAGCGTTGACGATACCTGAATTCAGGATCGGTGACCGCATCAAATACATTGCCTTCCTCGTCTCTTTTAACTACCGGCAATGGCTTTAAAGATTTGGCCAATAAAGTAACGGTGCTTGAATGAACTGATGTTTCTCCGGTTTTTGTAATAAATACATAACCCGTAGATCCAATAATGTCTCCAAGGTCCATCCCGTTTTTAGTAATGGCCTCCCAATAGGACTTGTCCTCGCTTGGGCAAATTTCATCTCTCTTGATATATAGTTGTAGAATTCCCTTATCGTCTTGTATTTTAACAAATAGCACTTTACCCTTGTCATTCACACTCATAATCCTTCCTGCTACACAAACAGCAGCATAGTTTTCCTTATTTTCTTCTGTAAAGTTGTCCTTGATCTCATTTGAATAATGCGTCACAGGATACAAAGGGGCTGGATAGGGGTCGATGCCCGCAGCTTCTAAATGCTGCAATTTTTCACGTCTTATAATTTCCTGTTCTGATAGCGATTGACTCATTGATGTTATATTATTAATGCAAAAGTAAAACTTAGCAGTCAATTAACGAAAGAAGCCTTCTTGAACCTCCTCTGGACTTAAGCTAATAAGGTCGCCTGGCATCATGCCTTGTATCGTAAATACACCTATTTGCGCTCGAATTAAACGCAATACAGGGAATTGAACAGAGGCAAACATTTTTCGGACCTGTCTGTTCTTTCCTTCTATTAATTCAATTTCTACCCAAGGAGTAGGAATGTTTTTTCTATATCGAATGGGCGGATTTCTTTCAGGTACAGCTACCGGGGCTTCTAATAGGGCAAGACGCGCAGGCTTTGTTTTGATCAATACCCCATTGATATTAATAGATACACCTGCTGTAAGCTTAGCAATGGCTTCATGGGTGATCTCCCCTTCTACTTGAACCCAATATATTCTTGCATGTTCAAATTTTGGATGAAGTAGTTGATGATTCAATTTGGAATCATTGCTTAAGAACAATAAACCCTCGCTGTCATAATCTAATCTACCAATAGGATATACATCTTTAGGTACTTCTACTATATCCTTTAAGCACAATTTACCTTCTGTAGAAGTAAATTGACTCAGTACTTGGAAGGGTTTGTATATTAAATAATGATTGATAAAAATAAAAGTTTCTATAAAAACAAAGTCCCCCTGAATGCTCAAGAGGACCTCGTATATAGATGGGTTAGTAAGTACGGGAATCAGATTCCCTTCACAATATTAATTATACTTTTTTCTAATTCAAAAAATATTTTAAACAAATTTATTGACGTTATCCACAATTGGGCACAATTGACGATCCATAAAAATTATTTTCTTGGTGGATGAAGTGAAATTTTTAAAAATATTTTTAGGTTGAATATTTTTTGAAATTGATTGAAACATTGATGAATAAAGCGTTTCAGAAGATGTCTTTTTTTAATTTTTTATACTATACATGTAAATGAAACCCTCAACACTGTAGCCAAACTACTGTTTTTTTATACATAAAATGGGTAAAAAGATTTTTTTACAAAAAACCCTTGTTACCTTTGATTTAGGCCAAAAACATACTTATGAAGCTCCCAGCACCTATTTCGGTTCAATGGTTGTCTAGTTTTATCAACGCAGAAATCATAGGCAATACACAATTAGAAATTACTGGAGTGAATGAAATTCATCAAGTAGAAATGGGTGATATTGTTTTTGTAGATCATCCAAAATATTATGAAACCTGTTTAAATAGTGCGGCTACTTGTATCATTATCAATCATAAAGAGGTAAGCATACCAGAAGGCAAGACTTTGTTGTTTTGTAATGATCCATTTGAAGCTTATGCTAAAATTGTACAGCATTTTAAACCTTTCATCGTAGCGGATGATGCCATTAGTAAAGAGGCCGTCATTGGTATTGGCACCATCATAATGCCGCATGTATTTATAGGTCCCAATGTAATAATTGGCAAAAATTGCGTGATTTATCCAAATGTTACACTACTCCCTGATACCATTATTGGGGATGAAGTAATTATACAAGCAGGTACGGTGATTGGTAGTGATGCTTTTTATTACAATACAAAAAAGAATCGTCCTGCCTGGTTTAAAAAAATGCCAAGCTGTGGTAGAGTCATCCTAGAAGATAAAGTAGAAATAGGCGCCAATTGTACCATTGACAAAGGTGTTAGTGGAGACACTATTATAGGCATGGGTACTAAAATGGACAATATGGTGCACATTGGACATGATACTCAAGTTGAGGCCAATTGTTTGTTTGCTGCACAAGTAGGTGTGGCCGGTGGAGTTAAAATTAAAGCAGGGGTCACCATTTGGGGCCAAGCCGGGGTGGGTAAAACCTTAACCATTGGTGAGAATGCCACCTTATTGGCAAGAACTGGCGTTGTTGGAGATATCGAAGGCAATAAAGTTTACATGGGATTCCCCGCCGAAGAAGCAAGCATCAAAAGAAGAGAATTGGTTTGGATCAAACGCATTCCACAGCTTTGGAAAAAAATGATGGAATAGCCTAGGCTAGATGATGGAGTTTCTTTAGCTCAGCACAAACTCTGTTGATGGTCGTATCCATCGAACGATATTTAAAATCAGGAAAGGCCTTTAAGAATTTCTCATTATTAAAATGAACTACAGCCTGAGCAGTAGCCGCTGTTTCTTTGGTAAGCAAGGGTGTTTTGCCCGTAAGTATTCCTTTTAATGCTTCCAATCTCCAAACAATGGCAGCCAATAGCGGCGTTACTTTTCTATGAGGGGGTCTTTTATTAAATGCATGCGCAATTTTAGTGAATACAGTTTGATAGCTTAAATTTTCTGCACTAATCACATAACGTTGTCCAGTAATGGGACTGTCCATTAACAATTGCATCGAATCAATCACATCCAATACATCTACAAATCCACTCACCCCATTGGTATACCAAGGAAATTGATCATAAGCTGATTTAAAAATTTCAGAAGAGCCCTTAGTCCAATCACCTGCGCCAAAAATTATCACTGGATTCACGATGTCTACATTCAATCCTTCTCCCATACCACGCCATACTTCCATTTCGGCTAAATATTTAGATTGTCCATACACGCTATTGCTGGTTTCTGCAGTCCAATTCATGCTTTCGTCAATCGCAACGTCTTCTCTAATTCGACCCAAGGCCGCCACAGAACTTACAAAGACCAATTTATCAATTTGTTTTTCGATGCATAGATTCACCACATTGGCCGTGCCTTCTTGATTGGCCTTGATCATGCGCGCCGCTTGACTTGGCACAAAAGAGACAATAGCCGCACAATGATACACTTGACTCACGCCTTGCATGGCTTCTGCTAAAGAAACAATGTCTAATAAATCTCCTGCTACCCATTTTACTTTTTCTGCGCCTTCAAATGCAGGAATTTCTTTTCTGTACAAGGCTGTGACTGCTTTGTTCTTAGCTAATAATGATTGTATTAAATGTGAGCCCACTAAACCACTGGCCCCTGTAACAAATATCATGGAAGTATTATTTATCTTTTAACAATTTGGCAATGTCTTGTTTCAATTGCTCAATTTCTAAGGCTTTCAAGCCATCATAAATTTTACCTCTTACTTTTCCATTCCTATCAATCAATGCAAAAAATTGGGTATGCATAAATTGATCCTCAATTTTTTCTACATTGTTTTTTGGATCATCTAACAAATAAGAGCCCCTGGCCATTTGGTACAAGCTGTCCTTTCTTCCTGTTAAGAAAACCCAGGTTTTTGTATTTACACCTAAAGAATCGGCATATCTTTTTAATACGGGAACAGAGTCTGTGCCTGGATTACAAGTATGTGATACAATTTGAAAATCGGCTTGGTCTTTATAAATAGCGTAGATATCCTTCATATTGGTATTTAGCTTTGGGCAAATGCCTTTACAAGTGGTGAAAAAATATTCTACCACTGTAATTTTATTTTGGAGGTCTTTATCTGTAAAAGGTTGGCCATCTTGGTTGGTAAATTGAAAAGACTGTACAAAACTCAATACAGGCAGCTGCACTTTCCAATTGTCTGTCCCTTTAAACAAAAAATAATAAAAAGCGACCAGTAATAGGGCAAAAAATAATACATAGGCCCCTAGTTTTTTTGACATAAAAAGAGAAATTTAATCGTCTTATAAAGATGCCCCAAAGGTAATATTATTTTTCTGCTCGTATTTGAATTACCTTTAGGCTATGTTTAAAAAATGGAATTGGGATGCAATTGGGATTGGGGCTTCTTTGGCTTGTGCCATACACTGTGCATTATTGCCTTTATTCTTTAGTAGCTTACCCTTATTGGGCATGAATATATTGCATAATGTCAGTTTTGAATTGGGAATGATTCTAGTCTCTTTTGCCATTGGTGCTTATTCCTTGTACCATGGTTACAAAAAACATCACCATTCCTATAGACCTATGCTATTTTTTTCAATAGGCATTCTAATCATGTTAAGCCGAATCTTGTTTAGATCTATTGAATTATGGCTGCTATTCCCTGCTGCTTTTTTAATCATCTTTGCGCACATTAACAATCATATGCGCTGTCGCTTGCACAATCATGCACACGAAGACGATTGTGATCATCATTAAAAAATGCTAAAAGGGTAGTTTAAGGAAAAGTAAAACTTACTTCTCCATCTTTTTCATCCTTGATCTGAATGCCCATTTCCATTAATTGATTGCGTATTTTATCACTGGTTGCAAAATCTTTTTTTGCTTTGGCTTCTTTACGAATTTCAATTAATAAATGAATGACCCCATTCAATTGTTGTCTATTCGCTCCAGCTTCTACGCGTAGGCCCAATACTTGTTCAATATAAATTAGCAATTGTGCTTGTACCCATTGCCAGGTGGCGCCTGCGATTGCGTCCGATGCAATGTGCTTGTCTTTCAATGAATTGATTACTGGCACTATTTCAAATAAATTGGCCACTACCTTGGCCGTATTTAAATCATCTTCCATAAACTCGGTAAGTTCATTCACCCAAGTTTTTAATTGAGCATCTAAGTTCGCATCTGCAGCAATAATATCTACTTCAAATGTTTGCGTTTTTAACCATTCGTAGGCATCCATCAAACGACGCAATGCTTTTTCAGAAGCTTGCAAAGCTTCATTGCTAAAATCGAGCGTGCCGCGGTATTGACTTTGTAAAATAAAAAATCTTACCGTCATGGGGCTATAAGCTTGCGTTAAAATAGGATGAGTCCCATCAAATAGTTCGCTTAGCTTCACTACATTATTATAGCTCTTGCCCATTTTGCGGCCATTGATGGTAATCATATTATTATGTACCCAATAACGTGCTGGCATTTCATGATTGCATACGGTACTTTGTGCAATCTCACATTCATGATGTGGAAATTGCAGGTCCATACCGCCTCCATGTATATCAAATTTTTTGCCTAAATATTTTGTCGCCATGGCCGAGCATTCAATATGCCAGCCTGGAAAGCCTTCGCCCCAGGGACTTTGCCAACGCATGATATGTTCTACAGGGGCTTTTTTCCACAATGCAAAATCTACTTTATTTTTTTTCTCGTCCTGATTTTCTAATTCACGAGTAGTATCTAATTGATCTTCTAAATTGCGCCCACTTAAAATTCCATAGGGCTGGTTTTTTTTAGCATAGACCTCATTGTATTTGATCACATCAAAATAAACCGATCCATTGGCCTCATAAGCATAACCATCAGTAATTATTTTTTTAATCATTTCGATTTGCTCAATGATATGCCCTGTGGCAGTGGGTTCAATACTCGGAGGTAAATTATTAAACTGATCCATAGCCCAGTGGTACAAATGTGTATACTTTTGTACTAGTTCCATGGGTTCCAATTTTTCTAAAATGGCCTTACTGGTAATTTTATCTTCGGCCGCTTTGCCTTCTTCTTCAAAATGTCCAGCATCGGTAATGTTTCTAACATACCTTACTTTATAGCCTGCGTGTAAAAGATAACGATACAATACATCAAAAGTGATAAAGGGCCTTGCATGACCCAAATGACTTTCTCCACTTACCGTAGGACCACATACATACATCCCTACATAAGGTGCATTTAAGGGTTCGAAAACTTCTTTTTGTCTAGTAAGTGAATTGTATAACTTGAGTGGCATAATTAGTATTGGCTCAAAGATATTTTATTTTAAATAAACTAGCTTAATTCTTCTTTAAAACTAAGTCGGCCATGATCATATGGTGGTCGCTTAAATTTTCATCAATCGACTCCCATGACTTGACTTCCCATGAAGCATTGGCTAAAATATAATCAATTCTTAAAGTGGGGGAAATCCCCATAAAGGTGGCGCCAATACCAAAGCCCTTTGCTAAAAAAGCATCTTGCCAATCCCCCTTGATTAATTGATAGGTATAGGAACTCGGTACATCATTAAAATCGCCAGTGATGATGCTTGGATAGGTACTTTTTGATAAAAAGTTGCGCACCGTTTGGGCTTGTACTGCCCTTTCTATAAAGGAATGGCGCAATTTTCTAATAACACCTCGCTTGGCATTGATGTCCATTTTGTTGGCAATCCCTGGTTCGTCTATCGCATTAAAATCATCCTGCATAAACCTATAAGAAGCCAAATGAGTAGTAAAAACCTGAATCGTGTCATCTCCTTTTAATATAGTAGCTGCAATTAAACTTTCTTGATTCAAAAAGGCAATGCGCTCCGCATGTATAATTTTGTATTTTGAAAAAATAATGCAGCCTGCATAATATTCTTTTTCGATGGTCTGAAAATCTTTTGAAAAAAAATAGTAAGGTAATTTTTTAGAAAAATAGACACTATGATTGGCTATATCATTAGGTCTTTCATTGGTATTGTATTCTTGTAAACAAACAATGTCTGGTTCCCATTTTTGAATGGAGTAAGCAATCTCTTGGGTGCGTAACTTTAAATTGGTAGCGGGTAGATTTCCATTAAAACCTTTTACATTCCAACTGAGCACCCTCAAGGTATTGTCTTTCTTTTTTTTGCTAAATGGAATGCCTGGATGCCAAGCAAATAAAACCAAAATTATTTTCCATCCAATGATTAAACTTAACAATGGGAATAAAGAAAGCACTGGTTTGGCAATCAGCCATAACAATAATAAAAGAACTTCAATGGCCACTAAATAGGGTGCCATCAATCCTAAAAAACCATTGATCCATATCAAAGAGATGGGCGAAAAAAATATAGGATACAAAAATAAAATACTCACCAATAGATTAAAAAAGAATAAGGCACGCTTTCCAAAATTTCTTATACTGGATTTTTTTGCCATGGTGGTTAGGAATTATTTTTAGGGGCTAAGCTATTGTTCATCAAATGTAGTAGCTGATGCATCCATTTACCTAAATCAATCCCTTTTTTTAATAACAAAATATAGATAAAGCCTGTAACTGCCCCTATTAGCTGAGCTACTATTATGCCTAGTTCCATCTGCTTAAAGGAAAATGCTTGAATCACTAAATAGCCTAGCACCAATACCCATAAAGGAATACCCCCTCCCATATTTTTTAACCATCGATATTGAGGGCGAAGCGTCATGGCAGCAATGGCAATGGCCATCACACTGATACCTGCACCCATTAAAGGAGCCTTGCCACCTATACCACAATAAATAATGCCCCCTACAAGACCGCTATAAAAATAAATAGGAAATAAATGTTTGTTCGCGTTTGATTCTTGTAATACAATTCCAAAGGCGGTCAACCAGAGCATATTGGTGAGTAAAATCCAAAATCCATCTTGTGCCCAATTATAAGTGAGCAAGCTCCAAGGTTGATGAAATAGGGTTGGAAAATCGGAGAACAAAATACTTGGATGCACGACTTGTGCATAAAACTGTTCTAAGGGATAGCTATTTAAATAATAGACCGTTTTTAAAAAGCCAATCAAGGCATACACTACTAAATTGATAGAGAGTAGTGCGATTAAACTATTGTTGTCGGCACCAATTAATGGCTTTTCAGAAGAACTTATTTCTTGCATTTAAAATAATTGATGAATTAGGCGAATGGATGGCGATTGCGCTTATTCCAAATATACACGAGTACAAAACCTACCAGTGCACCTCCCACATGGGCCCATCTTGCTACATTGTCTCCGGCTGAATTTTGTATGGCCTTGTACAATTCAAAAGCAAAGTACAATATACCCAACCATTTTGCTTTGATCGGAAAAAGAAAATAA
The DNA here is from genome assembly GCA_026391155.1 of Bacteroidota bacterium. Lineage (GTDB taxonomy): Bacteria > Bacteroidota > Bacteroidia > Chitinophagales > Chitinophagaceae > Sediminibacterium. Next base: position 20,945 of record JAPLEP010000034.1, read on the forward strand.
ATATAGATATAGGTATTAGGAAATAAATACACAAAGGCAATTAAAATACCAAAGACAGCGCCACTGGCACCAAGGGTTGCTGTACTAAGCATTTTGTTGTAATAAGAACTAATTAAATCCATCAATTGCGGTGCTAAGCCAGGAGTGTCCAGGCTTACTTTATTGTCTGCTAAAATTCTGGTCAAGGGAATATCATGAGCTTTTGAAAAGGCATACACTGCATCTGTAAAACCAGGCGCATTGCTCTTGCTTAAGCTTAATAGCTGTGTATATTCACTGGAAAGCGGAATCAATTGATAGGATAGAATCAATAAATGAATCACGGCTGCACCTACTCCACATAAAAAGTAAAACAATAAAAATCTTTTGGGACCCCATACATTTTCTAAAATAGAACCAAACATCCACAAAGCAAACATATTACCGAGTATGTGTCCAAAATCTCCATGCAAAAACATATGGGTAATGATTTGCCATGGCTTATACAAACTACTTTGCCATGCATGCAAGGCAAAATAGTCTTCAAAAGAAAATGCGCTTGTTGGACCTGCAAATGTATTTTGAGCTAAAAAAACCAAGCCATTGATAATTAATAAATTTTTTATAATGGTGGGTAAAACTTCAAAACGGGTAGGCCTAAATTGAGTCATTCTTTTTTAATTTTCTATTTACAGTAAGTCAGTTCTTTTTAATTGTACTACATTTTCAATATGCAGTGTATGTGGAAACATATCTACCGGCTGTATTTTAGTCACTGTATACTTTGCACTCAATAAAGATAAATCTCTTGCTTGAGTGGCGGGGTTACAACTTACATACACTATAATCGGCGCTTCCATGGCCAATAATTTATGCACTAATTTTTCATGCATGCCTGCTCTTGGAGGATCGGTAATGATGACATCGGGTTTGCCATGGGCTTCAAAAAATTGATCGTCACAAATTTTAATTACATCGCCTGCAAAAAAAGCCGTGTCCGTTAAATGATTCATACGTGCATTTTCTTTGGCATCTTCAATGGCTTCTTCTACCATCTCTACGCCAATAATTTTTTTAGCTTGTTGGCTACAAAAAATGCCAATACTACCTGTTCCACAATACAAATCGTATACAATTTCTTTGCCTGTTAATTCTGCAAAGTCTCGGGTGACTTGATATAATTTTTCTGCTTGCTTTGAATTAGTTTGAAAAAAAGATTTTGGACTTATTTTAAATTGGAAGTCTTCTAAAAACTCTGTGATATAGCCAGGGCCCGAATACACTTGTGGTACTAAGTCCTGCATGCTATCATTGCGCTTAGCATTGATCGTATACAATAAAGTAGTGATTTGAGGGAAACGCGCCAACAATAGTTCAAATAAGGCTATTCTTTCTTTTTCTGCTTCGTAGCCCAATATTAAATTCACCATCCACTCGCCTTTGGTGGTATTGCGAATAAACATATTGCGCACCCAACCTGTATGCAATTTAATATTGTAAAAAGGCATTTTATTTTCTAACGCAAAATCGACCACCGCTTTTCTTAAATCATTAGTGGGCTCGGATTGTAAATAACATTTATCAATTTCTACTACTTTTTCAAAAAATCCTCTTGCATGAAAACCAGCCACCCCAGGTATTTTAGCAGGTAGTGCTGCATTGGGATTTTCTTCTGCAGCTATTTTCATCGCCTTAAATTCTCCAAATGGAATAAATTTTTCTGTGGCAAAAGTGTATTCTACTTTATTACGATAGCCCTGTGTTTGCTCAGCGCCAAAAATCTCTGGGATTGGAGGCAAGGCCACTTTAGCAATGCGCGTTAAATTGTCAACGACCTGTTTGCGTTTGTACACCAATTGTTGTTCATAGGGCAACATTTGCCATTGACAACCACCACAAACACCAAAATGACTACAAAAAGGGGTTACTCTAATCTCTGAATAACTATGAAAATGTTTGACAAACCCTTCTCCCCAATCGGCTTTGTTTTTTTGTAATTGTATGTCCACCACATCACCTGGCACCGCCCCTTCTACAAAAATCACTTTTCCATCGACACGCGCAAGTGCCTTTCCTTCGGCGGCATAATCCTCAATCAATACTTTTTCTAATAAAGGGGCTTGTTTAAATTTTCTCACTGCATCAAAGGTACTATGCTAAGGGTAAAATTCTAATAAAAGGAGGCACTAATTGTACACTAGATTGTTATTTATATTGTTATTTTTACGCAATCAATTGAAAGATTAAAGAAACCTGAGTTTTATGAGAAAATTTTTATGGCTGGCATTGATGATCCCTTTATGGAGTTTGGCGCAAACCAAAAAAACAAGCCCTACAGCAACAGGCAATAAATTGGGCCATAGCATTCAAATTACCATGAGGCCTTATCAAAACATAAAGTTATATATAGGCACCAATTATGGTAAAAACAAAGTACTGGCCGACTCTTGTTTATTGAATGAGAAAAGCGAAGGCGTATTTGAATCAAAACAAAAACTAACCCCCGGCATCTATTTTGTGGTCTCTCCAGCTTATTCCATCTTATTTGATTTTTTAATTGATGAGCAGCAACATTTTAAAATGGTGGCAGACACCAGTGCACTAGACAAAGTAGTGATTACTGGCTCTGTTGACAATACTTTATTTCAGAATTATTCTAAAGACATCAATGGGCTTTTTGTTCAATTGAATAATTTACAGAATCGATTTAAAGAAGCAAAAAATGCAGCAGATTCTACACTTTTTAAAAATGCTTATTTAGGTAAAGACAAAGAAATCAAAGACAAAAGAGATGCATTTAAGCTAGCCTATCCTAAATCCATGATGAGCTATTTATTAAATGTCATGCAAAGGCCCGAAGCACCTGCCATGCCCTTCGTCAATGGCAAAGCGGATTCACTCTATCCCTACTATTATGTAAAAAATCATTTTTGGGACAATATAGTTTTTAATGACAACCGTTTAATTCGAACTCCCTTTTTTGAAGACAAGTTGGATGAGTATTTTAAAAACTATGTTTCACGTGAACCTGATTCAATTATAGATGAAGTGCAGTACATGTTGACCGTTGCTAAAACAGGAAAAGAAATTTATCCTTTTTTACTTTTTAAATTTACCAACAAGTACATTACGCCAGAATTTATGGGACAGGACAAAGTGTTTTTACATTTATACCAAAACTTTTTTGCCAAAGGAGATACCGTACTTTTAAATCCAGAGTCAAAAAAATCAATCACTGAAAGAGCTTACAGTATGATGGCGAACCAATTGGGCTTAGCGGCACCTAGCTTGATTGTGAATACTATAGACGATAAAAAACTTTCTTTGTATGATGTAAAATCTGCTTACACATTTGTTGCTTTCTGGGACCCTACCTGTGGTCATTGCAAAGAAGAAATTCCTAAATTAGATTCTTTTTACAAGGCAAGCTGGAAAAATTTAGAAGTTAAAATTTTTTCTGTAAATATTAATTTTAAAGAATTGGCGGCTTGGAAAAATTTTATCACTGACCATCACTTAGAAGATTGGTTCAATGTGTATCAAACCGAAGAAGATTTAAACAAAGAAATTAAAGCCGGATTGCCCACCACTATTCGTCAACAGTATGATGTTTTTAAAACACCTACTTTTTATTTATTGGACAGCAAAAAGAAAATTATTGCAAAAAATTTAAGCTTAGAGCAATTCAATGATTTTTTAGTGAGCGCCAATAAAAAGAAATAAGTTTTGTTCTAAAATACGGCAGCCACCACATTTTTAACTACCTGCGGTTTACCTAAAGTATAGTAATGTAAAACCGGTACACCAGCCGCTTTCAGCTCCTTGCTTTGCCCAATTAACCATTCTGTTCCAACTTGCTCACAGGCTTCATCGGTACTTGCGGCTAACATGGCATTTTTTAAATCTGCAGGAATATCTACATAAAATATATTCGGTAAAATAGTTAATTGCTTTTTATTGGTAATCGGTTTTAGTCCTGGAATAATGGGCACTGTAATGCCAATGCTTCTACAAGCATCCACATAGTCAAAATATCTTTTGTTGTCAAAAAACATTTGCGTCATGATGTATTCCGCACCAGCATCCACTTTGGCCTTTGCACGCGCTAAATCAAATTCCATACTAGGTGCTTCAAAATGTTTCTCAGGATAACCAGCCACCCCCATACAAAAATTAGTTTTGCTACCGTTAATGATGTCCTTGTCTAAGTATTCACCATTATTTAAACCCACTACTTGCTCCAACAATTCAAGGGCTTGCTTGTTTCCATTAGTTTCTGGAACAAAAGTTTTTTGATTTTTTTCTGCATCCCCTCTTAAGACCAATAAATTATCAATGCCTAAAAATTGTAAATCAATTAAGGCGTCTTCTGTTTCTCTTTTTGAAAATCCACCACATATTATATGAGGTACTGCATCAATATTGTAATGGTTCATGATGGCTGCACAAATGCCTACCGTGCCTGGGCGTTTACGCACATCCACTTTTTCCTCCGTGCCATCTTCTTTTTTTCTTAAGATAGTTTCACTACGATGATAGGTTACATTAATCCAAGATGGATTAAATTCCATTAAGGGATCTAAATGTTCATAGATATAAGAAATGGTCTTTCCTTTTAATGGTGGCAACACTTCAAATGATACCAATGTATCTTTGGCCTTTGCCAAATGATCAATAACCTTCATATGCACTTTGCTTTAATAGGTTCTGGGTTGTCTCTAAATAGAAACCTAACGCAATACCCTATTGCACAAAAATATATAATATTATTAAGCTATAGGACGAAAAGCCTTATTTCCCCTTATTTTTGTATAAAATAGATAGATTGATACTTGCCATACATACCGATAAGTTAATTAAACAGTACAAGGGCCGCAAAGTAGTGGATCAAGTAAGCATTTCCGTAAAGCAAGGAGAGATTGTTGGTTTGCTTGGTCCCAATGGAGCAGGTAAAACCACTACCTTTTACATGGTCGTTGGATTGATTGCACCAGATGAGGGGCGTGTATTTTTAAATGACGAGGACATTACCAAACTTCCGATGTATAAGCGCGCGCAAATGGGCTTGGGCTATTTACCACAAGAAGCCAGCGTATTTAGAAAGCTGTCGGTAGAAGACAATATCATGGCTGTTTTAGAAATGACTAAACTCACCAAAGCAGAAAGAGAATATAAATTAGAAAGTTTATTGGATGAATTTAATTTGCATCAAGTACGTAGCAACAATGGTGACAGTTTAAGTGGTGGAGAAAGACGACGTACAGAAATTGCACGTGCACTAGCCGTAGATCCAAAATTTATTTTATTAGATGAACCCTTTGCTGGCGTGGATCCTATTGCTGTTGAAGACATTCAATCTGTGGTATCTCGTTTAAAATTAAAAGACATTGGTATATTAATTACCGATCATAATGTAAATGAAACCCTATCTATTTGTGATAGAGCTTATTTATTAATTGAAGGAAAGATTTTTAAACATGGCACTGCCGAAGAATTGGCCGAAGACGATCAAGTGCGTCGCTTATACTTGGGTACCAACTTTGAATTAAAACGCAAAGACTGGATCATTGAGTTAGGTCAAAAAGCCAAATAGGCTAACTTAAAAACTGCTATTATTACTTAATTTATACAAGCGTAAAGCTTATATTGTGAGGAGGATATGAAAATTTTTAGCCCCGCACTCTCAAGATTGGCCCGATTGCGTTATTGGCGCATTGAAAATTGGGTAAACGACCCCATTGCGGCTCAGCGTGAAGTATTGCAAGATTTAATCACACATGGCCAGTATACTCAGTTTGGTTTAAAATATCAATTTGCCGAAACCTTTACTATCCGAAGTTTTAAAGCCACTGTACCTATTCATGAATATGAAGACCTGAAGCCCTATATTGAACAAATCATGAATGGGGAAGATGCAGTATTGTGGAATACTCCGGTAGAATGGTTGGCAAAAAGCAGTGGCACGACCAGTGATAAAAGCAAATTTATTCCATTGACCAAAGAGAGTATTGAAGACAATCATTTTCAAGGATCAAAAGATGTTTTGACCAGTTATTATCATGCATTACCTGATAGTGATTTGTTAACGGGTAAGGGATTGGTGATTGGGGGGAGTCATCAAGTACATCCCATCAAAGAGGACATTCAGTATGGTGACTTAAGTGCCGTCTTATTACAAAATTCTCCGTTTTGGGCTGGCTTTATCAGAACACCAGAATTATCTATTGCACTAATGGATGAATGGGAAAATAAAATTGAAAGCTTGGCACAAAGCACCATTGAAGAAGATGTGACTTCCATAGCAGGCGTGCCTACATGGACCTTGGTTTTATTAAAAAGAATTTTAGAAATTACAGGAAAGAAAAACATCAAAGAAGTTTGGCCGAATTTTGAATTATATATTCACGGGGGTGTTTCTTTTACACCTTATAAAGAACAGTTTAATAAAGTCATTGGCCCTAATTGTAATTACTTAGAAATATACAATGCCAGTGAAGGATTTTTTGCTGCACAAGATAGAATTAATGAAGAGGGCATGTTACTCTATTTGCAACATGGTATTTTTTATGAGTTCATGCCTATTGAAGAATATGGAAAGGCACATCCCATTACTTATGGATTAAATAAAGTGATCCTTGGAAAAAATTATGCAATTGTAGTAAGTACCAATGGTGGTCTCTGGCGTTATTTAGTGGGCGATACCATTCAATTTGTTAGCCTTTACCCATTTAGAATTAAAGTGAGTGGGCGATTAAAACAATTCATCAATGCCTTTGGTGAAGAACTAATTGCAGACAACAGTGATAAAGCAATTAGTGAAACATGTAAAACATTAAACTTATCTATTAAAGAATATACGGCGGCACCAATTTTTATGTCAGATGAAAATACAGGCGCACATGAATGGCTGATTGAGTTTGATGAGGATCCAAAAAACATGGAGGAGTTTACCACTTTATTAGATACCAATTTACAAGCCATCAACAGTGACTATGAAGCCAAAAGACACAAAAGCATCGCTTTAAGCCTACCACAAATTACAGCAGTCAAAAAAGGCTGTTTTCATGAATGGCTCAAACAAAAAGGAAAATTGGGTGGTCAACACAAAGTACCAAGATTGTCCAATGAGCGTATTTATGTAGATGAAATAAAAAAAATTCATCAAAGCTTAAAATAAACAAACTCGTTATCTTTGTATAAATAAATAATTATGAAACTACTTACTGGGAAAGTATCTATTGTAACGGGGGCAGCGCGTGGTATTGGTGCAGCCATTGCATTAAAATTAGCAGAACAAGGAAGTCACATAGCCTTTACCTATGTAAGTGATAGTAGTGCTGAGAAGGCAAATAGTTTAGTAGCTGAAATAGAAAAATTAGGTGTGAAAGCAAAAGCCTATCAAGCCAATGCAGCCGATTTTGCTGCCTGTGAAAATTTTGTGAATGAGGTGGTAGCACATTTTGGTACTGTAGATATTTGTGTGAACAATGCAGGCATTTCAAAAGATAATTTATTATTACGCATGACCCCAGAACAATGGGACGATGTCATGAATACAAATTTGAAAAGCGTATACAATATGACCAAACAAGTGATACGTCCCATGATGAAAGCAAAGAGCGGAAGCATTATTAATATGAGTTCAATTATTGGTATCCGTGGCAATGCAGGACAGAGTAGTTATGCAGCAAGCAAGGCAGGCATCATTGGATTTACAAAGTCTATTGCTTTAGAAATAGGCAGTCGCAATATAAGATGCAACGCTATCGCGCCTGGTTTTGTAGAAACCGATATGACTCATTATTTAAATGAGGGCGATGCTGGAAAAGCTTTCTTAGATAAAATTCCTTTGGGACGTTTTGGTAAAGCTGAAGAAATTGCCAACACCACATTATTTTTAGCAAGTGATTTAAGTAGTTATATCACCGGACAAGTAATAAGTGCTTGTGGTGGTTTGAATATTTAATTAATCTTCCTAGATTCTTGCGTCAATTTCTTTTTTCAAATCGGCATAAATACTTTCTACCGTACCTTCTCCCGTAATGCCTACTACTTTATTAAACTGTGCATAATAAGTAGCCACAGCAGTGGTTTTATCATGGTACTCTTGTATTCTAGCGCGTATAATGGTTTCATTGGTATCATCAGTTCGGCCCGATGTTAAACCACGACCTAATAATCTTTTCACCAATTCTTCTTCACTCACTACTAAAGCCAATACTACATTGATCTCGTTATTTTTTTCTTTCAATAAAGCATCCAAGGCAACGCACTGTGCAGTGGTGCGCGGAAATCCATCAAATAAAAATCCTTTGGCATCGGGACGTGCATCCATAAAATTACCCACCATACCAATCACTACCGCATCTGGTACCAATTGACCTGCGTCCATCAAGCGCTTCGCTTCCATACCTAATTCTGTTTGATTGGCAATTTCTGTTCTTAACAAATTTCCTGTACTAAGGTGTTGTAGTCCAAAAGATTCAATGATATGTTCACTTTGAGTTCCCTTGCCGCTGCCCGGAGGGCCAAATAAGATTAAATTAAACATGCTGTATAGTTGAGCTCAAAGATACTGAACTCACTTAGATTTATAAAAATTCTCCATTTTTAAATAAAAACTAAACAAAAAAGATGAATAGTTGTTAGTATTTTTACAATCGCATGAAAATGATGAATAAATTAATTGGTTCTTTACTCTTACTTAGTTTAGGGGCTTGCGCGCAAGGACCTAGCAATACCATTTTAAATAAAGCCAGTATGTCAGCAAATAAAAATCAGTACTATTCAACTACTAATAAGGAAAAATTGGTCTTACCAGATAGTACGTGGAAACAGGTCTTATCACCGGAAGTTTACCAAATTGCAAGAGAAAAAGGAACCGAAAGGCCCTTTAGTAGTGCCTTTGAAAACAGTAAGGAAGTTGGCACTTTCCATTGTGCAGCTTGTGGCAATCCTTTATTTAAAAGTACTGCCAAATTTGAAAGTGGTTGTGGCTGGCCTAGTTTTTTTGAACCTATCACCAAAAGTTCCATTATCTATATCCCCGACCATAGCCATGGCATGACGCGCACCGAAGTGGAATGCGGAAAATGCAAGGCCCATTTAGGACATGTTTTTGAAGATGGACCTCCACCCACAGGATTGCGTTATTGTATCAATGGGGTGATTCTTAGTTTAGAAAAATAAGATTACTAAAAACTCATTTTTGATGGCGAAGCTGGAATACTTCCCTTTTGTTTATTGTAAAAATAATACATAGCATAAAGGGTAATAAACACGCCTACCAAAGAAAGGATCATTACACTTTCTGAAAAAAATTGGGTCCATTTTATTTGTAGGCTCATTCCCTCTTTCACCAATAGCACAGATACGCTTCCAACATAACCTACCGCATCTGCTACATATATTAAAAAGCCAACATTCCCTTTCATAGAAAAAGCGGCAATCAATCGATCAAAGAAAATAGAGTTAAAAGGAATGTAAACCAAATACAAACCTAGCCCTACCCAAATCATCCACCAAAAAGGATCTAGCCAATGATGTGAAAAATAATAAGTAGAAATTCCTGCAATGATAAATCCAAGCAAGATAAAAATATGTGCCGCCATCAATGCTTTGAAACTATTTTTAATCAAGACTACGGCGCCCATAATGATTAAAATAAAAACCGTAATGGGAATTTCTGTTTGCGTAAAAATAGCTGGCTTAAAAATATAGCCCATCTCTTTCCACATGTCTGCAGAAAAATTATCTCTAATGTCTCTGAAAATAGTAGCAAATAAATAGATGCTTACAAAGGCAATAATACCAGGTAAATATTGTTTCAATAAATTTTTTCTATCCGCTGCTGTCATAGGTATGCGCTTGGTTCTAAGCATTTCATCTTCCTCGGAAGGAGGGGGCACTTTTTCTAAACCATACACACAAACCATTAAAGGCAAGGCAAAAACAAGACCCGTAAAAAATGGAATCCAAAATTCAGTGATAGAGTATTGCGCCATCAACCAAGCGCCTACCGATTTCACCCAGCCCGATGCAAAGATAAAACTGACCGCTAAGGCAGCACCTATAAAATCAGTACTCTTTCTTCCTTCTACATAAGAAAATACCACCCCCCACAACATGCCCAAAGGAAATCCATTTAAAAATAAGAACAGCACATTGTAAGGAGCAGGCACTAAAGCAAAGAACAACCAGGCCAACCAAGCAATTCCAGTCAATAAAAAAATAATTTTATACCTATTTACTTTTTGGAGTCCTGATATAAATTTAATTCCATAAAATTTTGCCAACAGATAGCCCAACATTTGACTTATGACCAAGGCTGTTTTATAGGCAATAGGGCCAAAGCTTAAACCATCAAAAGTACAAACCGTGAAAGATTTTCTAAACCCAAAAATAAATACATAAGTGCCAAAGGAAACCAAGGCAGCATATACTGCTACAGATTTATCTTTTGTAAATAATGGCATAGTGGTATTTTTTATTCCTAAATCAAATTTACTGTTTTAAACATCTACAATATTGACTAAATTTATGCTTTATGAAAAAGCCTTCTATTTGTATTTCTCCTATTGATTGGGGCCTTGGCCATGCCACTAGGTGCATTACACTTATCAAAGGCTTTGAAAAATTAGGATATCAAGTATATATAGCTACAGAGGGCTATCATGAGGCCATTTTAAAAGAGGCCCTTCCTACTGCGCAGTTTTTACATTTAAGAGGCTACCGCATTCGATATGCTAAATGGGGTTTTAATCTTCCCCTTGTTTTACTGTTTCAAGTTCCTCAAATTATATATAGTATTATTTATGAATACAGATGGTTGCAAAAGGCACAGGCGAAATACAACTTTGATTTGATTGTTTCTGATAATCGTTTTGGATTTTATCATAAATCAGTGCCCTCTGTATTTATTACCCATCAATTAAATTTACAAATGCATTTTGAAGTAGCTACGCGTTTATTTCAAAAAATACAATATGCATGGTTAAAACGTTTTACGGCTTGTTGGATTCCAGATATGGAAGGCAGCAATAATTTATCGGGCATTTTAGCCAATCCAAACCATAAACCTAGTATTCCCTTATGGTATATGGGTTGCTTGTCTAGACTGATTCATACGCCTAGCCGTATTGCGGATCTAAATAATGCAAGGCCAACTGTATTTTTAGGTATTGTTTCTGGACCAGAGCCACAAAGAACCTTATTTGAAAATTTATTATGGAAAGCAGGGAACAGTTTAAATATTCCATTTGTAGTGATTGCAGGTAGGCCTTCTAAAGACGAACCTAATAAAATAATTGAGGAAAACAAAAATGCAAAATTGTATGCACATTTAGCAGCGCCTGAATTAGTGATGGAAATTAAACGTGCAGAATTTATTATTTGTAGAGGGGGTTATACTACTTTGATGGAATTAATTCCATTTGGTAAAAAATTAATTTTTATTCCAACGCCTGGGCAAACAGAGCAAATGTATTTAGGTAAATTATGGGAAGAAAAAAATTGGGCGCTTTGCTATGCACAAGAATATTTTAATTTAGGTATTGCTTTAAAAGAAGCAAGTAGTTTCAATTTTCAAGCCCCGCCCTTTATTGATTTTTCAATAGAAGATCTAAAAACTGCCATAAAGCAACTAACTTTATAAATATGGCAGTACAAAAAATTAACATCGAAGAATTTATAATTGATTCGTCTACTGCGCTTATCATTGATGTAAGAAGTCCTGCAGAATTTGAACATGCACATATTCCGGCTGCATTGAACCTGCCTTTGTTCAACAACGAAGAACGTGCCATTATCGGCACCACTTATAAAAAACAAAGCAGGGAAGATGCTATCAAAGCGGGTTTGCCCCTTTTTGGAAACAAGATGCTGGGTATGATTGAAACAGTAGAAAATTGGATCAAAGAAAAACAGCCAAATAACCCTAGTAACAAGCCCACTATTTATGTGCATTGCTGGAGAGGCGGCATGCGCAGTGCGGCGGTGGCTTGGTTATTGGACTTGTATGGTTATAAAGTGATTCAGTTAACAGGCGGGTATAAAGCTTACCGCAATTGGGTATTGGCACAATTTAATTTGTCTTATCATTTAAAAGTTTTAGGTGGTTACACCGGCTCTGGTAAAACAGAAATTTTACATGCTTTGCAAGAAAAAAACTACCCAATTATAGATTTAGAAGGATTAGCACATCATAAAGGTTCGGCCTATGGCGCCATTGGACAATTGCCACAACCAAGTCAAGAAATGTTTGAAAATATTTTAGCAGAAAAATTATTTGAAGTCAATAAAAAGCAAAAAAGTATTTGGATAGAAGATGAAAGTCAAAGAATTGGTACGGTCATGATTCCAACATCTTTGTTCCATTTAATAAGAAATAGTCCCTGTTATTTTATCACCATTCCTTTTGAAGAAAGACTTAATTTTATTGTAGAAGGATATGGAAGCTTTGATCAAAAAAGTTTAATAGAAGCTACCATGCGCATTCAAAAAAGATTAGGCGGTCTAGAAACCAAGTCTGCTGTTGATTTTATAAAAGAAGGTGCCTTTAAAGAAGCATTTTCTATTTTATTAAAATACTATGATAAGTGGTATGAAAAAAATGCAAAAAATCAAACCCTGCCTAAAGTAGCACTAATTCCTATTCTGAGTGAAAAAGTAGATCCCCTTTTGAATGCAGATATAATAGAAAAAATAAAATAGCTGATGGGGATCATTTTAAAAAATTTGTCAGTTTTGATTAACTTTAGTTTTTAATACTATGCAACAATTATTGGCTTGGTGGCTTTTTACTGTTCGAGGTTGGAAAATTGAAGGTGAATTTCATTTTGAATTACCTAAGTCTATTATCATAGTAGCCCCTCATACCCATTGGGTGGATTTTTTCGTAGGCCTAGGCATTCGGAAAAAAATGCATTTTGAATTTGTACATTTTTTAGGCAAAAGTGAATTATTTTGGCCTCCTCTTGGTTGGTTTTTACGCTCTCTGGGCGCCTACCCCGTGGATAGACACCAACAGCACAATATGGTAGACCAGGTAGTGGCCATTTTTAATAAAAAAGAACGCTTTCATCTAGCCTTGTCCCCAGAAGGCACCCGCAAAAAAGTAACCAAGCTTAGATCTGGCTTTTATCATATTGCCAAAAATGCCAATCTGCCCATTGTGATGGTAGGACTAGATTTTGGGTCCCGAAGGGTGGTTTTTGCGGAACCCTTTTTCATTTCGGAGAACGAAAAGGCTGATAAGCATAAAATTGTGCAGTTTTTTAAGGGTTTTAAGGGATATATTCCTAATTTGGGGATTACAGAAGACTTGGTAGACTAGGGGGTTGCTTTAACAAAATATTGTTTTGCCTTATAAACTATATTAGTATTTTTGCCCTAGCCTAGTGCTATTGAATATTAATTAAAAACAATTATAGTATGAAAAGTAGAATTTATTTAGCCCTTGCCATTGTGTGCTTAGGTGCCTATTCTTGCGTAAGTCCTAAAAAGCTGGAAGAAGCAGAAGCAAAATATGGTCAATTGAATGGTGCTTATGCAGAATTGCAAGGTAAATACCGTGATGCACAAGACGCGATCACCAAAAGTAAGACAGACGCTGAAAGAGCTGCTGACAGAACCAAATCATTACAAAGCACTATTGATGATTTAAACAAGCAAGTGGACTTCTTAAGAACAAACAATAATGTTGTTTTAAGTCAATTAAAAGATATGTCTGTAGTGACAGGTGCACAAGCAGAAAGTATCAATAAATCATTGGATAATATCGGAGCTAAAGATTTATACATTCAAGGTTTACAAAGCTCTATGGCACGTAAAGATTCTATCAACATGAATTTAGTGATGAATTTGAAAGGTGCTATTGGAGATTTAAACGATGGTGATATCAATGTGAAAGTGGACAAAGGTGTTGTCTATGTTGACATTTCTGATAAATTATTATTTAAGAGTGGAAGCTTCAACATCACCGATAAAGCGAAAGTTGTCTTAGGTAAAGTAGCTAAAGTATTGGCTGCTCAACCTGGCATAGAATTTATGGTAGAAGGACATACTGATACCAAACAATTGATTAGCGGTGGTAATTTAATGGAAGACAACTGGGATTTGAGTGTGAAAAGAGCAACAACCATTGTTCGTGTATTGCAAGAAACTTATGGCATTGATCCTAAGCGTATGACTGCAGCAGGAAGAAGTGAATATGTTCCTGTTACTGAAAACGATACACCAGAGCATAGAGCAGCGAATCGCAGAACAAGAATTGTGATCCTTCCTCAGTTAGATCAATTCTTTAAATTGTTAGAGAAGAAATAGTTTCTTTTCCTTTACTTTAAAATATTGAAAACCCTTCCCGTTAATTCGGGAGGGGTTTTTTTATAAAATTTTCATTTTAAGTTTTCCACCTCTTAGTAGAATGAAAGTTCTTGCCCGTATCTTCGCTGCATGCAAGATGCGTATTTAAATGGTTTGAACGAAAAGCAATTAGAGGCGGTATTACATATTAAGGGCCCCTTAATGATTATTGCTGGAGCAGGTAGCGGCAAAACAAAAGTGTTGACCACACGCATCGCTCATTTAATGCACAGTGGTGTAGACTCTTATAATATATTGGCACTCACCTTTACCAATAAGGCTGCAGCAGAAATGAAAGAGCGTGTAGAAAAGGCCTTGGGTAATACCGATGCGCGAAATTTATATATTGGCACTTTCCACAGCGTATTTGCAAGAATATTAAGGGCGGAAGGTGAAAAGTTAGGCTACCCTAAAAGCTTTACCATTTATGATACGGATGATTCACGCTCAGTTATAAAAGCAGTAGTGAACGATATGGGTTTAGATGATAAATTGTACAAACCCAATATTGTACATAATCGAATCTCGAGTGCAAAAAATGCCTTAGTAGGTCCCGCTGAATATTCCATGGATACTTTTTTAAAGCAAGAGGATGCAAGATCAAACCGTCCTGCCATTGCTGAAATATATGCAAGCTATGCAGCACGTTGTTTTAAAAATGGCGCCATGGATTTTGATGATTTACTTTTTAAAATGCATGACCTATTACAAAACTTTCCAGAAGTATTACACAAGTACCAACACAAGTTTAAATATATTTTAATTGATGAGTATCAGGATACCAATCCGGTGCAATATCAAATTGCCAAATTACTAGCCGCTGTGCATGAAAACTTATGTGTTGTGGGCGATGATGCGCAAAGTATTTATAGTTTCCGCGGCGCGACGATTGAAAATATTTTACAATTTCAGAAAGATTATGATGATGTGAAGTTGGTGAAGTTAGAGCAAAACTATAGAAGTAGTCAATCCATCATTGGCGTAGCCAATCATGTAATTAAAAATAATGTCGGACAAATTCCTAAAGAATTGTGGACAGAAAATGAAACAGGGGATAAAATAAAGTTGGTGCGTACGATGACCGACAACGATGAAGGAAAATATATAGCCGACGCTATTCAAGAAAATAAATTAAGAAATCATTTTTACAATAAAGATTTTGCGATTTTATACAGAACCAATGCACAAAGTAGATCTTTCGAGGAAAGTTTGAGAAGAACTGGAATTGCTTATAAGATCTATGGTGGGCTTAGCTTCTATCAAAGAAAAGAGATTAAAGATTACATCGCTTATCTACGCATAATTGTCAATACCAAGGACGAAGAAGGTTTAAAAAGAATCATCAACTATCCTGCAAGAGGTATTGGAAAAACCACCATGGAAAAATGTTTGGTGATAGCCGGCGAACAAAATATTACTTTTTTTGAAGTATTAGAAAAAGCAAAAAGTTTTGGCTTTAAAGCTGGAACCCTTACAGCCATTGAAGAGTTTGTGACCATGATCAAATATTTTCAAAATCAACTCACCAAACACAATGCTTACGATTTGGCGGTGCAGGTGGGTAAGCATACCAATTTGGTCAAAGAATTATTTACAGACAAATCCACAGAAGGATTGGCACGTTATGAAAACATTCAAGAGTTATTGAACTCTATTAAAGAGTGGACAGAAAGTCCGAGTAACGAAGATGGAGAATTGGGGGACATTAGTTTAGGCGCCTACTTACAACAAATTACACTCATCACCGATGCAGACAATGATACAGGCAACGAAGACACGGTAAAATTAATGACCGTGCATGCAGCCAAAGGTTTGGAATTTGCCTGTGTATTTTTAGTAGGCTTGGAAGAATCTTTATTTCCCAGTGGCATGAGCGTAAACACACGTGAAGAATTAGAAGAAGAAAGAAGATTATTTTATGTAGCAGTTACTAGAGCCAAAAAACATTTATGGTTGACCTATGCCAACACTCGTTATAGATATGGACAATTGGTTCAGAATGATCCTAGTCGTTTTATCGATGAAATGCCCGAAGATCAAATTGATAAAACAAGTTCTGGTGGTGGAGCAAGAAACCAATCTAGCGGTTGGGGATCGGCTTATGATAGAATGCATGGTGGAAGCAATAAAAGCTGGAATGATCCTGACAAAACAAGTACTAAAAAAACCGAAGGTAGTAAGCCCAGTTATTTGCCTGTAGTGGCCCCGCATACCTTGAACAAAAATCATATTCCTTCAGATAATTTTACCCCCTGTGATCCAACGGTCTTAGAGGCCGGCTTTAAAATTGAACATCAAAAATTTGGATTTGGGGTAATTAAAGAAATAGAAGGTTCTGCCCATAACCCCATTGCGATAATTCTATTTGATAAAAATGGGGAGAAAAAGATCATGCTGAACTACGCTAAGCTGAGTATTGTACCCTAAAGTCTTTCGATATCGGAAAAATAAAGGGTCAATTCAACTAAAGCGGTCTTCCAGCTGTCCTTTTTGATTATTTTTGTAGGGCATAGAACTAAAATTTTAAATTATGATTACTACAGGCAATACCATCGTAAGTATTTATACCGAAATGACCCCGAACCCAGAGACCATGAAGTTTGTGGCCAACAAGCTTTTGTACCCTGGAAAGAGCATCGATATTGCAGATGAAAGTTTAGCTATTGCCTCTCCTTTGGCTAAAGAATTGTTTAGTTTTCCTTTTATTAAAAGTGTTTTTATAGCGAGCAATTTTATTACCCTTACCAAGACCGCTGAAAATGAAGATTGGCAAGATGTGATTCCTACGATAAAAACTTTTTTGAAAGAATTTTTAGAAGCAGGGGGTGTTGTTGTCAACGAAGAGGAAATTGCAAAAATTAAACAAGAGGCCACCAATACCGTACATGCAGATGATGATGATGTTGTAAAGCGTGTAAAAGAATTATTAGAAAATTATGTGAAGCCCGCAGTAGAAATGGATGGCGGTGCGATACAATTTAAAAGTTATAACGACGGCATCGTAAATTTAATGTTACAAGGTTCTTGTAGCGGATGCCCATCTAGTATGGTTACTTTAAAAGCAGGTATTGAAGGCATGATGAAGCGCATGATTCCTGAAGTAAAAGAAGTTGTCGCAGAAGCCGAGTAGGTGGCTATTCTGCTGCGCTTTTAAAAAGATAGCGCACCAGAATTTGCCCTCTAATGATTTTGTTCAAAAAATTAAAAATTTTTCGAACTAGTTATATTTTTTTCTTTTTTTTAATAATAAAGAAAAAAGTATTTAACCTCTAATGATTTATTCAAAAATTAAAAAAATAATTATAGCTATAAAAAAGGACGCAATAAAATTGCGTCCTTTTTTATTAGAGCTTACCGTAGAGTTCGCGTAGTTTATCTTTATTAATCTTGCTTTCCCAATTAGGGCCCAAAGCGTTTTCCCATAAGGGTTTCATGCCTAATGATACATTGATCATGGTATCAAATTGTTCCTCAGTTAAGCCAGCACAAATACCAGTGGGGATTTCAATTTTATTTTTTTCAACCATGTATTTAAATTCTTGCACGCCTGCTGGATAGTAGTCGGCTAAATGATTCATGACAATACAATTGCCAATCCCATGTTTGGTGCCTAATAAATAACTAAGGCCATAACTTACTGCATGCGCTACACCTACTTGACTATAAGCAATGCTCATACCGCCAGCAAAGGAAGCCATCATCAGTTGATCATCACTTTCTTCATCCCATTTATCCTTGTGCACAAATATTTTTTGACAGAGATCTAATGCTTTTTCTCCGTAGCTTTTACTAAACTCATTTAAAAAAGTACCTTCTAAACTTTCAATACAATGTATATAACAATCCATACCAGTATAAAAACGTTGATTGGCTGGCACATTTTTGGTTAATTCAGGATCCAATACAATTTGATTGAAAGGAGTAAAATCGGAGTTCATGCCCAATTTGCGGGTAGGTCCTGTTAATACAGTTGTTCTACTCACTTCAGCACCCGTGCCACTTAAGGTAGGTATGCCCACTTTATAGACACCGGCCAATTTTACCAAGTCCCAACCTTGATAATCTGCCGAAGACCCTGGATTGGTCATCATTAAAGCAACAGCCTTGGCTAAATCCAATGTAGAGCCTCCGCCAATACCAATGATGCCACTCACTTCCCCAAACTCTGCTTTTAATTCTGCAGCCAAGGCATCTACCTGCTTGGTTTTAGGCTCCTGTGTTACATCCACATAAACTATTTTATCTTTTCCTCTTAATGGAATTCTTCCGGCCAAGGGCTTGCCAACAAAAAAATGATCTAAGAAAAATATCATTGGAAAATTGCCCTTACGATGAGGCGCAATTATTTCATCTAACTGATTAAAGGAGCCGCGACCATAGACCACATAGTCGACCATTTTAAAATTACGAAACTGCATATTCTTTCAATTAATGATAAAAACTTAAATGATACCCCTACAAAGTTAGTTATTACCAAATAGATTGTAATGGATAAATCTGTAAATTTTTAACCGATCCAGGACTGGTTGTATTTAAGATTTTTATGTTTTTATCGCTATGCAAAGGGAAGGCTTGAACAGTAAATACTGATTCCCCATCGTTAACAAACACTTCCACAATACTATTATCAACGAATACCCTGAATTTAATTTTATCGCTATTGGTATTTAATGGCGCTGTGAAATAGCGGATATCAGAAAAAGAGGGATCAAAAGAAGCATTGGTTTTAGTTCTATTGATAAATATTTTTTTCAATTGAGGTTCGTAACCAATTTCAACCCCTCTAAAATCATCATTCAACACACTGATGCCTGTTTTTTCTGTACTTGTACTACTAATTTCAAAATTACATTCATAAACATCTGAGAGAATGCCAATAGTTGAAAGCGCAATGGTTTGGTCTTTTAATTCAAGAGCTACTTTTTGTAGGGCTATTTTTTTTCTTAAGGCATTTAAATTAGTGATTGGCTTTTGTATCAATTGCCAATTGCCATTAATATTTTGAGCCCACATATTTCTTGGTAAAGACATGGCACCATTCCAAGGACTAGTTGGTATTTTTCTTGCATAACTCCAATTATTCGCCCAGGCAATAGTCACTGGTAAATGATTGGTGGGTAGTTGATTATAACTAATGCCAGCATAATAATCTGGACCCGCATTGGGCCTTAGAATGGTTTTTTGATTAGGGTCTAGAATAAACTTTTCTCCATCAAATTCCCCCATAAAATATTGCATTTTTTCACTCATAGAAACTTGCAATAACCATTTTTTCTCTTTTGAATTTAAGACAGGAATTTGAACTAAATCGGGACATTCCCATACGCCAGTGGTATCACCCATTGGTCCAAAATCACTTAAAAATTTCCATTCTAATAAATTCTTACTTGAATAAAATTGTACTTGATGTTCTAAAGGAAGATTCACACACATGACCCAATATTTTTTAGGTGCGAACCAAAATACTTTTGGATCTCTAAAATCTTTTTTACCTAAATCTAAAATTGGATTCTTATTGTACTTGGTCCATGTTTTTCCATCATCCACGCTATAAGCAAGGTGTTGAGATTGATTGAAATCTTTAACATGACCAGTATAAATAGCCACCATGGGTGGTTTTTGTTTGGTGCCAAGTCCACTGCTGTTGTTTTGGTCATACACACAAGTGCCTGAAAAAATCATGGTGTCTTTTAATTCGGGAATGGCAATTGCCTCGTGTTTCCAATGAATTAAATCCTTGCTTGTGGCATGGCCCCAAGTCATATGGCCCCATGTATTTTCAAAAGGATTGAATTGATAAAATAAATGATAGACGCCTTTTGCATAGACCAATCCATTGGGATCATTGGTCCAATTTATTTTAGGGCTAAAATGATATTGTGGACGAAATTTTTCTTGATATAGTTTTTCCTGAGCCTTTGCTTGGCTAAGATTTAAACAAATAGAAATAAATAAAATAGAAATAGTTTTTTTATACATGACAGCAGTTTGATAAAATTATTGAACCAATTTCTTTTGTAGCTCTTCTAAAGATACGCCCTTTGTCTCTGGCACTTTTAATAATATCCATACCAATTGTAAGGCCATCATCACGCAAAAGAAAGCAAAGATGGGCCAAGGATTGTCTTTGAAAATGCCATGCTCGCTGTCTAAAAATACTGGAGTGACCAAGGTAATCAAGGCGGCAAAGATCCAGTGGATGCTAGCACCAAAGGCCTGGCCCTTGGCTCGAATTTGTGTAGGAAAGATTTCAGAAATCAATACCCAGATGACTGCCCCTTGTCCTACCGCATGTGCTGCTATAAATAACAATAAGAAGCTCAACATAAATTCCGGTGCACTATGGTGAATAAAACCATAGGCCACCATCGATAAGCTAATGATATAACCAAAAGATCCAATGATTAATAATGTTTTTCGACCAATGCGATCAATCAACCACAGGCCCACAAAAGTAAATACTAGATTCATTAAGCCCAATGAGATAGAACTTAATAAAGAATTATTTTTTGCAAATCCTGCTTCTTCTAAAATTCTCGGTGCATAATACAAAAGAAAATTAATGCCAGAGGCCTGATTAAAAAAAGCAACAAAGAATGCAATCGAAATAATTTTAGAATGGTGTTTTGTAAATAATTTAAGCCCCCCTTGCAGTTTTTCTTCTTCATTAGCGGTTTTCATTTCTTGTATCGTTTGATCAATATTTTCAACCCCTACAATAGCTAAGTTTGCTCTAGCACCGGCTTCATCATTTTTTACAGAGAACAGCCATCTTGGACTTTCTGGTAAACCCAAGGTCATGATGGTATAAATGCTAGAAGGAATCAACAATACCGCCAACATCCAGCGCCAATCGTTAGCACCACCAAAACCAGCTAAAAAATAATTGGATAAATAGGCCACCAAAATTCCAAACACAATATTAAACTGATACATTCCTACTAGCTTACCTCTATTGTTTTTGTTAGAAATTTCAGAAATATAAGTAGGTGCCGCTACAGAAGATATACCAATGGCAATGCCACCAATCAATCTAAAGAAAGAAAAGGTATAAGGATCTTGTGCCAATGCAGAACCAATAGCAGATGCTATAAACATTATGCCTAACCAGATCAATACTTTTTTACGACCATATTTTTCAGTGGGCGCGCCTGCAAACACAGAGCCTATAACGGTTCCCCATAAAGCCATGGACATAATAAAAAAACCATGAAATAAAGGGGTGGTATGCCAAAGCTCTTGAATAGGTTTATCTGCACCAGAAATAACTACCATATCAAAACCAAAAATAAATCCAGCCAAGGCGGCCACTACAGTTGATTGAAATAATTTTCCTTTGTTCATAGTTAAATATTAATATTATAAAGAAGGTTCCTGTTAATAATTATTTTAAATATACTTATTATTAAAGTGTGTGGTATAAACTGCTAATTATAAAAGTTTCGCTGCTTTTATTAAATCTTCGGGCGTATCTATCTCCACACCCATATAATTTGTGACCACCATCTTAATAGCAACCCCATTTTCCAAATAACGAAGACATTCTATTTTTTCAGCAGCCTCCAATGGCGACATGGGCCAATTAGTAAAATCAAGTAGGGCTTGTTTTTTAAAGGCGTACACTCCAATATGTTCGTAATAAATAATGGCAAGATCTGTATTTCTTGCATAAGGGATAACGCTGCGTGAAAAAAACAAGGCGTTGCTATTTTTATCTACGGCTACTTTTACATAATTAGGGTCGGCAATTAATTCTGTATTGGTTAATACTTGCATAAGTGATGCTACTTGTACTTTATCATCTTTAAAAACAGCAATAAGTTTTTCAAGGGGTTCTTTTTTTACAAAGGGTTCATCACCTTGCACATTCACTACCATATCTATGTTTAAATGTTCTATGGCTTCGGCAATTCTATCCGATCCGCTTTCATGTTCTTTTTTACTCATGATGGCCTTACCGCCGTTTGAAGTAATTTCATTGAATATAATTTCACTATCGGTTACCACATATACTTGATCGAAGAGGCCCGTTGCCACTGTATTATCGTAGGTATGTCTAATCACTGTTTTATCGCCCAGTGCCTGCATTAGTTTTGCTGGAAAGCGTGTGGCCGCATAGCGGGCAGGAATAAAGGCTCCAATTTTAGTCATTGCGCTGTTATAATTTTTAAAAATTGGATTAGTAATCTGATTTTATCGATTTATCAAAAGGCGCTTTGAGTTGATAAGCAATTGACTTATCTTTTGAATTGTCCATTACATCAAGCCCATAAGTAATTTCACTCATAGGTGTATAGTTATAGGTGCCTAATAAACGATCCCAGAAAGAAAATATATTTCCATAATTACTATCGGTTTGAGGACGCTTAATATGATGATGAATTCTGTGCATATTGGGAGAGACAATGATGTATCCAAAACTTTGATCGAACCATTTTGGTATTTTAATGTTCGCATGATTGAACTGGGTTAAGACTACGCTTAAACTTTGATAGACCATGACCATCCACATAGGCGTGCCTAAAACAAGTACAGCCAAAATTGCGAAGACCGCTCTTACTACCGACTCTCCCGGATGATGTCTATTACCTGTAGTAGTGTCAACCTGCGTATCGGCGTGGTGCACCATATGAAATTTCCATAAAAATTTTACTTTATGTTCTATCATATGTACTAAATAAGCACCAATAAAATCTAATAATAATAAACCTGTAATAGCTTCCACCCACGGGCTTAGTTGTATAACATGTAGTAATCCAAAATTTTGGTTAACTGTCCAATCGCTCACCTTCACCATAACAAGTGCGAATAAAAAATTAATGACAATGGTGGTGAATGTAAAAAATAAGTTCAGTCCTGCATGTTTAAACTTATTATATTTAAAATTAAATAGAGGGACTGCAATTTCTACCAACCAAAAAAATGTAATGCCACCTGCTAATAACAAGGCTCTATGGGTGCTTGGTATATGTTCAAAGTAGTTTTTTATTGTCTCCAGCATGCTTGTTTTTTTATAGTATAAATGTAAATAAAAAAACCCGATGTACCATTGATTAGGTCACCGGGTTTTGAATATTCAAGCGTGTAAAAATAAACGCTTTATAGGGTAGGGATTATATTAGCTATTTAACATTAAAGGCATGACCAACATAAGTAAGTCCTCTCCTGGTGCTTGCTCAGAAGGCTTAATCAAGCCCGCTTTGCTAGGTGTGGAAAGTTCTAAGAATACATCATCCGTATCGGCAGCAGATAACATTTCAATTAAAAACTTTGCATTGAAGGCTATTTGAATGTCTTCGCCTTTGTATTCGCAACTCATGCGCTCATTTCCTTCAAAACTAAAATCAATGTCTTGTGCAGCCATTTGCAATTCATTGCCAGTAATATTTAAAGCCACTTGATTGGTACTTTTATTACTAAATACATTCACTCGGCGAAGTGCATTTTGAAAATCATGCTTGTTCACTGTTAAGCGGTAAGGATTGTCGGCAGGAATCACTACTTTATAATCTGGGAATCTAGCATCAATCAAACGACAGATCAATTGTGTAGATCCATGATCCACAAACAAATGATTGCTGTTAAAGCTGATGGTAATTGGATCTTCATTATCTGGTAAAGCATTTTTTAATAAGTTCAAAGGTTTCTTAGGCACAATGAAAGAAGCATTTTGTTTGGCCTTGGTATCCGTTCTTTTATAACGTACCAAACGATGCGCATCGGTGGCTACAAACTGAACGCTGTCCTTGGTCAATTCAAAAAACACACCGGTCATCGCTGGACGCAAATCATCTCCACTTACGGCGAATAAAGTTTTATTGATGGCGGTTAACAAACCACCACTGGTCATGTTAAATCCTGTGGTATCATCAGCCGTAGGTTCTTTTGGAAAATTATCTGGATTCTCCCCCATCACTTTATATTTACCATTATCGCTGGTAATTTCTACCGCATAATTTTTATCAATATTAAAAGTAAGGGGCTGGTCTGCAATATTTTTTAAAGAATCAATCAAAATTTTTGCGGGAATACAAACGCGACCATTGGCCTTACTTTCTACATCCATTTGAACACGCATTACCGTTTCCAAATCAGTAGCTACAATATTTAATTTTTTATCTTCTATTTCGAATAAAAAATCTTCTAAAATAGGCAATACGGTATTGGTATTGATAACACCTGAAATTTGTTGAAGGTGTTTTAAAAGTGAGGAAGAAGAAACGATAAATTTCATAGGTCGCTATTGTTTTATTGGTATGGGTTAAGGCTGCAGACT
The DNA here is from genome assembly GCA_026391155.1 of Bacteroidota bacterium. Taxonomy (GTDB): domain Bacteria; phylum Bacteroidota; class Bacteroidia; order Chitinophagales; family Chitinophagaceae; genus Sediminibacterium. Next base: position 45,561 of record JAPLEP010000034.1, read on the forward strand.
CTGGCATCCAATCTAACTGCTTAGGTCTTACAATTTAACCATTATTACACTAACGAAACTAATGCAAAATCTTAAGATTAAAAAGCTATTTTAGCATTTCTTATTGACATTCTTATCGATAAAAATGCAAAAAATTAGAGTAGGTAAAGAGCAGGCTATACAAAGGATCCGGCATTTTTGTGCTTATCAAGAAAGGGCACAACAAGAGGTCCGAGACAAGTTGTATGCATTGGGGATGACCAAGGATGAAGTAGAGGAAATCATTTCCAATTTAATCACGGATAATTTTTTAAATGAAGCGCGTTTTGCCGAAAGTTTTGCCGGGGGGCATTTTAGAATTAAGGCTTGGGGAAAGCAAAAGATAAAATTCGCATTGCAACAAAAAAGAGTGAGTCCTGTGAATATAAAAAAAGCGCTCCAAAGTATCGATGAGCTTGATTATAAAAAAACCTTATTGACCTTGGCCACTAAAAAATGGAATTCACTGAAAGGGGAAAGAGGCATGAGTAGAATGGCCAAAACCAATTCTTTTTTAAATCAACGAGGCTTTGAATCGGCACTCATCCTACCCATTTTACAAGCACTAAACAAGAAATAAGTTTTTTATTTGAATATTGTACCTTTAGTATATAAGATAAAAGAATGTCCCTATCCACCCTTAGTTTTTCACTTATACAAACAGCTTTATTTTGGGAAGATAAAGCCGCCAACTTAGCCATGTTGGCTGAAAAAATCAGGCATATAGAGGAATACACAGAAGTGATTGTACTTCCAGAAATGTTTAGTACTGGCTTTAGCATGCAGCCCGAAAAATTTGCAGAAACGATGGATGGACCTACCATTGAGTGGATGCGCAGTTTGTCGGCAGAGAAAAAAGCGATCCTCACAGGTTCAATAATTATTAAAGAAGATGAAAAATATTACAACAGATTAATATGGATGTTGCCTAATGGCGAATTAGGCTATTATGATAAAAGACACTTGTTTGCTTTTGCAGGAGAAGATCAGCATTATAGTGCAGGCAATAAAAGATTGATCGCAAGTGTGAAAGGTTGGAAAATTAATTTACAGATTTGTTATGATTTGCGTTTTCCTGTTTGGGCCCGTCAACAAGGAGAAGAATATGATGTATTACTTTATGTAGCCAACTGGCCAGAAAAAAGAAACCATGCTTGGAAAACCTTACTCACTGCAAGGGCCATAGAAAATCAATGTATTACCATGGGCTTGAACCGAGTAGGTTTGGATGGAAACAATATAGCACACAGCGGTGATTCTTTAATTGTTGGCCCCCTTGGAGAAGTGCTCTACCACTGTGCTTACGAAGAAGATGTTTTTACCATTACTTTACAAAAAGAAGAAATTACGAATGCGCGAACCCAGTTTCCATTTTGGAAAGATGCCGATTTTTTCCATATTCAATAATTATAACTAAGTAGCAAAATTTATGATCACTAGCATATCGGCAGCAAAATTATTTACAGGAAGGGATTGGATGACGGAAGTGGTGATTGCATTTGAAAATGGAAAAATTATAAGTATCGCCAAAGAAGCATATGATCCTAATAATGCCATGCCTCTTGTAGTTCCTACATTGATTGATCTTCAAATTTATGGCGCAGAAAATAAATTATTGTCTGAATTTCCTGAAGCGGACACCATTGAAAAAATATATAATTATTGTGTGGCTGGAGGTGCCGCTTATTTTCAACCTACCATTGCTTCACAAAGTCATGAAATTATTCTAAAGTCTATTGATGCAGTGAAGGCATACAAGGCCATTGGTGGTAAGGGTTGTATGGGATTACACATTGAAGGCCCATGGATTAATGTCGTCAGAAAAGGAGCACATCAGGCCGATATTATTCATTCACCTACCTATCAAGAAGTGGAAGAAATTATACAATACGCAGAGGGAGTTATTGGAATGATTACCATTGCACCAGAAGTAATAGATCAAAAAATTATTGATTTAATTCAACAAAATAATATTGTTATTTCTGCTGGACATACGGATGCTACCTATACATTGGCTAATTCTTTTTTAGACAATGGAATTAATGTGGCCACCCATTTATACAATGCCATGAGTGGATTGCAACACCGTGCGCCCGGCATGGTGGGCGCTTTGTTTAATCACCCAACTGCAATGTGTAGTTTAGTGGCAGATGAATATCATGTAGATTTTGCTGCCATTAAAATTGCTAAAAAAATAATGGGTGATCGTTTATTCTGTATTACTGATGCGGTGACCACCACTAATACCGGACTGTATCAACATGCACTGGTGGGTGATAAATATGAAAGCAAGGGGGTCTTAAGCGGTTCGGCTTTAACACAATTAAAATCAGTAAAGAACTTGGTGGATAAAGTGAGTATTGATTTAGGCGAAGCCATTAGAATGTGTAGCTTATATCCAGCTAAGGTAATGCAGCAAAATGAAATTTTAGGTACCATTGAAATGGGCGGAAAGGCAGATCTACTCTGCTTAAGCGCCGATTTGTCCATCATTAAAATGGTCTTGGCTTAAGTAAAAAACAAGTTATATTTTACCGACTTTATTGGCCAAAAGCATTCCAACCCTGTGCAGTAATATCAAATAAATTTTTACCCTTAGTAATTAATTTAGCGCCTTCTTCTTTATCACACATATAACCAATCACACTTATTTCTTCTTGTAAAGTAATTTTATCATAGTCGGATTGCTTCATGGTAAAAATCAATTCATAATCCTCGCCACCATTCAATGCACAGACCGTAGGGTCTAAACCAAATTTAAAAGCAGCAGCACGGGTAGATTCGTGGATTGGAATTTTTTCTTCATAAATTCTACAACCCAAATTACTTTGTTTGCACAAATGCAATACCTCACTACTTAAACCATCACTGATGTCCATCATGGAAGTGGGTAGAATGTTTTGCTTTTCTAATAGTTCCAAAATGTCTTTTCTGGCTTCTGGTTTTAATAAGCGACCTACGATATAATCTTCGTTTTCTAAATTGGGTTGTATTTGTGGATTCTCTACAAATATTTTTTTCTCTCTTTCCATGAGTGTTAAGCCTAAAAAAGCGGCACCCAAATCGCCTGAAACGCAGATCAGGTCTCCAGTTTCAGCGGTACTACGTTTGATGTATTTATCGGGTGCTACTTCTCCTATTGCGGTAACGGAAATTATTAATCCTTTTTGTGAAGTTGACGTGTCGCCGCCAATTAAATCCACCTCATATTTTTCACAAGCAATATTTACACCTTCATAAAATTCTTCTAAAGCTTCTAAACTAAAACGATTACTAAAGGCGATGCTCATAGTAATTTGCGTAGGCTGCGCATTCATGGCATAGATATCGCTAAGATTCACTACCACAGATTTATAACCCAAATGTTTTAAAGGTGTATACATTAAATCAAAATGCACCCCTTCAATTAATAAATCGGTGGTGATCACTGTTTGTTTTCCAAAATGATCAATCACGGCTGCATCATCACCTATAGATAAAATAGTAGAGGCATTATGTGTTTCAAAATTTTCTGTGAGATGATCTATCAAACCAAACTCTCCCAATTTATCAATTTCGGTTCTTTCTATTGACATAAAAATATTTTATAAATTTCCGCCTTTAATGACGTTTAATAATTGATCATGAATTTTTCCGTTAGTCGCTATAATGCCCGGCTGGTATGGGCTGTAGGGATTACCACTTAAGTCGGTTACTTTTCCTCCTGCTTCTTCTACCATCAAAAATCCTGCAGCGCTATCCCAGGCTTGTAATTTATGTTCATAAAATCCATCAAACCTTCCGGCCGCAGTCCAACACAAATCTATGGCTGCACTTCCTAACCTTCGAACAGGTATGGCCTTGCGAATTAATTTTTCAAAAATTTGTAAGGGTCCATTTTCTGAATCTAAATATTGATAAGGAAATCCGGTCACCAAACAACTGCTCAATAAATTTTCTTTTGCACTTACTTTAATGGTATTGCCATTTAAGGTGGCACCCTTTCCGCGTTCTGCAATAAACATTTCATTCATCATTGGATTGTAGACTGCTCCTAAAATCATTTTACCATTTTCCTCTACGCCAATACTTACACAACAAATGGGAATACCATTGGCAAAATTAATGGTACCATCTATTGGATCAATGATCCATTTTATGTTGGAGTCTTGTTTGATTTCTCCTGTTTCTTCACTTAAAATAAAATGACTAGGAAAAGCCTCTTGAATTACTTTGAAAATTGCCTTTTCTGAAGCGTGGTCCGCCTCTGTCACTAGGTCGTTCAGAGAACCCTTGCTAGCAATTGTAAAAGAACCGTTAAAAAACTGTTTCAACACTTGACCACCCGCTTCTACCGCGGTTAATAATGTATTTTTAATCATAAGGCAAAAGTAGGTTCGTTTGATCGAATAACATTCCTATTTTTGTACATAATCTTTAAAATTAAACCCGATTCTGTAGATGCCCCTTTTTGAGATTAACTTGCCAAAAAACATCAATAAAGCACTAGGCATTCCCCCAAGAAGTCCTAAAAGAGCTCAATTGCGTGTGCTTAAGAAATTATTACGTCGCGCTAGGTATACTTCCTTCGGACAAGCTTTTCATTTTAATGACCTCTTGCTTAGCAAACATCCAGCCAAGGCCTTTCAAAAAAATGTGCCCACCTATAATTACAATAAAATTTATAAAGACTGGTGGCATTTGACCTTAGAGGGTAAATCAGATATCTGCTGGCCTGGTAAAATAAAATATTTTGCCCTGAGTAGTGGTACCAGCGAAGCTGCAAGTAAATACATTCCAGTGACCAATGACTTATTAAGAGGCAATAAGATTATCATGATTAAACAATTGATTAGCTTGTTTAATTATCAGGAAGTGCCACTGGCTTCTATTGGAAAAGGTTGGTTGACCCTTGGCGGAAGTACCGATTTACAAAAAGGCCCCGGCTATTATGCCGGTGACTTAAGTGGGATTACAGCCAAGAAAGCCCCTTTTTGGTTTCAGCCTTTTTATAAACCAGGAAAAAAAATTGCTAAAGAAAGAGACTGGAATAAAAAATTAATTGAAATTGTAGAAAAAGCGCCCGACTGGGATATTGGATTTATTGTAGGCGTGCCTGCTTGGATTCAAATGTGTATAGAAATGGTCATAGAGAAATACCAATTAAATAACATTCATGAGATCTGGCCTAATCTTGCTTTTTTTGTGCATGGTGGGGTGAGTTTTGAGCCATATAAACATGGATTTGAAAAATTATTAGGTAAGCCCATCACCTATGTAGAAACTTATTTAGCTAGTGAAGGATTTTTAGCTTGGCAAGACAAGCAAGGTGCGAAAGGAATGAAGCTTTCTTTTAGTCAACATATTTTTTTTGAATTTGTACCCTTTGATGATATCAACTTTGATGCAAATGGTGATATGATTGAAAATCCTGAAGCGCTTTTAATTCATGAAGTGGAAGAGAGCAAAGACTATGCTGTATTGATTAGTACGCCCGCTGGTGCTTGGCGTTATTTAATTGGCGATACGATTAAGTTTATAGACAAAGCCAATGCAGAAATAATTATTACCGGACGTACTAAACATTTTTTAAGTTTAGTAGGAGAACATTTGAGTGTAGATAATATGAACAAAGCCATACAGTTGGTAAGTGAAGAATTAAATTTATCTATTCCTGAATATTGTGTTACAGGTGAACCGTCAGGAACTTTTTTTGCACATCATTGGTATGTGGCCTGCGATCAAAGCATTGATGAAAAAATATTGGCTGATAAAATTGATGAGAAACTAATTGAATTGAATGATGATTACGCCATAGAAAGAAAATCTGCATTAAAAGAAATAAAAATTACCGTTTTAAAAGAAGAAGCATTTATGACTTTTCTTCAAAGTAAGGGGAAAATTGGGGGTCAACATAAATTTCCAAGGGTATTGAAAGGGTCGATGTTGGAAGATTGGAAATTATTTATTTCAAAGCATTAAGATGATTGCTCCATTACTTAAAGGCTTGTTGCTTGGGTTTTTATTAAGCATCTCTATAGGCCCTGTTATTTTTGCTATTTTAAAACAAAGCTTAACCAATGGGCGAAAAGCAGGTTATGTTTTTGTAGCAGGCGTCTCTGCGAGTGATATTGGACTTTTAACGATTTGCAATTTATTTACTGGTTTCTTTACAATGGCCCTAAACCATAAAGCCTTGATTGCGATGGTGGGCGCTGGCTTTTTATTGTTGATGGGCTTGTATACAATTTTTTTCAAAAAAATAAGTTTTGAACCAGGTCAGGAAGACAAAGATAAAAACATGAGAAAAAGAGACCTGCTTGGCGTTTTTATCTCCGGTTTTTTTATGAATACCTTGAATCCAAATGTATTTTTATTTTGGTTTGCCTGGACCGCTGCCATCAGCGCTAGCGCCAATGAAACCAACGATCCTCTTCATTATAAGCTAATTGTTTTTGGTACTTGCTTATTATTTGTCTTAATTTCCGATTTGGTCAAGGTGATGCTAGCAGGCAAGGTTCGGTCTCGCCTAACACTAAGCAATATGGTGGTCATCAATCGTATATCCGGAATTATCATATTGTTTTTTAGTGCGGCGCTATTTTATGGTGCCCTGAATTATCATTAAGGAGTTAAACTGGCTAGGCAACTAGAAAAATGAGCACCAATTATATAAAGTTTAAATCGTAAATTGCTTAAGTGAATAAAAAATTACACTATACTTTTTTATTATTGATTTGCTTTGCAGCTTCAAGTATGGCGCAAGGGGATAGTAAAGGAGGTCAGCTTTTATTGTTAAAAGACAAGGGTGTCGTGGTACACTCCTATACCGTTGGGGATTACCTGAGTTTTCAATTTAGCAACCAACAGTGGTTAACTGGTTATATCGATTGGATAAGAAATGATTCTGTTCAAATCAATCAATTTGCATTGCAATCAACTGTCTCTATGTATGGAACTTATGGACAGGATACTTTAAAACTGGGAAAACTAGCCGTAAAGATTAACGAAATCATTGCTTTTCCCATTGAGAGAGGTCATTACAATAGCGTATTTACGAATGGCGCTTTTCTAATGACTGGTGGTATTGGTTATTTGAGCTTAAATGCTATTAATTCCTTTTCTAATAAAGATCCTCTCTTTGCCAATGACAATATTCCAAGGCTAGTGGGTGGTATTTTGGCCTGGACGGCTGGGGTTCTATTACACAGAACACATCCTAATTACAGACCTATTGGAAAAAGATTTTCTGTAGAAACTTTATAAATTTTTGTTTGTGCTAAAAAAAATACGACTTGTCGTTTTATATTTATTTTTTAGTTCCATGATCTATGTTTTGATCACCAAGTTGCTCGAGCCACCCATTACCATTACTCAAATAACCAATGTCTTTGGATTGGGTTTAAAAAGAGATTATGTTGCATGGAAAGATATATCCTACAATATAAAATTAGCCGCTATTGCTAGTGAGGACCAAACTTTTACAGACCATATGGGTTTTGATTGGGATGCTATTGAAAAAAGTTTACATCCTAAAAAGAAAAATAAAAGATCTAAGATCCCCTTGGGTGGTGGGGCTAGTACCATTACCCAACAAACAGCAAAAAATGTTTTTTTATGGCAGGGTGGTCGTTATGACAAATACATTAGAAAGCTTCCCGAAGTCTATTTTACTTTTTTAATTGAATGGATTTGGGGTAAGCAAAGAATTTTAGAAGTCTATTTGAACGTGATTGAAACTGGTCCAGGATGTTTTGGTGTAGAAGCTGCAGCACAACATTATTTTCATAAGTCTGCTAAAAGGTTAACTAGGCAAGAAGCAGCCATGATTGTTGCTGGACTTCCTAATCCAAAAAAGTTCACTGCCAACCCAATGACTAAAAGGGTGGCATGGCGTTATCCACAAATTCTAAGAGAAATGAATAATATTGAAACAGATGAAGATGTAATTGCCTTATTAAAAAAATAACAGCAGAGACTTTATTCAAAAAACTGATCAATCAATTGGATGGCGTTTTCTGTTCTTTCTTCAGCTTTACCGTTTACAATTCCCCAAGGTGTGTGCTGATTGATTAAAATATCTTTATAAATTGAAAACAATTCTTGTCTTGGTTTTTCATCAGGGTATTCACGCATTTCATCTGGGGCCCAAGGCAGGTCTATATTACAAAGTAAATAAAAATCATATTGTCTTTGGTTGATTTGTTCCAATATATAGGGATGACAATTATTAAAAACATATTCAGCCCAAACCTTCATTACATACATATCAGTGTCAATAAATAATTTATTTTTTCCGTTTTCTTTCAATTGCTGCGCCGCTTTTTCAATGGCTTGGTCTTCTAATCTTAATTGTCCCTGGGCAATGGTTAATAAGTTTTCAAAATTGTATTTTGAACCATTTTCATGTAAATATTCCCTGGCATATTCTTTGCAGTCAACAGCGCCATAATGTTTAGCCAATGCTTCGCAGAGGGTTGATTTTCCAGTAGATTCTGGACCTAGCACTACTATTTTTTTTAATTTAAGCATCTTGCCCTTGTTTAATTTTATCGCTCCAAGATTTCCATCCTGCAATAGCTAAAATTAATAAAATAATAAATTGAACACTTGTAAATGCATAGCCTTTTATAAAATACAAAGGAATAGAAGCAATATTGGTTACTATCCACCAAATCCAACTCTCTAATTTTTTCTTGGCCATCAACCACATGCCCGTATAAGCAGCCGCGCTCGCCAATGCATCCGCCCATGGAATAGCTTCGGGTGCAAAATCTTTTTTTAATAAAACCAAAGAAAAATAGATGATCAAATAAAAACTTATAAAAAAAAGTAATTGATTGCGCCAGTCTTTTAAGGTGCTTTTAGTTATTTTTAAAACAGGTGTTTGTTTGTTCGGATCTAATCTTGTCCACAAATACCAACCATACAAACTCATGATGGTATAATAAATGTTTACACTGGCTTCTCCCAATAAGTGCCCCTTGGCACTGAGATAAATGTAGATCGTCGTGTTTAATAGCCCAGTAGGATAAACCAATATATTTTCTTTTCTACTGTACCATACGGAAACAATACCAGAAATTACCGCAATTGCTTCTAACCATGTAGTTTGAACTAGGCCTGTATAAATAGATTCGATGATGGTTGACATTATTGGTATATAATTAATTAGCTGTTTTAGGAATTTTTCATTTTTTCAAGCTGCGTTTCTAATCTAAACATTTCATCTCTTAGTTTGGCGGCTTCCATAAAGTCTAAAGCCTTGGCAAATTTATCCATTTGTTTTTTAGTTTGCGTAATGGCTTTCTCTATTTGTGGGATGGTGGTATAGGTATTTTCGCTTTCCGCCACCATCAACATGTTGTCTGTAGTTTTAATATTAATATTATTGAGCGTATAGCCTTTGATATCCAATACCGCAGACTGCGCCATCACTTGTTGAATGCTTTTTACAATGGTGGTGGGGGTAATATGGTGCTCCTCGTTGTATTTAATTTGCTTGTCTCTTCTTCTATTGGTCTCATCAATGGTACGTTGCATACTTTGAGTGGTCTTGTCGGCATAAAAAATAACTCTTCCATTTACATTTCTTGCTGCCCTGCCTGAGGTTTGGGTTAAAGATTTTTCATTTCTTAAAAATCCCTCTTTATCCGCATCCAAGACCACTACTAAGGAAACTTCGGGTAAATCCAATCCTTCTCTTAATAAGTTGACACCCACCAATACATCAATAATGCCCAATCTTAATTCTCTTAATATTTCTACTCTTTCGAGTGCATCTATATCACTATGAATGTATTTTGATTTTATTTGAATTCGGCTTAAATATCGATCCATTTCTTCGGCCATTTTTTTTGTAAGGGTGGTCACTAGTACACGGTCTCCTTTTTCTACTTGCATTGCAATTTCTTCCAATAAATCATCAATTTGATTTTTAGTCGGCCTAACTTCAATGGGGGGGTCTAGCAATCCAGTTGGTCTTACTACTTGTTCTACAATTAAGCCACCTGTTTTTTCTAATTCATATTCTCCGGGCGTGGCGCTTACAAAAATGGATTGACCAACGATATTTTCAAATTCATTAAAATTTAATGGTCGATTATCCATCGCGCTGGGTAACCTAAAACCATATTCCACCAAATTCATTTTTCTACTTCTATCGCCACCATACATGCCTGATATTTGTGGAATCGTGACATGACTTTCGTCTACCACACATAAAAAATCTTTGGGAAAATAATCTAATAAACAAAAGGGTCGAGTGCCGGGTATTCTTCTGTCAAAAAAACGCGAATAGTTTTCAATTCCTGTGCAATAACCTAATTCTCGTATCATTTCTATATCGTATTCAACTCTTTCTTTTAGTCTTTGTGCTTCTATTTGTTTGCCCGTATTTTTAAAGTACTCCACTTGTGCTCGCATTTCATCCTGTATTTCAGCAATGATTTCTTGCACCAGTTCTTTGGGCGCTAAATATAAATTAGCAGGGAAGATGGCTGCGTTTTCCATTTCCTCTATTCTTTTGCCGCTTTCAATTTCTAAACTTTCTATAGATTCTATTTCATCGCCAAAAAATGTAATGCGGTAACCATAATCCACATAAGGCAATCGAATGTCCACCGTATCTCCATTGACCCTAAAGGAGCCTCTATCAAATTCTGTAACGGTTCTATGGTACAAACTGTTCACCAAGGCATGTAAAAAGGCTTGTCTGGAAACCACCATACCTTTATGAATTCTTATAATTCCTTTTTCATATTCAGTAGGGTTTCCCATTCCATAAATACAACTTACGCTGGCAACAATAATGATATCTCTGCGACCACTTAACAATTGTGCGGTGGCTTGTAGTCTTAGTTTATCCAACTCTTCGTTGATGCTTAAGTCTTTTTCGATGTAGACACCAGAGGTAGGTAAATAAGCTTCGGGTTGATAGTAATCGTAATAGGAAACAAAATAGCCCACCGCATTGTTGGGAAAAAATTGTTTGAACTCTCCATACAATTGTGCTACCAATGTTTTGTTGTGCGTGAGCACTAAGGTAGGTCGCTGAATATTTTGTATGAGATTGGCAATGGTAAAAGTTTTACCACTTCCTGTAACCCCTAATAAAGTTTGGAAACGATCTCCCTCTAAAACCCCGTCGGTGAGCTGTTGGATGGCCGATGGTTGATCGCCCGACGGGGTATAGGTAGATTCTAGTTGAAAAGGCATGTACAAATTTACATGCTAAAGTGCATCTAAATAAATAGAAAGTTTTTCAATGGCATTAGCCACTTGATTTATTTGTTCTTTAGCTTCTGACCAGTTTTTTTGTTCAATGGCTTCTCTCACGCCTGGAATTGTCTTAACTCCATAACCCGTATAAAACCCTGGCGCATAAATGGTGTGTCTGAACCAAGGTCGACGAGGAAGACCTGTACTCAAAAGCTGTTGCTCTGCGGCAAATATTTTTGCATTTAAATTGTTTATTTTATTTACATCTGCACTTGCTTTTGCTTGTTCTAAATGTGCTGCGGCTTTTTCAAGATTGGATAAAGCATTTAAAATGAAGGAGAAGTCAATAAAAGGCACTTCTGTTTCAGCGGTAGGGGTTTTTAAGCCCTCGGCAGGGTCTGCTGCAATGAGGTAGGCTTTCTTTGTGATTAGTTCATTTTCAACTTTTACTTTTTCTCTCATTTGATCCACATTAGAAATTAACTCTGTGACATAACCTTTAATTGTTGCCTGTAAATTTCTAAAATCAAAGGGTAAAACATCTGCTTCTGCCAAGCGCAAAGCTGCACGACCAGAGGTTTTTGCAAGGGCTACGCCATATTCAAAACCAGGATCTTTAAATCTAATGTAGTTGTCATAAGAGTCATAAATAGAGTGGTATTCGCCGCCGCTATTTTCACCACCAAAACCAATATTTAAGGAAGGCACACCTAAGTGTTGAATAAAAGAAGAATAGTCTGATCCAGCACCCAGGGCGCCAAGTGGATAAGCGCTTGACTCAAGGGCTTCCTTTTTTGATTTAATAGTCGATGCACTGGTGGCTCTTCTTGCTTTTGATCTTTCAAAAACAGAAACCCCGGTTTGTGGATCGATCACCTCTTTACTAATTTCTGTGATCATTGGTGCAAAAGCATGAGAACCCTCTGCGCCCATAAACCCACGACCATTGCCATCTGAATTTATATACGCCACTGCTTTTAATTGTAACTCAGCAGCATGGTCTTCTGCCCACTCCGTGGAACCCAATAAGCCCGGTTCTTCTCCATCCCAGGCACAATAAACCAAGGTTCTTTTTGGACGCCAGCCTTGTTTTAATAAACCGCCAATGGCAATTGCCTCTTCTAATTCAGAAGCCATACCGCTTATTGGATCAGAAGCACCATTAACCCAGCCATCGTGATGGTTGCCTCTAATAACCCACTGATCTGGATATTCCGAGCCCTTTATGGTAGCAATAACATTTAATGCTGGTCGAAGTTTCCAATCAAATAAAACCTTCAAGTGAACACTTGATTTACTTGGACCAATATGATAAGTAAAAGGCAACGAGCCTGCCCACTCTTTTGGGGCTACAGGACCATCCATGTCTTTTAACAGCGGCGCCGCATCACCATAACTTATTGGGAGTACTGGTATTTTTAATAAATTAGTTGCTTCAGTATGGTCTACTCTTTTTACACCTTCCACTGAACCAATATTGGGGGTAGTAGGATCTCCAGGATAAACCACCATATCCATAATGGAGCCTCTTTGTACTGTTTGATCATTTTTATAGGCGCCAAGTGGATAAACATCCCCTGCGGTATAGCCATCGTCCATTGGATCCGAATAAATTAAACAACCAATCGCACCATGTTCTTGTGCCACTTTTGGTTTAATCCCTCTCCAACTACGACCATATTTTGCAATGACTATTTTTCCTTTAACATCAATACCATATTTAGCCAATGTTTCATAATCCTCTGGTAAACCATAATTTACAAACACCAGGGGTGCGTTTACCTCTCCGTCTGCACTCCAACAATTGTAAGTAGGAAGTTGATCTGCTTGATTAGAAGTGGCGTCTTCTTTTACAGCATATTCTTTTAATTGCGCTTTGTAATTGGTGGCCCCCTTCATTTCTAATACTCTTGTGATGGGTGTAGGAAATAAAACTTGATAGGTTTCTATTTTTGTATCCCAACCATTTTCTCTAAATGTTTTTGCAATTTGTTCTGCAACAAATTTACCGCCTACTGAACTTATATGATGTGGAACAGAAGATAAAAGTTTAATGTTTTCGCCTATTCGTTTGGCACTTAGTTGTGCGTCAAAATCTTTTTCTATTTTATTTTCTTTACTTGCGTTTTTAAAGCCCAATAAACCGTTTTGTGCATTACTGGTATTACTCATGGCTACAATAAACAAGGCTATTGTTGTACAAAATAAAATGGATTGCTTTTTCATACTCTTTTAGTTTTAAATGATATTAAATATTTCTTTTTAGGTAATGGGTATAATCTGGAAGCTTGTATTCATACACTTCTTGCATAAATCTAGAGGTCATTAAAAAATCTGCCGTGGTTCTATCGCAAGCCATCGGTAAATTCCAGGCAACGGCCAGTCTTAGCAATGCTTTTACGTCACTATCGTGGGGCTGTGCCTCCATGGGATCAAAAAAGAAAAAGATAACATCAATATCTCCCGTGGCAATCATAGCGCCAATTTGCTGATCTCCCCCTAGCGGGCCGCTTAATAATTTTTTTACGGGTTGATCTAAGGCTTCTTCAATTAATTTACCCGTGGTACCCGTTGCTACTAGGCTGTGTTTGGAAAGGGCGGTTTTGTTGTAAATGGCCCACTCAATCAAATCCTTTTTTTTATTATCGTGCGCAATCAGTGCTATTTTTTTTCTTTTTTCCAGCTTTCTCATATTGTTTGCCATGATAAAAATTTGACTATTAGTTGGTGTCTAGTGTTTGATTTCTTAATAAAAACACTAGCCCCAAGGTAGCAAAAATTATTGGTTGTGGTATACTTAAAAAATGTAAAAAGAAAATTATTAATAAAAGGTAAAGGGGGTAGAGGAAAAACAAAACCCCGAACAAAACTGAGTCAAAAAAGACAGTGCCCTTGGTTTTTTTCTGAACAAAATTATAGGTGATGGTATAAAGGGGTAGGTGTAGATAATATAGGGCGGTTTTTTTAATAACTACCCCTTGCGTGTTAAGAACAATTAAATTAGAAAGCTGATTAAAAACATGCTGATTAAACTCAACACGGTCTTTGGCGCTAATAATGGCTGATTTTTGAATAAAGATGGAAAGACAAAGATTTACTCTTTTTCCAATTCCTTTAAAGTTATTATAAGCAATGCCCGCTAAGTGTATTTGCGGAAAGATATTTTCCGCATGACAAGTTTCTAATATTCTTGCGGTTCCTTTTTTAAAAGGTTGAAGCTGGTTGGTGTTTAAACAAGTTCCTTCTATAAAAATTAAAACAGCTTCTTTGTTTTTCAATAATCTTGCCGATTCTTTAAAGGCATATCCATTAAGGTGTAAAAATTCTTTTCCCTCTCTTAATCTATAAACAGGAATCATATTTAAAAGGCTAAGTAAAAAGCGATGGTGTTTTTTTGTAAACACATCACCCCTGGCCAAAAAGTGGATTCTTCTATTGTATCTAGAACCAATAATAATAGCGTCTAAAAACGAGTTGGGGTGGTTGGCAATGATTAATAAAGCGCCGTCGGTGTTTAATAAATATTTATTCTTCGTATTAATTTCTGCGCAAAAAAGCCAGAGCGCCGCTCTAATAAAAAGTTTTAAAATAGATATCACTCTTTTTTTTATAAATATAAAAAAACCGCATCAATTATGATGCGGTTTATACTAACTAACCCTAAAAAACAAAACAGTTTAGTATTTTAAATATTATTTAGCGGCCTCTTCTGCTTTTAAGGCAATTTTGGCTCTAATTTTTGCTTCTATTTCGTTTGCCATTTCTGGATTATCGTGTAAAATGGTTTTTACCGAATCGCGACCCTGTCCTAGTTTGTTGCTATCATAGCTAAACCAGCTTCCACTTTTTTGTATTATCTCTAATTCTACGCCCATATCAATTATTTCTCCTATTTTACTAATTCCTTCTCCGAATATAATTTCAAATTCGGCGGCTCTAAAAGGGGGTGCTACTTTATTTTTTACCACTTTTACTTTTACTCTATTTCCTATTGCTTCGTCACCATCTTTAATTTGAGCCATTCTTCTAATGTCTAATCTAACAGAAGCATAAAACTTTAATGCATTTCCGCCGGTGGTGACTTCTGGGTTACCAAAAACAACCCCAATTTTTTCTCTTAATTGATTAATAAAAATACAGATGGTATTTGTTTTATTAATTGTGGCTGTTAATTTTCTTAGTGCTTGGCTCATCAATCTTGCATGTAATCCCATTTTTGAATCACCCATTTCACCCTCCAGCTCACTCTTTGGAACTAGCGCTGCTACTGAGTCTATAACCACTACATCTATCGCGCCAGATAAAATTAAACGATCTGCAATTTCTAAAGCTTGTTCACCATAGTCTGGCTGAGAGACTAATAAATTATCTACATCTACACCTAATTTTTTTGCATAAGCACTATCAAAAGCATGTTCTGCATCAATAATTGCACACATTCCCCCCTTTTTTTGTGCTTCTGCAATCACATGTATTGCTACTGTTGTTTTTCCAGAAGACTCTGGTCCATATATTTCAATAATTCTACCTTTTGGTAAGCCGCCGATTCCTAATGCTGTATCTAATCCAATAGATCCTGTTGATATAACTTCTTGAGGTTCTTGACTTCTTTCATTCATCATCATCACACTTCCCTTGCCATAATCTTTGTCAATTTTGTCAATGGTTAATTTTAATGCTTTTAATTTTTCTACGTTTGGGTTACTCATGGTTAGTCGTTTTATGTTTTCTTTAATATTTAGGTGAAGATATGGATAATTTGTTAATAAACTAAAATATTTAGTATTATTTTACTAATTTGATTAGTTTTTATTTTTACATAGCTTGAATTTATATTTAATTGACTGATTATCATTGTTTTATTAATTTAGTAATAAATTTAGTTTTTTTTTGGATTTTATTTTAAAGTATTTATTTAAGAAATTTTAGGGGTTTAATGAGGTGTTTTTTGTTGGTTGAATAAGTGGAATACCTTTCTGTGTTTGTTGTTGTTAAAAGTAGTTGATTTTAAAATAGTAGTTAAAATACCTAATGTGGATTTCTATTGTAGTATTAAGTATTAATACATTTATATAAATAAACTAATACTATTACACCTGTGTATATCTTAATATCTTATTTATACACGATTTTAAGTTTATTTATTTACGATATAAAACCCTTTACAGATAAGACTTTCAGAATATACCTATTTAATATTTTAAATTATTTGAGTGGTAATACACAAGTTAATCACTGTTAATTAACGGGCATAAACCTGATGATTAATGCTACAATCCTTTTTTATTGTATAAACAAAACCTGTTTATTCTTTTCTTATGCAGGTTTATTCACCCAAAAACCATAGATATCCCCTAAAATTTTATTTATCCACCGCAGCCTTGTGTATTTTTTATTCGCTTTTTAGCCTAAATAACCTTGTTTTTCATCCTTTTAGCTTCGTTTAGTACTAAGAAAACATTATTTTTGCTCTCCTATAATTATTTATATATGTCAATTATTCAGAACATTAGAGAAAGAGGTACTTGGATCATCTTTGGTATTATTACCTTGGCTTTAATCGCTTTTATTTTACAAGATGGTGTTGGAAGAAAAGGTGGGTCAACAGATGGCGCCACCCTTGGAAAAGTAAACGGCGAAGTAATCAATAAATTAGAGTTTGAAGAAAAGTTAGACGCCCAGGTTCAGAACTATGCTTCACAGGGTGTAAAAAGAGAACAACTAATTGGTTATTTATGGAGTCAAGAAGTAGATCGTCTTTTATTTAAATCAGAAGAAAAGAAATTAGGCGTTACTGTAGGAACTAAAGAAATTTCTGATGTATTGTTTGGGAATGAATCTCCTTTTAAACAAGAGTTTACTGATAAGACCACGGGTGAGTTTAAAGTAAACGACGCAAAACAAGCTATCGCTCAAATTAAAAAATCAAAAAATAAAGACCAGGTTAAACAAATTGAAAAATTTTATATTGAACCTGCGATTGAAAATAGACTAAGAAGTAAATACCAGGCATTGGTCGTAAAAGGCGTTCAATTACCAAAATGGTTGGCGGAAAAACAATTGGCAGAAACAAGCAACGTATCTAGTATTTCCTATGTGGGCTTACCCTATTCTAGTGTTTCAGATAAAGACGTAAAGGTGACCAATGATGATATCGCTGCTTATTTAAATGAAAACGCAGCTGCTTTTCAAATAGAAGAAACAAGCAAAAATATAGGCTTTGTGGGTTTTAGTGCTGCGCCTTCTAG
Source organism: Bacteroidota bacterium (assembly GCA_026391155.1). Classification (GTDB taxonomy): domain Bacteria; phylum Bacteroidota; class Bacteroidia; order Chitinophagales; family Chitinophagaceae; genus Sediminibacterium. Next base: position 63,026 of record JAPLEP010000034.1, read on the forward strand.
CGCTGACAGTGCTAGTGCTAGAGATATTTTAGTCGCCTTAAAAGAAGATTTTAAAAACACCAACGACCCCGCTGCTTTCTTGAACAAAGCAGGAACAGAGCTCCCTTATTACAATAGCTTTCTAAGTAAGAAATCAATAATGGTACCACAAAAAGATTCCATCTTTAATGTGGGTGTTGGAAATATATATGGACCCTATGTGGATGGAAAAAACTATACCATTGCAAAGGTGATTGGTTTAAAGCAATGGCCAGACAGCGCAAGCTTCAGACATATTTTAATTGGCACCATTAATCCAACCAACGGACAACAATTAAGAGACGATAGTTCAGCAAAAAAATTAGCAGACAGTATTAGTAATGCAATTAAAGGCGGTGCTTCTTTTGATGCGCTTTGTGCACAATATTCAGACGACGAATCAAGTAAATTAAAGGGTGGTGTTTTTCCTATGTTCTCTCAGGGACAAATGGTGATTCCTGTAAATGATTTTTCATTCGAAAACCCGGTGGGCGCAAAAGGTGTGGTAAAATCAGAATTTGGTTTTCATATTATGGAGGTTTTAAAACAAGGAGCAAGGGGCCCAGCCTATAAAATTGCTTATTTATCTAAAAGTATTTTACCAAGCAATGAAACGGTAACTGCTGCGTCTACAGCTGCTGCACAATTTGCATCTACAGCTAAAGACTTAAAATCATTCAACGCCAACGCGGTAAAAATTAACAAACAAGTTTTGCCAGCCACGGGCATTAAAGCAAATGATTTTGAAATTCCTGGAGTGGGCACAAGTAGAGCAACAGTGCGTTGGATTTTCGATAACAACGTAAATGCTATTTCTGAACCATTAGAGGTGGGCGATAGTTATTTTGTAGCAGCTATTACTGGCGAAGATAAAGAAGGATTGGCAAGTGTAGAAGCAGCAAAACCACAAGTAGAAGGAATTATTAGAGACAAAAAGAAAGCAGAAAAAATTAAAAATAATTTAAAGGGCAATAGCTTAGAAGCAATCGCAGCAAATGCAAAAGCAAGTATTCAAAAAGCAGACAGCATTAATTTCAATTATTCAATGATTGCGGGTTTGGGCAATGAACCAAAAATTGCCGGAGCTGCGTTCAATAAATCATTGATTAATAAACTAAGCGAACCTATTGCAGCCAATTCTGGTGTTTTTGTAATTACTGTTAATAGCCTTGGTGCAAAACAAGCAGAACAAGATCCTGCATTTTTTAAAGACGAGCTTTTACAAAGAACAAGAAGTGTTTTATTTAGAACAAGTGTCGCTTTAAAGAAAACGGCTACCATTGTAGACAACAGGTCTAAGTTGTATTAATGTCCGATTTATTAAATAATAAAGTTGCAGAAAGTGGAATTCTAACCATTGACTTAGCGAGCTTCTTACCCGCAAACGATTTTGTATTGTTTGATATTAAACCATTTCTTTTTATGGAATTAATATTAAAAGAGAAAGAATTCCGTGCAGCACTTCTTACCACCGACTGGACTATTTATCAAGATAAGGTGGTGGGTATTATTTGTTCTACAGATGCTATTATTCCAATGTGGGCCAATATGTTAATTGTATCCGCCCTCAACCCTTTTGCAAAAGCAGTTTATTTTGGCGACGAAAACAAAGCAAGAGAACAACAAATAATTGAAGGAATCTCCTCGATCAATACTAGTGAATACATAGACCAAAGGGTGGTGATCAAGGGTTGTGGCGAGACGCCAATAGGGGAGTCTGCCTATATTGCTATTACACAAAAGCTAAGACCAGTGGTGAAAAGCATCATGTATGGTGAGCCTTGTAGCACAGTCCCTGTTTATAAAAAGAAGTAAGAGAACTATATTTTAATGCGCTTCTAACCAGTTTTTTCCAACCCCCACTTCGGCTTCTACCGGCACATCATTAGGAAGCACCATCGCCTCTTTCATACATTTCAATATTAGTTCTTTTAGTGCAGGTAATTCTTTTTCAACCGCATCAAAGACTAATTCATCATGTACTTGTAAAATCATTTTAGACTCCCATTTGGTTTTTTTCATCTCTGCATGAATTTTAATCATCGCTAGTTTAATCATATCTGCAGCAGAGCCTTGAATAGGTGAGTTGATGGCATTTCTTTCTGCAAATCCACGCACGGTAAAATTACTACTATTAATATCTCTTAACCAGCGTCTTCTTCCCATCAATGTTTCAACAAAACCTAATTCTTTGGCATTGTTAATTTGCTGGTCCATATACATTTGAATGCCGGGAAACTCTTTTTTATAGTTGTCTATAATTTCTTTTGCTTCTGTTCTTGAGATGGCTAAATTTTCTGCTAAACCAAAAGCGCCCTGCCCATAAATAATTCCAATGTTTACACTCTTGGCTTTATAACGCATTTCTTTAGTTACATCGGCTTCATTAATACCATATATGGCCGTATGAATATCCTTGCCTAGTTTAAAAGCCTCACACATATTCGGGTCGCCACTAATTGCTGCAACAATTCTTAATTCTATTTGAGAATAATCGGCGCTTACAAGCACACGACCTTTCTCACGAGGAATAAAGGCCTTTCTAATTTCTCTACCACGCTCGGTTCTAATAGGTATGTTTTGTAAGTTCGGATTCGTGCTACTTAATCTTCCTGTAACCGCTACTGCTTGCGCATAGCTAGTATGCACGCGGCCGGTTTTTGGATTAATTAATTCCGGAAAAGAATCGACATAGGTAGATTTTAATTTAGTTAATTCTCTAAAATTTAAAATATCATCTACTATTTTATGCTTGGCTGCCATTTTTTGTAATACATCTTCCCCTGTTGCGTATTGGCCGGTCTTAGTTTTCTTTGCCTTGGCATCTAGTTTTAAAATATCAAATAAAACTTCCCCCAATTGTTTAGGAGAGGCTAAATTAAAACGAACCCCCGCTTGTTCATAAACGCGCTCTTCACTAATCTTAGCATCAACTTCTAAGACCTTACTGTATTCGTTTAAAAAATCTATATCTACTTTCACACCTTCATATTCCATATCTACGAGTACGCGCACGAGTGGATTTTCTACTTCATTAAATACTTTTTCTACACCACGCTTTTTAATTAATGGTGTAAAACAATTTTTTAATTGTAAAGTAATATCAGCATCTTCTGCTGCGTA